>DATADL010000148.1:0-2064 GCA_036258555.1 Actinomycetota bacterium | reverse complement strand
CCGCGCATCGACGGCGTCGTCACGATGCTGCGCGCCGAGGCGTCGTTGTCGGTGACGCAGGGCGACGAGACACTGGCCGAGCCCGACGCGCAGCTGGTGGAGGTCGACTTCGACGCCGCGCGCTCCTTCGGCGGCGATCCGGCCGCGACCGGCATCTCGGGGGCGACCCCCGGACCCGGCGAGGTCGCGGTGACCGAAGACCTCGCGGAGACGCTGGAGGTCGCGACGGGCGACGACGTCACCGCGTTCCTGTACGGCAGGTCGTTGACGTTGGAGGTCGTCCGGGTGCTCCCGCGCCTCGGGATCGCGGGGTTCTGGACCGGGTTCGAGAGCGTCTCGCCCAACGCGTTCGTCGCGCCGGGAACGCTGTCGGACGTCGTGAGCGGCCGCGTGCCGAAGGGCGCGCGGCCCCCGATCACCTCCGTCCTCGTGTCGAACCGCGGCGGCGTCGAGCAGGGGGCCGCGCTGTCGGACGACGTCGCGCGGCTGATCCGCGAGCGCGTGACGGGAACCCTGGACGCCTTGCGGGTCGAGACCTACAAGGAGGACGTCCTCGACGCCGCGGAGGAGCAGGGCGACATGTTCTCGGAGCTCTTCCTCGGGATCGGCTCGTTCGCCGTCGTCGCCGGCGTCCTGCTGCTGGTGAACATCTTCGTGATGCTGGCGGAGGAACGTAAGTCGCAGCTCGGCATGTTGCGAGCGGTCGGCCTCCGGCGCTCCGACCTGGTCCGCACGTTCTACGTCCAGGGAGCGCTCTACTCGCTTCCGTCGGGGCTCCTGGGCGCGCTGCTCGGCATCGGGGTCGGCTACGCGATCGTCGTCGTGGCCGCGCCGATCTTCGGCGGGATCGGCGACTTCTCGCTGGACCTGCGGTTCTCGATGGAGCCCGCGAGCATCGTCACCGGGTTCTGCATCGGGGTGCTGATCTCGCTCGTGACGGTCTTCGGGACGAGCCTCAGGATCAGCCGCCTCAACGTGATCCGCGCGATCCGCGACCTGCCCGACCCGAAGCAGGAGAGGGCGCGCACGTCCACGCTCGTGGCGGGATCGCTCGGTGCGGCGGCCGCCGCGGCGTGGTTCGCGACGAGCCTCCCCTCCGACGACGCGTGGGCCGGCCTCCTGCTCGGGCCTCCGCTGTGCGCGTTCTGCCTGCTGCCGCTCCTGCGGCGCGCCGTCACGCGGCGGTCGGCGGTCCTCGTCGTCGCCGTGATCGGGCTCGCCTGGGGGGTCTTCGGCAACGCGCTCCTCGGCGGCCGCATCCTCGACGGAGGGGACATATTCGTCTTCGTGCTGCAGGGCGTGCTGCTGAACGTCTCCGGGGTCGTCTTGCTGAGCCAGACGCAGGAGAACCTCGAGGGCGCGCTCCATCGCTTCGCGGCCGGCAGGCTCGCGCTGAGACTCGGCCTCGCCTACCCGCTCGCCCGGCGCGTGCGGACCGGGCTCACGTTGGGGATGTTCTCGCTCGTCGTGTTCACGATGGTGTTCATCGCCGTGCTCGCTCGGATCTTCGGGGGCCAGGTCGAGGACACGACACGGCGCGAGGCAGGCGGTTACGACATCCTCGCGGAGTCGTCGACGAGCAACCCGCCCAGCGCGCGTGAGCTCGAGGCGGTCGAGGGCGTCGAGTCGGTGACGCCGCTCGACTACGGCATCGCCCTCTTCGCGCTGCCCGACGCGACCACCGAGGAGCCGCCGTCGCAGTGGACGATCACCGGCATCGGCGAGGACTTCGTCGAAGGCGGACCGCCGGCGCTCGAGGAGCGAGCGCCCCGCTTCGACACCGACGCCGACGCGTGGCGAGCGCTGCTCGACGACCCCGACGCGGCCATAGTGCCGGAGTTCTTCCTGCTCGAGGGAGGGGGCCCGCAGGGCAGCCTCGTCGACGTCGGCGACCGCGTGAGCATCCTTAACCCGTTGACGGGTGAGGGCACGATCAAGGAGATCGTCGCCCTGAGCGGGAACGACTTCGCGTTCTCCGGCGTGTACGTCGCGGCGACCGAAGAGGTGCGTGAGGTGCTCCGTGGGAGCGTGACGCCGTCGCGGTTCTTCGTCGTCGCCGAGGGG
>DATADL010000147.1:0-4691 GCA_036258555.1 Actinomycetota bacterium | reverse complement strand
CGTGCACCTTGAACGAGAAGAACCCCACGAGCTCGTCGCCGCGGTGGACCGAGTGGTAGTCGCCCTCCCGGCGCGCCGGGTCGAGGATCTCGGCGTGGTCTTCCGGATCCGCGGCGAAGTCGTAGAAGTCGTACGGCGGCTCGTAGCGCCACGCGGCGATCGTCTCGGCTTCGGCCTGCGTCATCGGCGTGACGTCGAATCCGCTCAAGAGCAGCAGACGTCTTCGGTGACCCAGAGCTCGCGCGCCTCGCGCGCCGCCAGCGCCGCGATCGCCAGGCCCGCGACGGGGTCGGCCCACCACCACCCCCACAGCGAGTTCGCCGCGAGCCCGAACAGCAGGACCGCCGACATGTACGTGCACAGCATCGTCTGGGCCGAGTCGCCCTCCAGGGACCGGCTGTCGAGCTCCCGCGCGGCGGCGCGCTTCGCCCGTGCGAGCACCGGCATCACGACGAGCGACAGCGCGGCGAGGACGATCCCGATCGTGCTCTCGTCCGGGCGGGTGGCGGCGATCAGGTCGAGGACGCTGCGGGCCCCTACGTAAAGCGCGAGGAGACCGAACGCCACCGCTACGAGCCGGATGGCCTTCCGCTCCGCCTCCTCGGCGGTCCGGCGGCCCCGGCGCTCGGTTCCGAGGCGCCAGATCAGGACGCCCGCCGACGCCGACTCGACTACGGCGTCCAGGCCGAACCCGACGAGCGCAACCGACCCGGCGGCGATCCCCGCGGCTATCCCGACGCCCGCTTCGAGGACGTTGTAGGAGAGGCTCAGCGCTTCGAGCCCGAGGGCGTGCCGCAGCGTGTCCCGCCTCGGCCGGGCCTCCGATCCCGCCGGCCCCCGGCGCAAGGGTGGCCGTTCGGTAATCTTGCTCATCCAAATGCAGTCTCCCACCGCGGGCTCGCCGAAACGGCGCGCCAAGTTCGCCGTAGGGGGCGGGATCATCTTTCTGGCCCTCGTAGGTCTCGTCGTATGGGCGATGACCCGGCCGAACGCGACCTCCTTCTATTACACGACCTCGGAGCTCGAGACGGCGAGCCTCGCCGCGGGGGCCGAGGAGTACCGGGTGAACGGCAACGTCGTCCCCGAGTCGGTCGTGAACGAGGGGCTCCGGACGACCTTCGACATCACGGACGGCAGGACCGCCGTCACCGTCGTCACCGAAGAGACCCTCCCCGACGCGTTCTGGACCGCGATGAAGGCGGGGTCGTCCGAGGTCGAGGTCGTCGCGCAGGGCAAGTACGACGGCGACCGTTTCACCGCTAGCCAGGTCCTGGCGAAGTGCCCTTCCAAGTTCAAGGCGAAGGCCTGACCGCGGCGGCGGTCACGCTTCCATGCGCTCTCTAGCGGGGCTCGGGCATCCGTCTCTGATCGCGGCCCTCGCGTTCGCGGTGATCGCGCTCGTCGCATGCGCGCTCGGGGCGCGGCGCGGCCGCGCGGACCTCGCCCTTGCCGGCACGCGAGCCCTGTACGCGACCGCGGGCTTCACGGCACTCGCCGCCCTCGCGCTGCTCAACGCGCTGGTCCTCCACGACTTCTCCGTGGAGTACGTCGTGAACTACTCGTCCGAGTCGCTCGCGGGCGGGTACCTGGTCGCGGCCCTGTGGGGCGGCATGGAGGGATCGCTGCTGTTCTGGACGCTGCTGCTGACGGTGTTCTCTGCCGTCGCCGTCCGAGGCGCGCGGCGCGCCGGGTCGCGGCTCGCCGGATGGGCCGGCGCCGTCCTCGCGGGCATCGCGGTGTTCTTCCTGCTGCTCCTGGTCGCGCCGGCCGACCCCTTCACGACGCTGTCGGCTATCCCGCCGGACGGGAACGGCCTGAACCCGTTGCTGCAGTCCCCGGGGATGGTCGTGCACCCGCCGCTGCTCTACACGGGCTTCGTCGGGTTCTCGATCCCGTTCGCGTTCGCGATCGCCGCGCTCCTCGCCGGACGGTCGGACGACTCCTGGTTCCGGTCCACGCGACGCTGGACGCTGTTCGCGTGGAGCGCTCTGTCGGTCGGCATCGTGCTCGGCGGCGCGTGGGCCTACACGGAGCTCGGCTGGGGCGGCTACTGGGCCTGGGACCCGGTCGAGAACGCGTCGTTCATGCCGTGGCTTACGGCGACCGCGTTCCTGCACTCGGTCGTGATCCAGGAGAAGCGCCGGATGTTCAAGGTCTGGAACGTCTCCCTGATCGTCCTCACCTACGTCCTCGCCGTCTTCGGGACGTTCCTCACGCGCTCCGGGATCCTGTCGAGCATCCACACGTTCACGGAAGGGCCGATCGGGAAGTGGTTCCTGCCGTTCCTCGCGCTGATGCTCGTCGGAGGGCTGGGCGTGGTCGCGTGGCGCCTGGACTCGCTGCGCGGCGAGAACCGCTTCGACTCGCTGCTGTCGCGCGAGTCGGCCTTCCTCGCGAACAACGTCCTGTTCCTCGCGGCGGCGTTCGCCGTTCTCTGGGGGACGATCTATCCGATCGTCGCCGAGCTCGTGAGCGGCACGCGTCTCTCGGTGGGGCCACCCTTCTTCAACTCCGTCTTCGTGCCGATCGGGCTCGCGCTGATCCTGTTGACCGGGATCGGGCCGCTGATCTCGTGGCGGCGGATGAGCCGCGGCGCGTTCGCCCGCGTCGTGCGCGTCCCCCTCGCCGCCGGAGCTGCCACGGCGATCGCGCTGTGGGTCGCGGGGGTCGACAGCACGGGGGCGCTCCTCGCCGTGGCGCTGTGCGCGTTCACGGCGGTGGCGATCGCGGCCGAGTTCGCCCGCGGCAGCCGCATCTACCGGACGCGCGCAGGGCTGCCGTGGCACTCGGCGCTGGTCCGGGCGGTGTCGAGGAACCGCAGGCGGTACGGCGGATACGTCGTGCACCTCGGCGTCGTGTTGATCGTCATCGGTTTCGCCGGCTCGTCCGGCAAGGTCGAGCGCCAGGCGGTCGTGCCACAGGGCGGCTCGATGCCGGTCGGCGACTACGAGCTCGTCTTCGAGGAGCTGGACTCGTCGACCACCGACGAGAAGGACGTGTTCCAGGCGACGATCGGCGTGTTCCGCGGCGGCGAGCGCGTCGCGGCGCTCTACCCCCAGCGCAACCTTCACCGCGCGCAGAACCAGCCCCAGTCGGAGGTCGCGATCCGGTCGACGCCCGTCGAGGACCTCTACGTCGTCGTCACCGAGTTCGACTCGAGCGGCGACGCGGTCATCCGGGCGTTCGTCAACCCGCTGACGTGGTGGATCTGGGCCGGCGCCGCGGTGATGCTCGCCGGCATGGTCGTGCTGCTGTCAGGAGGATCGCCCCGGCCCGCCCGCGAGGCGCGCCTGGCCGGGGTCCCCGAGCCCGCGGTGGCGACGCGATGAGGAGGTCGCTCGCGCTCGCAGCCGTCGCCGCGCTCCTCGCCGCGCCGGCGACCGCGCACGCGGCCCCCGAGGACGTTGCGAACGCGGTCGCTCGCGAGGTCATGTCGCCGTACTGCCCCGGCGTGACGCTCCACGACTGCCCCTCCTCGTCGGCGCAGGAGATGCGCGTCGAGATCGCCGAGTGGGCCCGCGACGGGATGACGAAGGACGAGATCGTCGCGCGCCTCGAAGGCGAGTTCGGACCCTCGATCCGTGCGGTCCCGAGTGGAGGCGGCGGGCTGTTCGCGTGGCTGCTGCCCGCGGCCGCCCTCCTCGCCGGCGTCGCCGCGGCGTTCGTCCTCGCGCGCCGCTGGGCGCGCCGGCGGCCCGACGCCGCGGCAGTCGCGGCTCCGGCCTCGCCGGAGGCGGCCGCGCGTTTGAACGCCGAGCTCGACCGGCTGCGGGCGGAGTCGTGATCCTCGTCGTCGTCGTCGCCCTGCTGGCCTGCGCGGCGCTCGCCTACGTAGCCCTCCCGTTGGGGAGACGGGGGCCCGGCGAGCCGGCGCCGTCGCGGGAGGGAGAGCTCGACGCCCGCAAGACGACCGCCCTCTCCGCGATCGTCGACCTCGAGAACGAGCGGTTGGTCGGCAAGCTCTCCGACGAGGACTTCGACGCGCTGCGCGCGCAGTACGAGGCGGAGGCGCTGCAGGCCCTCGTCGAGCTCGACGCGTTGCGGGCCGAGGCTCCCCGCGACGACGAGACGCTCGAGGCGGAGGTCGCGGAGATGCGCCGGCGTCTCGCGTGCCCGCGGTGCGGGAGCCTGCGGTCGCCGGACGGGACCTGCTCGCAGTGCCAGCCCGCGACGTGAGGGCCGCGCTCGCCGTCGCGCTGGTCCTCGCGCTCGCGCCGCCCGCGGGGGCCGCGGAGAAGGGCACGATCCGCGGGCGCGTGCTCAACGAGACGACCGGCGAGGCGCAACCGGGCGTCCGCGTCACGCTGACGACCGCGCGCGACGACGGCTCGGAGCCGCGCCGCATCACGAAGACGACCGACGACCGCGGGCGGTACGTGTTCGCCGGCCTCGCGACCGGCGACGACCGCTACTACGCGGTGGACGCGCGCTTCGACGGCGGGCATTTCGCCGGCGGTGTCGTGCGACTGCCGGAGGACACGTCGAGGCCCCCGGTCGTCGACTCGACCCTGCGCGTCTGGGAGACGACGACGGACCCGGCCGCGATCGTTATCCGGCGCGACAGCATCTTCGTGGTCCCGAGCGACGGCGGCGTCGGGGTGATCGAGGCCGTCGTGGTCGCGAACATCGCCGACCAGGCATACATAGGACGCGGGCGCTCCCTCGGCGCGGAGGGGCAACGCGTCGCGAGC
>DATADL010000146.1:0-13527 GCA_036258555.1 Actinomycetota bacterium | reverse complement strand
CACCCAGCCGTCGCCCGAGCGCACGGCGCGCGTGCGGATGGCGCGGACGTCCGATCCGGCGTCGGGCTCCGTCAGCGCGAAGGCGCTCACCTTGTCGCCGGTCAGGGCACCCCGCAGGTACCGCTCCTGCTGCTCGTCGGTCCCGAACGCATGGATGGGATACGTCCCGAGGTGTGACGAGACCGACAGCGCGGCCCCCAGCCCCGAGCACACGTAGCCGATCTCCTCGCGCAGGATCGTCTCGGCGAGGCAGCTCGCCGCGGCGCCGCCTACGGACTCGGGGTAGCGGATGCCGAGGAACCCGGCGCGCCCCGCGGCGGTGAAGAGCTCCCGCGGCGTTCGCTCCGTCCGCTCGGCCTCCTCGACCCTCGGGGCGACCTCGCGCCGCGCGAACTCGCGGGCCGACTCCCGGAACGCGACGAGCTCGTCGGGGAGGTCGAAGTTCACCGGCGCAGGATAGAAGATGGGGTCGTGGAAGAGCTGATCTACGCCGACCGGTCGGGTCGCGGGAAGCTGCGGTTCACGGGGCCGCAGCGCGCCTGGTTCCTGCACCAGATCATGACGCAGGCGTTCGAGGACATCGCGCCCGGCGAGGCGCGCGAGACCGCGATGATCACGGCCCACGGGCGCATGCTCGGCTACATGGAGGTCGTCGCGACGGACGACGCTCTGCTCGCGCACTTCGAGCCCGACCTCCTCGCGACGCTGCCGGACGAGATCGGGCGTTACGTGTTCGCGACGCGGGTCGAGATCGAAGACGTCTCTGCGGACATGGGGCTCGTGCTCGTCGCGGGGGAGGCGTGGTCCCGCGCCTCCGTGGACGCCGCGGTGGTCCATCCCACGTCGTCGCTGGGCATCCCCGCCGCGTACCTCTGGGTCCCCGTACAGGACGTCGACGCGACCATCGCCGCCGTCGAAGCCGCGGGGGCCCGCCGCGCCGGGGAGGACGAGCTCGAGGCGATCCGCATCGCGAACGGCGTCCCTCGCTGGGGTTACGAGATGGACTCGAAGACGATCCCGCAGGAGGCCGGCATCGAGACGCGCGCGGTCCACTTCGACAAGGGCTGCTACCTCGGGCAGGAGGCGATGGCGAAGATCCAGTTCAGGGGCAAGGTCAACCGCCGGGTCGCGCCGATCCAGTCCGAGGACGGGCTCGAGCGCGGGGCCGACGTCGTGTCCGAGGGGACGACGGTCGGCAGGGTGACGAGCGCCGCCGGGGGCCGCGGGCTCGCGCTCGTAAAGCACACCGTCGTCCCCGACACGCTCGTGTCCGTCGGTGACGCGCCCGCGCGGGTCGTCGGCTGAGATGGCCCACCACTACGAGGGCGACGACCTGATCGTCCGCAAGATCGGCGTGGGATCGATGGGGAACAACGTCTACGTCCTCGAATGTCCGGAGACGCACCGCGCGTTCATCGTCGACGGGTGCTTCGAGCCGGACACGATCCTCCGCGGAACCGAGGGCGCCAAGGTCGTCGGCATCCTCCAGACCCACGGCCACATGGACCACGTGCAGGCCCTGCCGGAGCTCGTCGAGCGGTTGCGCGTGCCCGTGTACGCGCACCCGGGTGACTCCTACCCGGTCCCGGTCGACCACGAGCTGGCGGACGGGATGGTCCTCGACCTCGGCAAACGCACGGTCGACGTCCTCCACACACCGGGGCACACCCCGGGGGGCGTCTGCTTCCTCTCCGGCCGCCACCTCGTCTCGGGCGACACGCTGTTCCCGGGGGGGCCGGGGAACACCTGGGGGAACGCCGGCGCGTTCGCGCAGATCATCGAGGCGATCGAGACGAAGCTGTTCGTGCTCTCCGACGACACCTTCGTCTATCCCGGCCACGGCGACGACACGACGATCGGCGCCGAGCGGCCGCACCTCCAGGAATGGAAGGACCGCGGCTGGTAGATCGGACTACGATCCCCTGGGGTGACCCGATCGGAGGTCGCAGTGGGGGACCTTTCCTTTCTCATCGTGGGGACGCCGCGGTCTGGGACAACGCTCGTCCAGCGGCTCGCGTGCGAGGTCCCCGGCGTCGCGGTCCCACCCGAGACCCACTTCCTCTACTTCTTCGCAGCCGATCTCTACCGCCGGCGGTCGTTCCCGCTGGACGCGGACGGGATCCGCGAGGAGATCTCCTTCTACTCGGGACTCGACAACTCCCGGGACCTCGAGGTCGACCCCGGCGCGATCGTGGCCGAGCTGGGTGGGCGCTGCGGTTCGATCCTCGAGCTGTTCGCGGCCCTCGTGCGGCACCTGGCCGGGCCCGCAGACGTCTACGGCGAGAAGACCCCTGCGCACGTCGTGTGGTGGGAGAGCCTCGCGGCGGCCGCACCCGAGATGAAGTTCGTCGCGGTCGTGCGGCATCCCGCGGCGGTCGTCGCGTCGTGGCTCGCCGCGTGGCCGCACGAGTCGTGGGCGGCGGCTGCGGAGCGGTGGAGGCTCGACCAGCTGCACGTCGCCGAGATGGTGGACGCGCTGGGCTCCGAGCGGACGCTCGTGCTGAGGTACGAGGACGTGGTGCGTGCCCCGGAGGACGCCCGCGCCTCGCTAGCACGCTTTCTCGACCGTGACCCGCCCGAGGTCGTCGCGGCTCCCGACGGGCAGCTGTACCTCCCGTGGGAGACGTGGAAGAGCCGGTCGCTCGGTCCGGTCGACGCGGCGCGCGCCGACGCGTGGCGCGCGGCGTTGACGCCCGACCAGGTCGCCCACGTCGTGCACGTCTGCCGCGCGGGGATGAGGCGGTTCGGCTATCCGGCCACGCGGGCGCTGCGTCCGGGGTCCGACGACGGCCACGAGCGCGAGATCGCCGCATGCCGTCGCGAACGGCTGCTGAAGGCCCGAGAGGCGGCCGAGACCCGCGTCGACTGAGAGCGGTAGCCCCGCGGGGCGTCCGAAACACACGGAAACCGTCGCCGGGCGGGTCGCGTCCCGTACCTTGGGAGCCGATGGTGCTCACTACCTCGACCGGCGGGTTCAGCCGCGATCGACGCCACATGCGGTGGTTGCGCGCCGGCCTCCTCGTCGTGGCCGCGATGGCATTGTTCCCGGGCGTGTGGGGGACGATCTGGCCGCGTTCCTTCTTCGAAGACTTCCCCGGGGCCGGCAACGCGTGGGTCGCCGCGTTCCCCCCGTACAACGAGCATCTCGTGCGCGACGTCGGCGCCTTCTATCTCGGCTACGGCGTGCTGATGCTGGCCGCCGCGCTCGTCACCAGACGCCGGCTCGTCCAGGTCGCGCTCGTGTCGTGGCTCGTCGCGACGATCCCCCACGGGATCTTCCACGTACGCCACCTCGACGTCCTCGACACCACGCCGGCCGTGATCCAGTCCGTCGTCCTCGGCGCGATGACGCTGATCCCGCTGTGGCTGCTGTGGCTGTCGGCGCGGATGCCGTGGCGGACCTGGAGCCAGACGCGGTAGCCGCACGCCCTTGAGCGTTCCGCTGGAGGACTACGCGTTCCTGAGCGACATGGAGTCGGCCGCGCTCGTCTCGACCGCGGGCTCCGTCGACTGGCTGTGCTGGCCGCGCTTCGACTCTCCGGCGTGCTTCTGCGCGCTGCTCGACGACGACGCCGGCGGTACGTGGTCGCTCCGGCCGGCCGGGGACTTCTCGAGCTCGAGGAGGTACCTGGGCGACAGTCTGGTTCTCGAGACGACCTTCGAGACGCCGGACGGTGTCGTGGCCGTCACGGACTGCCTCGCGCTCGAGCCACGGCCCGATCCCGGCGACGGCGAGGGATCCGTCCCGGAGAACCTGTTCGTGCGGCGGGTCGTCGGGGTCGACGGCCGCGTGCCGATGCGGATGGTCTTCCGGCCGCGGCTCGACTACGGCAGCATCGTCCCGTGGCTGCGCGAGCACCACGGCACGGTCGAGGCGGTCGGAGGGCCCGACGCACTCGACCTCTTCGCGTCGATACCGCTCGACGCCCGCCGCGGCGAGGTGGTGTCGGAGTTCGAGGTCGCGAGGGGCGGCGAGGTCGACGTCGTGCTGTCGTATCACCGCTCCCACGAGCCCTCTCGTAGGGTCGCGCCCGGGCGCGCGACCGCGCTGATCGACGAGACCGTCCGGTTCTGGGACGCCTGGGCCGCCCGCGCCGACTGCGAGGGACCGCGCCGCGACCAGGTCCTCCGGAGCCTCGTCGTCCTGAAGGGCCTCACGTACGCGCCGTCGGGCGGGATCGTCGCGGCCCCCACGACGTCGCTGCCCGAGCAGCCCGGCGGCGAGCGCAACTGGGACTACCGCTACTGCTGGCTGCGCGACGCGACGTTCACGCTGGACGCGCTGCTCGACTACGGCTACACCGCGGCCGCGAGAGCGTGGCGCGACTGGTTGCTGCGCGCCGTCGCCGGCGATCCGGAGGACATGCAGATCATGTACGGCGTCCTGGGCGAGCGGAGGTTGGTCGAGGTCGAGCTACCGCTCGAGGGATACGACGGCTCGCGTCCGGTGCGCGTGGGCAACGCGGCGCACACGCAGTTCCAGCTCGACGTGTACGGCGAGCTCATGGACAGCTTCCATTCGGCGCGACGCCAGGGGATCGAGACGTCCGACCACGCGTGGGCGCTGGAGCGAGAGGTCGTCGACCACGTCTGCCGCCGGTGGCGCGAGCCCGACGACGGCATCTGGGAGGTCCGCTCGGGACCCCGTCACTTCGTGCACTCGAAGGTCATGGCGTGGGTCGCGCTCGACCGCGGGATCACGGCGGTCGAGACCTTCGGCAAGGAGGGACCGTCGCGCGAGTGGGCCGCGACGCGCGACGCCGTCCGCGACGACGTGCTCCGCAACGGCGTCGACCCCGCGCGCCGTTGCTTCGTCCGCTCCTACGGGGAGACGGAGGTCGACGCGAGCCTGCTGATGCTTCCGCTCGTCGGCTTCGTCGAGGCGGGCGACGAGGTGATGGCGAACACGATCGACGCCATCCGGGAGGACCTGATGGTGGACGGGCTCGTCCGGCGGTACCGGACGCACGCGGTCGACGACGGCCTCGCCGGCGGCGAGGGGACGTTCCTCATGTGCACGTTCTGGCTCGTCGACTGCCTGGTCCTGCTCGGCCGTCACGAGGAAGCGCGGGACCTCTTCGACCGCGTCTCGTCCGTCGCGAACGACCTCGGCCTCTTCTCCGAGCAGTACGACACGCGGCGCCGCCGCCAGGTGGGCAACTTCCCGCAGGCCTTCTCGCACGTCGCCTTCCTCACGAGCGCACGCGCGCTCGCGAGCGCCGGGGCGGCCCCGGGCCTCAACCGGGGACGGACGTGAGGGCCGGAGGTAGCCTGGCTCGGTGAGCTCCGACGCACTCATCGCGACCATCCGCCGGTCCGTCATCGGCGACGACGAGGTGATCGTGGGGCCGTACGGCCCCCGGCGCGTGACCTACGCCGACTACACCGCCTCCGGCCGCTCGCTCACGTTCATAGAGGACTTCATCCGCGACGCCGTCCTACCGCTGTACGCGAACACCCACACCGAGACGTCGGGGACCGGTCTGCAGACGACCCGCTTCCGCGAAGAGGCGCGCGCGATCGTCTGCGACGCCGTCGGCGGCAACGAGGAGCACGCCGTGATCTTCTGCGGCTCGGGCTCCACGGGCGCGATCGACAAGCTCGTGTCGATCCTGGAGCTGCGGCTCCCCGCGCGCCTCGACGAGCGATACGGGCTGTCCGACGCCATCCCGCGCGAGGAACGGCCGGTCGTCTTCATCGGGCCGTACGAGCACCACTCGAACGAGCTGCCGTGGCGCGAGTCGATCGCGGACCTCGTCGTCATCGGCGAGGACTCCAACGGCATGATCGACCAGGCCCAGCTGCGCGACGAGCTCCAGAAGTACGCGCACCGGCCTCTCGTGATCGGAAGCTTCTCGGCGGCTTCGAACGTGACCGGGATCGTCTCGGACACCGACGGGATCTCGTCGCTGCTGCACGAGTTCGGCGCTCTCTCGTTCTGGGACTTCGCCGCGGCCGCGCCGTACGTCGACATCGCGATGGGGTCGAAGGCCGGCGGCCCGAGCTACAAGGACGCCGTGTTCATCTCCCCGCACAAGATGATCGGAGGTCCGGGGACGCCCGGGATCCTCGTCGCCCGCCGCGAGCTCCTCGACAACCCGGTCCCGACGGTTCCCGGCGGAGGAACGGTCGCATACGTCAACCCGTCGGAGCACCGGTACCTCGACGATCCCGAGCACCGGGAGGAGGGCGGAACGCCCGCGATCGTCGAGTCGATCCGGGCCGGGCTCGTGTTCGAGCTCAAGCGCCGCGTGGGGGCCGCCGAGATCCAGCGGCGCGAGGAGGCGTTCATCCGGCGTGCGATCGCGTCGTGGGACGCCAACCCGAGCATCCGCATCCTCGGCAGCCACGACGCGCGCCGGCTCTCGATCGTGTCGTTCACGATCCGGCACGGTGACCGCTATCTGCACCACAACTTCGTCGTCGCCCTTCTGAACGACCTCTTCGGGATCCAGGCGCGCGGCGGCTGCTCCTGCGCGGGCCCCTACGGGCACCGCCTGCTCGGCATCGACATCGAGCGCTCGCACGAGTTCGAGCGCGAGATCGCCCGCGGCTGCGAGGGGATCAAGCCGGGATGGGTCCGGCTGAACTTCAACTACTTCATCTCGGAAGCCGTCTTCGAGTTCGTCCTCGAGGCCGTCCACATGGTCGCGAACGACGGCTGGCGCCTTCTGCCGCACTACGACTTCGAGCCCACGACCGGGCTGTGGACGAACCAGGAGGGCGTCGCGGAGCCCCCGATGAGCCTCCGCTCGCTGTCGTACGAGGACGGCGAGCCCGTCGCGACCCTGCACCGCATGCAGGAGCCCGAGACCGTCCTCGCGGACTACCTGCGCTACGCCAAGCACATCTTCGCGGAGCCCGAGGTGCGGGGACCCGTGCCCGGCCACCCGCGCGACCTGAGCGACGACTTCGAGCACCTGCGGTGGTTCCCGCTCCCGGAGGAGGTCGCCGGCGGGGGCTAGGCCGGCTCGAAGTGGATCAGCACCTCGCCGACGTCGTCGTGGGCGGCGTGCACCGCTTTCTCGATGCGGACCGAGGCCTCGTGCATGAGTCCCAGCGCCAGGTCGGCACGGCCCCGCACGTGCGCGACGACGGCGAGCCGGTCGCGCGCCTGCGTCACCAGCACCTCGTGGCAGTCGACCACGTCGGACTCGGCGGCGGCCGCCCGCCGCACCGACTCGACGACGTCGGGCCGGTCCGCGGTGACGTCGCGGCCGAAGGACGTCGGCTGCAACGGCTCGATGTGCGTGTCGACGCGGGCGTCCGCGCCGAGCTCCGTTCGAACGGCGGCCTCGATCCGGTCCGACAGGTCGTGCGCCTCGGCTACCGACGTGCCCTGGTCCGTCTTTGCGTGCAAGGTCGCGTGCAGCTTG
This sequence comes from Actinomycetota bacterium, assembly GCA_036258555.1. GTDB lineage: Bacteria > Actinomycetota > CADDZG01 > CADDZG01 > WHSQ01 > JALZEG01. The sequence continues at coordinate 6,151 of DATADL010000146.1, read as the reverse complement.
CGCCTGCCCTCCTCGTCGAACGCGTGCACGGAGACGTTGTGCACCTCGTGGACGCCGGTCGTCCGGCTCGCGGCCGCCTGCACGCGCTCGACCAACCCCGACGTCTCCGCGGCCGGCTCGACGTGCACGACGACGTCGGTCCCCGGCGCGACCTTCTCGATCTCGGCTTCGACGGCTTCGGCGATGTCGTGAGCGCGCTCGAGCGACGCGGTACGGCCCGCGCCGACTGTGACGTCGGCGAAGACGTGGTCGCCGCTGCCGCGCACGCGCACGCGCCTCGTCTCGGTGACGCCGGCGGCGCGCGCCGCGGCGGCTTGGATCGCCTCCACCGGACCTCCGGGTGCGCGGTCCATCAGCACGTCGACCGAACGCCGCGTCACCTGGACGCCGGCGAAGACGACGACCGCCGACACGATCAGCGCCCCGACCGCATCCGCGCCCTCGGCCCCCGCCCGCACCAGCCCGAGGCTCACGAGCGCGACGAGGGCGGTCCCTACGTCCCCGGCCACGTTCAGCGCGCCGGCTTCCAGCGCCTGGGAACGGTGCTCGCGCGAGGCCCGAAGCAATGCCCTCGCCCGCCACAGGTCTACGCCGGCCGAGATCGCCAGCAACGCGAGCGCGTACCAGGGAGCGGTCGGGGCGGCCTCGTCGGACCCGAGACGGCCGGCGGCCTCGAGCACGACGGCCACTACGAGGCCTCCCAGCAGCAGCATCTGCGTGAACGCGACGAGGTTCTCCGCCTTCGCGTGCCCGTAGTGGTGGGACCGGTCGGCCGGCTTGGCGGCGACCCGGACGCCGACGAGCAGGAGCGCGAGCGCGACCACGTCGAGGAGCGAGTCGAGGGCCTGCGAGAGGACGGCGAGGCTCGACGTCGCCGCCCACACGGCCACCTTCGCGGCCGCGAGGGCGAGCGTGATCGCCAGGGCCTGCGCGGCGGCCCGCTCCGGAGTCGTCATGCCGTCAGCGTAGGGGGCCGGCGCCGCGGTTGTGGGAAAACTTAGCTTCGGCTAAATTCAATTCCATGGTGCTCACGACAACCCCCGCTGCGCAGGACTATCTCAAGGCCATCCACGCCATCGAGTGGGAGGCCCCCGAGCCGGGCCCCGTCTCGACCACCGCAGTCGCGGAGCGCCTCGGCGTCTCGGCGGCGTCGGCGACGAACATGCTGAAGAAGCTCGACTCGATGGGGCTCGTCGTCCAGGTGCCGTACCGGGGGGCCGAGCTCACCGACGCCGGCCGCAAGATCGCCCTCGAGGTCGTGCGTCACCACCGCCTGCTCGAGACCTACCTGGCCGAGGCCCTGGGGGTCCCGTGGGACGAGGTCCATGCGGAGGCCGAGGTGCTCGAGCACGTGCTGTCGGAGCGGCTCGAGGACCGGATCGCCGCCCTGCTCGGCAACCCCGAGTGGGATCCGCACGGACATCCCATCCCCGGAAAGGACGGGAGCATGCCGGCCGCGTCGCGGCGGACGCTGTGGGACGGCGGAGACGGCGAGAGGGTCGCGGTCGAGCGCGTCTCGGACGACGATCCCGAGGTCCTCCGCTACCTCGCGGGGGTCGGGGTGACGCCGGGGGCCGAGGTAGAGGTCGTGCGGAGAGGACCGGTGGCCGGCCCGCTGTTCGTCCGCGTCGCCGACCGCGCCGACGACGTCGAAGCGCTGTCCCGCGAGCTCGCAGAGGCCGTATGGGTCTCCTAGACCGCCGCCGCTTCCTGAAGAGGACGGCCGCGCTGGGGGCATTGGGCGGCGCCGCGGCGCTGGGGGGACGCGCCGCCGCGGGCGCGCCGGACCTGAACGGTCTCGTCGCCGCGCAGGGTTCCGGGGGGCACGGCGGCCACATCGACCACTCCGGTCACGGGGGCATGGGCGTCGTCGGCGAGGTCGACCACGCGCGCAACGGCTTCGACCCGCACGAGATCCTCACCGACTTCGACTACGGCGAGGTCTCGCGCGACGCGAGCGGGCGGACCGTGCGCGAGTACGAGCTCGTCGCGATCGACAAGGAGATCGAGATCGCACCGGGCGTCTTCTTCCCGGCGTGGACGTACAACGGCCGGGTCCCTGGCCCGACGATCCGCTGCACCGAGGGCGACCGCGTCCGCATCAGCCTCGTGAACGCGAGCTCGCATCCGCACACGATCCACTTCCACGGGATCCACTCCGCCGGCATGGACGGCATCCCCGGAGCCGGCGAGGCACAGCCCGGCGAGACCTTCGTGTACGACTTCGTCGCGGAGCCGTTCGGAACGCACCTCTACCACTGTCACTCGCTTCCGCTTCGTCAGCACATCCACCGCGGGCTCTACGGCGCGTTCATCGTCGACCCCAGAAAGGGGCGTCCGGACGCGAACGAGATGGTCATGGTCATGAACGCCTTCGACACGAACTTCGACGGCGGGAACGAGGTCTACGCGGCCAACACCGTCGCGTTCGCGTATCACGACAAGCCCATACCGCTCGAGCGCGGACGGCTCCAGCGCGTCCACGTGGTCAACGTCACCGAGTTCGACCCGCTGAACTCGATCCACATCCACGCGAACTTCTTCCACCTCTACCGGACGGGAACGAGGCTTACGCCCGACGAGTTCACGGACACGATCTCGATGGGCCAGGCGGAGCGGCACATGATCGAGTTCACCTACGACCATCCCGGCCGCTTCATGTTCCACGCCCACGTCACCGAGTTCACCGAGCTCGGGTGGATGGGCTTCTTCGAGGTGTCGTAGTGGCGGCCGAGGCATCGGCGTTCCGGCGGTCGTTCGGATGGGCCGCGCCGCTCGCGCTGGCTGCGGCGATGGTCGCGCTGCTCGTGTGGCTCGACCCGATCGGGAGCCTGCGTGAGGTCCCGCCGGTCGAGGAGATCGCGGTCGAGCGCACGGTGCTGAACGAGGGCGAGGTCGTGCTCGACCTTCGCAACGACGGGCCGGACCCGGTGACGATCGCCCAGGTCCTCGTCGACGACGCGTACTGGGCGTTCGACGTCGGCGACCCGACGCTCGGGCGGCTCGAGTCGACGACGCTCTCGATCCCGTACCCGTGGGACGAGGGGCTCCCGCTCCACATCTCGCTCGTCACCTCGACCGGGGCGCGCGTCGACCACGAGATCGAGGTCGCGGCTCTCACGCCGGAGTCGGACTCCGGCACGCTCGGCGTCTATGCGCTGCTCGGCCTCTACATGGGCGTGCTCCCCGTCGCCATCGGGTTGTTCTGGTTCCCCTCGCTGCGGCGCGCGTCGCAGCGAGCGATCGGGTTCTTCCTCGCGTTCACGGTCGGGCTTCTCGCGTTCCTGCTCGTCGACACGATCGGGGAGGGCCTCGAGCTGGCGGGCGAGACGGGGGCCGCGCTGGACGGCGCCGGGCTCTTCGCCATCGGCGCGCTGACGGCGCTCGTCGCCCTGTTCTTCCTGGAGGCGGAGCTGCGGCGCCGGGCCTCGGCCCGCGCGGGGCTCGTCCTCGCGTATCTGATCGCGGCGGGGATAGGCCTCCACAACCTCGGTGAAGGTCTCGCCGTGGGGGCCGCGCTCGCGGCGGGCGAGGTCGCGCTCGGGACGTTCCTCGTCGCCGGGTTCGCCCTCCACAACACGACCGAGGGTCTGGCGATCGTCGCGCCGCTCGGCCGGGAGGGGACGCGACCGGGCATCCGGCACCTGCTCGCGCTCGGGGCGCTCGCGGGACTCCCTACGATCCTCGGCGCGTGGGCCGGAGGGTTCGCGTTCGCTCCCGCGCCCGCCGCGTTCGCGTTCGGCGTCGCGGCCGGCGCGATCGCCCAGGTCGTGTGGGCGGTCGCGCGCTCGATGAGGGGGGACGGGTCGCTGACGTCGCGGTGGGGGACCGCCGGCTTCGTCCTCGGCCTCCTCGTCATGTACTCGACCGGTCTTCTCACCGCTTAGCTTCGAGGCCCATGAGAAGAGTCGCACTGACGTTGCTCGCGCTCGCGCTCGCGGGCTGCTCCGACGCCGCCGGCGGCGGCGGATCCGATCGGGTCGTGGTCGAGATGCTCGAGGGACAGCGCTTCGATCCCGACATCGCGGTCGTGCCCGCGGGCACGACGGTCAGGTTCGTCAACGAGTCGGCCGAGGCGCACACCGTCACGGCGTACGACGGCGTCCCCGAGTACTTCGCGAGCGGCGGCTTCGGAAGCGAGGAGGAGGCGCGGGACGCGCTGTCGGACGCGCTGATCGGGCAGGAGCAGAGCTACGAGTTCACGTTCGACGAGCCGGGCACCTATCGCTACTTCTGCATCCCGCACGAGGAGCAGCAGATGGAGGCGACGATCGAGGTCGAGGAGTGAGCCGTCCGCTCGAGGTCGTGAGCGACGGGCTGCGACTCGACGCGGGGATCGAGGTGCCCGAACGGCCCCGGGGGGTCGCGGTGCTCCTGCACGGCATCCCGTCGGTCGCGCCTCCCGATCCGGACGACCTCGGCTACCCGGGGCTAGCGGCGCGGTTCGCGAGTGAGGGATGGGCCGCGGCGTGGGGGGACATGCGGGCGGTGCGGCGCTCGCCGGGCTACTTCTCCATAGAGGGCTGGGTGAAGGACGCGCTGGCGATTGTCGACGCGGCTCGCGCCGCGGCCCCCGCCGACGGGCCCGTCGTGCTCGTCGGCTCCTCGGCCGGAGGGGCGGTCTCGACCGAAGCCGTCCGCCGGGGCGCGCCGGTCGACGCGCTCGTTCTCCTCGCCGCGCCGGCGGAGTGGCTCTCGTTCGCGGACGACCCCGCCGCAGGAGTCTTCCGGGTGCAGGCGGGAGCGGGGATGGAGCTGGCGCCCGAGACGCTGGCGGATCCCGCGCAGTGGGCGGCGGAGTTCGAGGGCGTCACGACGGAGCTCTCGATCGCGGAGGTGCGGGTGCCCGTGCTCGTCGCGCACGGGACCGCGGACGACGTCGTGCCCGTCGACCACGCGCCACGGATCGCCGCGGCGGCCCCGGGCGCACAGCTGGAGCTCCTCGAGGGGGCCGGACATCAGCTCCGGCGTGACGAGCGCGCGGTCGCGCTCGTCCTGCGGTGGCTCGACTCCACTTTCCCGCGGCCGTGATCCTGGCGCTGAGGGTCGTGGTGGCCGCGGGTCTGCTCGCGGTCACCGCCCTTGCCGTCGCGAACGGCCTCGACTCGACGGGGACGGTGATCGCGCTGCTCGTCGTCGGGCTGGGCGCGCTCGCCCTGGGGGCCGCGGCGAAGGTGCAGGCCGGGACGGTCACGCCGGGGAGGTGCGACGCGTGCGGGGGCCTGGTCGCCCGGTCGGCCCCGTACTGCAAGCACTGCGGCGCCCGGCTATAGCAGTGCGGCCTGGTCCTCGCTGACCTTCCGGCGGCGTGCCGGCTCCTCGTCGGCCGCGGGGTGCTCGATCACCGCCACGACGCGGGAGGCCATGAAGCGGCCCGTCCGGACGACGTTGCCGGAGCGGGTCACCTCGGAGACCTCGACGGTGCCGCGCACGGTCGCGACGTCGACGCGGCGCCCCGCCTTGGAAGCGACGATCTCGTAGGTCTTCGTGCCGCCGCCGACGTCCACGACCACTTCGACCCGGTCACCCTTCATCCCGCCATCGTCCCATCTTTCGGCGGGGCGAACCCTGTCCTTTCGGCTTCCCCCCGTTGCGGTTCCGCTCGCCTCGTTGCAAGCTCGGGGCCCCCCTTCGAGAAAGGACGACACCGATGCTGAGCAAGGCCCTCGGCGCGGCCATGAACGAGCACCTCAGCAAAGAGCTCTACGCCGCCCACCTCTACCTCGCGATGTCTGCGTACTTCGACGCCAGCAACCTGCCCGGCTCCGCTGCGTGGATGCGCGCCCAGGCCGAGGAGGAGCGGACGCACGGCATGAAGTTCTACGAGTACATCTACGACCGCGGCGGGAGCGTCGAGCTGATGGCGCTCGACAAGCCCCCGGCGACGTTCAAGTCCCCGCTGGACGCGTTCGAGCAGGCCCACGAGCACGAGCGTCACGTGTCCCGGGCGATCGACGCGCTGTACGCGCAGGCGCTGGAGGAAGGCGACTACGCGAGCCAGGTCTTCCTGCAGTGGTTCATCCAGGAGCAGGTAGAAGAGGAGAAGACCTCGGGCACGCTCGTCGAGACGCTGAAGATGGTCGGCGACAGCACGTCGGGGCTGCTGCTGTTCGACCGAGAGCTGGGCAGCCGAGGCGCCGCCGGCTAGCTG
>DATADL010000145.1:0-5153 GCA_036258555.1 Actinomycetota bacterium | reverse complement strand
GCAGCTGGGCGTTGTCGTAGAGCATCTTCTCGAAATGCGGCACGACCCACTCGCGGTCGACCGAGTAGCGGGCGAACCCACCGCCGATCTGGTCGTACATCCCGCCGGCGGCCATGCGGTCGAGGGTGACCCTCGCCATCTCGGCCGCGCCGTCGTCGCCGCGCACCGAGAGCCGGAGCAGGAAGTCGATCGTCATCGGCTGGGGGAACTTCGGCGCGCCGCCGAACCCGCCGAGCTCCGGGTCGAACGCGCCGGCGACGGCGCGGCCCGCGTTCGCGACGAGGTCCGAGGTCACGACCTCGTTCGAGGGCCGCAGCTTCGTCGCGACGCCGATGACGTCCACGAGCTTCCGTCCCTGGGCGTCGACCTCGCCGCGCCGCTCCCGCCACGCGTCGCCCACGGCGCGCAGCAGGCTCTTGAAGCCGGGCAGCCCGTGGCGGTCTTCGGGCGGGAAATAGGTCCCGCCGAAGAACGGCGCGCCGTCCGGCGTCAGGAAGACGGTCATCGGCCACCCGCCGTGCCCGGTCATCGCCTGGACCGCCTCCATGTAGATCGCGTCCAGATCGGGTCGTTCCTCGCGGTCGACCTTCACGCAGACGAAGCCCTCGTTCATCGCCGCCGCGGTCTCCGGGTCCTCGAACGACTCCCGTTCCATCACGTGGCACCAGTGACAGGCGGCGTAGCCGATCGAGAGCAGGATGGGCTTGTCCTCGTCCCGCGCGCGCCGCAGCGCGTCCGGCCCCCAGGGGTACCAGTCGACGGGGTTGTCCTTGTGTTGCAGGAGGTACGGGCTCGTCTCCTGCGCCAGCCGGTTGCTCATGTCAGTGACTTCTCCCGTCTTAGGGTGGTCCACACCATGGCCGCGCTCGCCTACCTCGTCCTTCCGATCACCGGGATGCTCGCCTACTTCTCCGGCCGCACGCCCAGGGCGCGGTGGCACGGGCTCCAGGCAATCGTGCTCGGCGCGCTGTGGCCCGCGCTCCTCTACCTCGCGTCGGCGCTCGTGGAGTCGCTCGTCCTGCCGGTCGCCGTGGGCGGCGCGGCGGTCTGGCTCCTGTTCCTCGCGGGGGCCGCGCTCGGACGCGATCCCACGCTGCCGTGGGTGGGGCCGAAGCTCCGGCAGCTCGCTACGGACGAGCTGTGAAGCACATGCGGCACGACGTCGCGGTCGAGCCGTTCACGGCGCCGCAAGAAGGACATTTCCAGAAGGACCCGGCGACGGCTTCCTGCTGCGTCGTTACCTGGCCTTCCGCCGCCGCCTGCGCGGGCTCGGCACCGCCGGTCGCCTGGACACCGGGCTCCGCGCCGGACGCGACGCTTCCGGAAGTCGACGGCTGGTCGGCGGCCACCCACTGTCCGGTCTGCTCTTCGTAGACCAGCAGCTCGTCGCCGCGCCGGAACCACCAGCGCCCGTCGCGCTCGAACGGTTGCTCTTGCGGGTCCTCGGCGGCGGCCTGCGTCGCGCTCGCCGCCTCGCCGCCAGCCGCCGCGGCCTCGCCCGACCCCGCGCCGGTCGTCGCGCCCGTCCCGCCCGCCGAGGCGGCCGCCGTCGTGTCCGCGGGCTCTGCGGTCTCGCTCGTCTGCAGCGCCGCCTCGCTGGGGGTGGCGGTGGTGAGCCCGGAGTCGCCGTAGAGCACTCGCCCGCCCGAGCCGCTCGCCGCGGGGGCTTCCGCTGCGGCCGGCTGTGCGCCCGAGGTCTCCGACGCATCCCACCCCCCCGAGCTAGCCGGGGCTTCGGAAGCTCCCCACCCCGCGGACGCCGCGGGGGCAGCTCCCTCCGCAGCGGGCGACTCGGAAGCCGCGGCTTCCTGCGGCGCCGGCCACCCGGACCGGGCGGTGCTCGCCGCCGCGGGCTCTGCGCCGGCCGCGGCCGTCGCGGTCTCCTCGACCGGCCGCGCCCACGTAGCGGGCTGCTCGTCGCCACCGGCCGCCGTCACGGCGTGGGGCTGCGCCGCGGGCGTCGTCTCGGCGGGCGCCGCCGCGCCGCCGCGCTCGAGCGCCTTTCGGATCGCGCCCAGCGACTGGAGCACCCCGAACAGGGTCAGCAGCAGCCCCAGCAACAGGATCAGCGCGAGGATCTGGAACAGGTCCGTGTCCATCCGATCACTCTCCTAGTCACGTTCGCCTGCCGACATCATCTCCGACGCGGCCGCGGGCGGTGCGATTTCTCGCCGCGCGAGGTGGCTACCGTAGGTCATGCACGCGGCCAGCGCCGTTCCCGTGAACAGCAGCAGCCCTCGGTCGATCCCGTACCCGCCGGGATCCGACGACCCCTGCGGCCCCCGTATCACCTGCCACACCAGCATTGCGACCGTCACCGCGCACAGCGCGAGCAACGCGGTCCCGCCCCGGCGCACCGCAGCACGGAGACGCGCCAGCCTCGCCGCGGCCAGCGCGGTCGCGGCGACGGCACTGCCGAGCGCGAGCTGCATCGTCAGGCCGTAGGCCGTCCACGCGTTCTGGTGAGAGGTCTCCGGCGCGACGAGCCCGAGCCCGGGGACGCGGTAGGTCGCCCACAGCGGGACGAACGAGCTCGCGATCAGGAGGACGCCGGCGACTACGACGACCAGGTGCCCCCGCCCGAGCTGCACGCGCGCAGGATAGTCCGCCTCCTGTGGCGCGGCAGGGTCCGCCGCGGACGCCGCACGTCCTAGCCGAGCGGCAGGCGCTGCCTCTTCCGCTCCACGTTCTGCCACGGATCGGTCCCCGAGGCGACGCGTGCGAGCACCTCGTCCGGCAGGAGCAGCAGCGCGTCGTCCGAGCGCTCGTCGACGGCGGACTCGACCTCGTCCCACGACAGCGGCGCCGCGACGTAGGGCAGCCGTGCCAGGCGGAGCGAGTACGGCCCCGCGACCGACCGGAAGCGCCCGTTCTGCTGCCAGTCGATCAGGACCTTCCCGCGGCGGGCAGCGGGGCCCTTGCGCGTGACGACTGCCTCTTCGGCGTCTTCGATCGTCTCGGCGACCACGCGCGCGAACGAACGGGTCTCCTCGAACGCGTGCGCCGGCTCGAGAGGAACGACGACGTGCAGCCCCGCCGCGCCCGACGACTTCACGAGCGGCTGCAACCCGACTCCCTCGAGCGCGGAACGGAGCACGAGCGCCACCGCGGCCGTCTCGACGAGGCCCGCGGGGGGGCCGGGGTCGAGGTCGAAGACGAGGTCGAGCGGATGGGCCGGGTCGGCTTCGACGAACAGCAGCGGGTGCAGCTCCAGGCAGCCGAGGTTCGTCAGCCACACGAGCGCCGCGGGCTCGTCGGCCGCGCAGTAGTGCCACGTCTTGTCGCCTTCGGCCCCCGGGACCGCGATCGTCCGCATCCACGGCGGCGGGCTCGGGCACTCCGTCTGGTACCACCACGGCCCGTGCGCGCCTTCCGGCGCGCGCTTGAGCGTCAGCGGCCGGTCGCGTATCTCCGGCAGCAGGACCGGCGCCACGCGCGTGTAGTAGAGGAGCGCGTCGCCCTTCGTGAACCGCGCCTCCGGCCACAACACGCGGTCGGGCGAAGAGATCGTCACGCGGCGGCCGCCGACGTCGACGTCGAGGCGCTGCTTCATCGGCCCAGCAGCGCGGCGACGGGCGAGGCTTCGTCCGGGAACTGGTCGTACGTGCACGAGCGCGGGTCGCGGTCCGGCCGCCATCGCCGGAACTTGAGCGGATGCCGGAACCGCTCGCCCTCGATGTGGTCGTAGGCGGCCTCGCACACGAGCGCGGGCTCCACCGGCACGAACGTGACCTCCCGCCCGTACGCCCACCTGCTCGCGGCCCCCGGCAGCCGTCCGATCGGTCCGCCGCCGACGTTGAACCCGCGCTCCCACGGATGCCCTTCGAGAGGGACGACGCGCGGGAGCAGCATCTCGGTCAGCTCGCGCCTCAGCCCCGCGCCGAACGACGCGGCGAGACCCGCATGTCGCAGCACGTCGCCGTCGTAGAGGCCGAGCAGCAGCGACCCGACCGTGGGCTCCTCGGCGTGCCGGCGGAACGCGCCGACGACGCACTCCGCGGTCCGCTCGCGCTTGACCTTGAGCATCCGCCTCTTCCCGGGGACGTACGGCATCGTCTCCTCCTTGACGACGACGCCGTCGATGCCGCCGCCTCCGGCGTCGTCGAGCCACGTCCGCGCGACGCCCGCGTCGCGCGTGCACGGCGTCGGGCGGACGGGCTCCGGCACGCCGGCCAGCAGCGCCTCGAGGAGGCGCCTGCGCTCGCCGAAGCCGCGCTCGGTCACGTCTCTTCCGCCGGCGACGACGACGTCGAAGGCGACGTACGACGCGGGCGTGTCGCGGCTCAGCAGCTCGACCCTCGAGGCGGCCGGATGCAGCCGTTGCAGGAGCGCGCTGAAGTCGAGCCGGTCGCCCGCGGGGACGACGAGCTCGCCGTCCAGCACGGCGCCGGGCTCGAGCGTGGCCAGCGGCGCGACGATCTCCGGGAAGTACCGTGCCAGCGGGCGGCCGTGGCGGCTGCGCAGGTCGACGCCGTCGTCGTCGACGAACGCGAGGCAGCGGAACCCGTCCCACTTCGGCTCGTAGCAGAGGCCGTCGCCTACCGGAAGCTCGCGCACCAGCGTCGCGAGCATGGGCCGGAACCCGCTCCTGTCGGTCACGCCTCGTCGGTACCCGCAGCACTTGCGATTCAAGACCCTGGCGCCCCGGCCCGATACGTCGCAGAAGGCTCGACCAGGGGGACGACAGGTGAGACAGAGGGGCGCGACCGCCGTTCAGGCGCCGCCGGAGGCGATCTTCGAGGCGCTCGAGCGCGACAGGACCGGGCTGAACAACGACGACCTCGGTCGGAACGACCCGGACTGTGGCGTGCCGTACGGCCTCGGCTACCGCTTCGTGACGCGCCAGTTCCACGGTGGCCATATCTGCTCGACCCGGAACGAGGTAACGGTCTTCGACGCACCGCGCCTCGTCGTCGAGCAGTGGGAGCAGGAATGCCCCGCGCGGGGGAAGACGGTCTCGGGCACCTTGCGATTCGAGGTCATCGTCGACCGAGGCGGCACGACCCTGGTCCGCGACATCACGACGAGATCGCGCGGCTTCGCGCCGATGGAGGCCCTGGCCGGCGCGCTGTGCAACCGCGGCCGCTTGCTGGCGAAGCAGATCGGGATGAGAGCGGAGGCCCTTACCCTCTGGACGTCGCCGGCCTAGCCGG
>DATADL010000144.1:0-7017 GCA_036258555.1 Actinomycetota bacterium | reverse complement strand
GCGCACGGCAGGTCCGGTCAGCGACGCGGTCGCGCCGCGTGCCGCCGCGTTCGCGACCGAGGCCCCCGCCAGGGGGCCGAGGACCGCGCCTGCGTCCGCGATCCCGATCGAGCCGAGGAGGCGCTCGCCCAGCGACATGATCGCGATCGCGCCCCCCGCCGCGGTCACCGCAGCGGCGTGCCACACGGGGCGGTCCTCCTCACGGACGTCGAAGACCGTGCCGCCGAGGTCGTCCGTCGCGACCGCCCGCGCCCATTCGTGCAACCCGATGTCGCACGTGAGACCCCACGCCGAGCCCGGCAGCCGCGCCAGGCCCGCGTCGGGATCGGGAAACGCCTGGACCGGATGCAACGCGCAGCGCCGGGCCCCCGCCGCCGCGACCGAGGCGAGCGGCCCGAGCCCGACGGCCCCGGCGAGGTGCCAGACGACGGTGCCGGTGGAGATGGTCCCCGCGACCGTCGCCCCGACCGCTTCCAGGGCGGATTCGGGCACCCCGAGCAGGACCACGTCACACTGGGGAAGCTCCTCGACGTCGCAGACGGGAGCGCGCAGCCGGGCTGCCGCCGCTTCCGCCGAACGGGCGCTGCGCGAGGCGACGCCCACGACGTCGTGGCCGGCCCCCCGCAGCCCGTCCGCCACGGCCGTCCCGGCGCGGCCCGCGCCCACGAGACACAGGCGGAAGCGGCGGGGCGCGGCGGGCGTCATCTCGAGGATCCAGTCCTTCTGCCAGTGGCGGGGTACCGGTCGGCGGCAAGACTAGGGGGCGCGGCCCCCCGGCGCGGCCTTCCGGGCCGTCCGTCAGGGAACGACGCGTGTGACTAGGTCGGTGTCGCCCCCTGCCGAATCCAGCCACAGCACCCGACGGCCGCGCGCCATCAGCGGATAGGCCTGGTCGCCCCGGTTCGTCGTGATCCGCCGCGGTCTTCCGCCGCCGGCGTCCACGATCCAGACGTCCCGGCCGACCTCGCTCGCGGGGAAGCCTGGATCCTGGGCGAAGTAGCGGACGTAGCCGAGCTCGTCGTTGTACGCGACGAAGTCGCGGTTCGCCGAGGGGATCGGGGGGTTGAGCGCATAGGTCCCGAACTCCCAGGTGGGCGCGCCCGTCGAGCCCTCGCGCACGAGCACCTTCGTCTTCTTCCGGCCGAGGCGCGCCTTCACGATCGCGCCGACGCCGTCTCCGTCTCGGTCCTGGTACCACGTGACGAACCGGGGTCCGACCGCGGGCGGTCCGACGAACGCCCTACGGGACGGCGCCGGGATCGACACGCGGCGGCCGGTACGGACGTTCTTCATCCCGATCGACGCGGGCGCGGCCAGGCCGCCGGTGCCGACGTCCCACCACACGACCCAGTCGCCGGAGACCTGCGGCTGCCACTGCTCGCCGCGCGCGCGGACGAGCGCCCGCGGACGCCCCTTGCCGCGCTTCACCCAGATGTCGGTGGACCTGCCGCGCGCGTCCTCCCAGACGATCGTCTTCCCGTCGATCGCGGGGAACAGCTGGAGCCCCTGGCGGCCGGCGATCGTGCGCACGCGGCCCCCGAGCCTCCGGGCGTGGATGTCGAGCTCGAGCCCGCCGAAGTCCTCGACGCCGTGCGCCCACACGACCGTGCGTCCGGAGATGTCCGGCGTCTCGTCGGTGAACGTCCCCGGCGACTCGTCCTCGCCCACCTTCCGCAACCGGCCCGAGCCGTCGACGTTGCCGACGTAGAGCTCGATCGGCCGGCAGCACATGTCCTCCTGGTCGCGGTAGTCGGCGAGGACGTAGCGCGACCCGGAGACGCGCGGCGGCGAGAAGAGCAGCCCGAGCGGAGCCACGTCGTTCACGAGGACCCGGGCGTCCGATCCCGTGGCGTCGTCCCACCCGGGGACGATCCCCCTGGCGTCGAACGCCGCTTCGATAGCGGCGACCTGGTCGTCGGAGGCCCCGACCTGACGCGCGGCGTCGACGACGGCGGCGCGCCCGTCGAGGAAGTCGTCGATCGGAGTCACCAACCGCGTGAGCGCGCGGTAGACGATGCGGTCGGCAAGGCCGGGGTCGAGCGCCTCCCGCACGTCCCACAGCGCGCCGCCGAAGATCGTCGCGTTCAGGTGGACGCCGCCGTTGTCGAAGTCCGCGAGGTAGTAGCCGTAGTCGTCGGTCGTCATACCGTCGTTCAGGTCCCGCAACGGGCAGTCCCAGTCGCGGGGATTGGGGTTCTCGGGCCGGCACAGGTCCTCGCCGAGGAAGCCCGCGTCGGGGTCGTCCATCGCGATCCCCGAAGCCTCGTTGTCGATCGCGTTGCCGAAGTAGTCCGCGAACGCCTCGTTCATCGCCCCTGCCTGGTTGAGGTAGACGAGGTTCGCGGAGTGGTCGATGACGCCGTGCGTCAGCTCGTGCCCGACGACGTCGAGGTCCGCCGACAGCGGGAAGATCGGTCCGGGGTTCCCGTACACCATCTGGGTCCCGTCCCAGAACGCGTTGAACATCGGCTCGTACGTCGTCGGGTCCGCCGCGTTGACGGTCGAGACGATGCTGGAGCCCCTGTCGTCGAGCGAGTTGCGCCCGAGCGCCCGGTAGAACTCGTAGACCCTCCCCGCGCCCCAGTGGGCGTCGACCGCGCCCGTCGTCGTGGCCGTGCGCCGGAACACGGGCGACGACGACGTCACGATGTTGCGCGCGGTCCCGAAGTAATCCGGCGTCTGCCGCGCGTTGTGCGTCGTGATCTGGCCCTCGCCCGAGCCGCGGTCGAACATCGGCCGGGACCGGTCGCGGAGCTCGTAGGCGTCGCCGCGCTGGTAGGCCTCGATCGCCACGGTGTCGCCGTGGACGTTCTCGCCGCTGGTGGAGACCGCGCCGTCGTCCTGCAGGTCGTCGTAGGAGAGCGCGAGCCGCCCGGTGGCCGCGTTCACGAAGACCTCCTGCTTAGCCGGGCGGCCGTAGCGGGAGCCCCACAGGGTGAACCGGTACGTCAGGATCCCCCGTCCGAGCGGCAGGACGGTCAGGCCGTGGGGCTCGACCTCGGCGGCGACGAGGGGCCGGCTCCACAACAGCGCGAGGCGGCGGGCCGTTCGGACCTCGATCCGCGGCGTGACCGCGACGTCCAGCCCCGTGAAGAAGTGGCCGTTCGCCGACGTGGGCACGAGGCCGCCGGCGGTGCGATCGAGGTGGACGAGGTACTGCGCGCCGAAGACCTCGACGCCGCGGTGCCGTTGCCCGAAGCGCACGGATGCAGAACGTGCGTCGGCGATCGTCTCGACCGCCTCGACCTCCGACGGCGGGATCCGGTAGAGCGCGCGGTGCGCGGCGAGATGCATCCGCGCCGCGGCCGCGGGGGCCGCGTCGATGGCCGCACGCGGGAGCGAGGTGACGCGGGCCGGCGCGCGCGTGCCGGAGCCCGGGACGACGACGGGGCGTCGCCCGGCGGCGGAGACGGGGACGGCTGCGAGGGATGCCGCGAGCCCGAGCAACACGAGCGCGACGGCGAGGGTTCGCTTCATGCCCGACAACCTACGGGCTGGGTGAGACAACTAACGCGCTTCGAAAGGCTCCAGCAGCTCGACGTCGCCCTCGGCCTCGTCGAGGGAGTCTGCGTAGCGCGCCCCCCACGGGTCCGCCGCGTCGGCGTCGATCTCGAGCAGCGGGACCAGCACGAAGCGGCGCTGCCTCAACCGCGGGTGCGGGATCTCGAGGTCGGGCTCGACGATCTTCTCGTCGTCGAACGTCAAGACGTCGAGGTCGACCACGCGCGGCCCCCAGCGCATCTCGTTCGGCTCACGCCCGAGCTGTCGCTCGATCCCCTTCACGGTCTCGAGGAGCCCCCGGGCGTCGAGCGACGTACGGATCCGCACGACGAGGTTGACGAACGAGCGCTGCGGCGGCCCGCCGACGGGGCTCGTCTCGTAGAGGCTCGACGCGGCCTCGACCTCGATCGCCTCGTGAGCGCGCAACGCGCCCACTGCCGCGCGGCAGAACGCGACCCTGTCGCCGACGTTCGATCCGATCCCCAGATACGAGACCACCATCAGCCCGACCGCTCCACACGAACTGCCACTCTTCCCACCTCTTCCGGAACCGGCACTACCTCTTTCGCTACCTCCACGCTAACGCTCTTTACCCCGATCATGGCGGACACCATCTCGGCGATCTCCGCCGCGAGCCTCTCCAGGAGCCGTTCCTCGCGGGCCGACACGTGACGGGCGACCTCCGCGATCACCGCGGCGTAGTCGACGGTGTCGGCGAGGTCGTCGCTGCGTGCCGAGGGCGCGGCGTCGATCTCGAGGTCGAGGTCGACGAGGACCGCTTGTGGCTCCGCCCGCTCTTCGTCGGTCCAGCCCACCCGCGTCTCGACGCGGAGCCCCCGGATCAGGATGTGGGCGCTCACGGCCGCGCCGCGAGTATCGCCTCGGTCATGCGGACGACGCGCGCCATCGCCTCGACGTCGTGCACGCGCACGACGTGCGCGCCCTGCGCGACGGCCCACGCCACCGTCGCCGCGGTCCCCTCGAGCCTCTGGTCCTCGGGGACGCCGAGCGTCGCCCCAATGAACGACTTGCGCGACGTCCCGACGACGACGGGCCACCCGGTGTCGATCAGCTCCCTCAGTCCCGCGAGGAGCTCCAGGCTCTGCTCGCGCGACTTCGCGAACCCGATGCCGGGGTCGAGCGCGATCGCGCCGGTGGCGACACCGGCGTCCGCCGCCTGTTCGGCGCGCTCGGTGAGGAACGTCGTCGTCTCCTTGACCACGTCGTCGTAGTCCGTGAGCGAGCGCATCGTCGCAGGGGTGCCGCGCGAGTGCATGATCACGAGGCCCGCCTCCGCTCGCGCGACGACCTCGTCCATCGCGGGGTCGAGCTCCTCGCCCGACGTGTCGTTGACGATCGCGGCCCCCGCTTCGAGCGCGGCCTCGGCGACCGCCGGCTTGCGCGTGTCGATCGAGATCGGGACGCTGATCTGTCCCGCCAGCGCCTCGATCACCGGCAGGACCCGCCGCAGCTCCTCTTCCTCGGGCACGGGGTCGGCGCCGGGACGCGTCGACTCGCCGCCGACGTCGACGATCCCTGCACCCTCGGAGACCATGCGGACCGCGTGCGGTATGGCGGCCTCGGGATCGAGCCACAGCCCGCCGTCCGAGAAGGAGTCCGGCGTCACGTTGAGGACGCCCATGAGCACCGTCTCGTCGAGCGCGATCTTGTGCCCCTTGCAGAGGAGCTCCATCCCGCTCAGCCCCGGAAGATGAGGTTCATCGCCTCGGACCGTGACGCCTCGCTGTCGCGGAACTGGCCGCGCACCGCGGAGGTGACGGTCTTGCTGCCGGGCTTGCGTACCCCGCGCATCGTCATGCACAGGTGCTCGGCCTCGATCACGACGAGGACGCCGCGCGGGTCGAGGGCCGAGTCGATCGCGTCGGCGATCTGGGTCGTGAGGCGCTCCTGCACCTGTGGTCGGCGCGACAGCGTGTCGACCAGCCGCGCGATCTTCGACAGCCCCGTGATCTGCCCCTCGAGGTTCGGGATGTACGCGACATGGGCCTGGCCGAGGAACGGGACGAGGTGGTGCTCGCAGAACGAGTGGAGCGCGATGTCCTTGACCATGATCATCTCGTCGTGGTCGGCGTCGAAGACGACGTCGAGCTGCTCCTCGCCGCGGACGCCGAGCCCGGCGAAGACCTCGGCGTACATGTCGGCGACGCGCCGGGGGGTGTGGCGGAGCCCGTCGCGCTCGGTGTCCTCGCCGATGGCCTCGAGGATCTCGAGGACGGCGGCCTCGATCCGGGCGCGGTCGACGCCCGGCCGCAGCTCCCTGACGACGTCGCTTGGATCGCTCATGCCGGCAAGGATAGGCGGCGCGGGGCACCGCGGCAGATCAGACGCCGAGGAAAACCGTGCCCTGAAGGACGCTCTCGATCTCGACGGACGACTGGTACCACATCCCTTGGGCCCACGGGCCGGCGTCGAAGCCGTATTCCCACTCGGCGACCATGAACTTCTTCGCCACGTCCTCTGCCTGGCTGACCCGGCGATACGCGGGCGCTCCCTCGGGACAGCCGGGAAGGAACTTCGACTCGTCCGGAACTTCCTCCTGGCTCTCGTAGATACACGAGCCGTAGGCGCTGTCCGACCCCCCGTCGGCCATCGTCAGGTCCATCACGCTGAACCTGATCCCCTTTCTCGGCAGGTCGTAGTCCGCGCCTGCGGAGAACAAGTTGGGCGTCGTCGAAGCAGCGGCCGCAGGCACGGCTGCGGAGAGGTCGATTGCGCTCGACGGCGTGACGAAGGTCTTGCCTTTGCGCCCGCCGAGGAACGTCACGGCCACGCGGGACGGTGAGTCGCCCGTCATGAAGTAGATCCGGTAGACGTTCGGACGCAGCACGACGTGGTCCGAGAACAGAGGGAAGCTGAAGTTGGCCCGGCGCGCGTCGGCGCATCCGTAGGAGCACCCCTCGAATTGGCCCACGACCGCGACCCGATCGCGGCTGACGCCGAGCTGGTCGTTCACGGGTGCCATGAGGATGCCGGTGAAGGGTCCGTCGCCGGAGATCCTGACGTGACGGTTCGGCCCGGACGATCCGCGGACCCGGGCGAGCGACGTGTCGATCGCGGTCCGCCGTGGGATCCGAACGTCGACGTAGCCCGGGGCGCTCGCCTTCACGACGAGCGTGCGGGTGCGCACTACCGGAATGCGCTCGGCGCCGTTGTCGTCGGCCGAGGCGCTCGGGGCAAAGCTCAGGGTGGACAGCAAGACGACGGCCGCGCCCGAGGCGATCGACAGCTTCGGTGGCAGGCTCATCGGGTGTTCCCCTCTGCTTGGCTTGATAGGGTTATGGTTTTCGATTCGTGAACCCAATCCTGCTCTTTTATTAATTCACTTACAAGCCCTTTGACCGTCAGCTAGCTCGCCATCAGCCTCAGCGGCAGGTGTAATAGGCAGGACGGTCCATCGGGTGGGGCCGATTGAATTCAGTAGTGCAGCCCGCGCCGAGGGAGAGTCAGAGATAGCGATAGTCGAAGAAAGAGCCGGGTCTGCAGACCCGGCCCCTT
>DATADL010000143.1:0-11559 GCA_036258555.1 Actinomycetota bacterium | reverse complement strand
ACCGACGAGCAGCAGGAGCGGTACCTGCGGGGTGCCCTGACCGGCGACAAGGTGAGCGCCTTCGCGCTGACGGAGCCCGACGCCGGATCGGACGTCCGCGCCATCCGCACGCGCGCCGTGCGCTCGGGCGACGGCTGGGTGATCAACGGGCGCAAGACGTTCATCACGAACGCGCCGATCGCCGACTTCATGATCGTCGTCGCGTACACGGACCCCGACGTCGGGATCGACGGCATGGCGTTGTTCGTCGTCGACCTCCCTGCCGAAGGCGTCGCGATCAACCGCCTGAAGAAGATGGGGAACCTGTCCTCGGAGATCGCCGAGGTCGTGCTCGACGACGTCTTCGTCCCGGGCGACGCGTGCCTCGGAGGCGAGAGGGGCGCGTTCAAGAAGGTGATGCAGACGCTGAACGTCGGACGCGTCCTGGTGTCGGGCGGAGCGATCGGCGTCGCGCGCGCGGCCCTCGACGGCGCGGTCGAGTACGCAAACGACCGGGTTGCTTTCGGCCGGCGCATCGCCGAGTACCAGGGCGTGTCGTTCCCGCTCGCGAAGGCGCACGCGGCGATCGAGGGAGCGCGGCTCGCGACGTACAAGGCCGCGTGGCTGTTCGACGAGGGGCGCAATCCGGTCCTCGAGACGTCGACGGCGAAGCTGCTGGCGGCCGAGGCGGCGCTGTTCGTGACGGACGCGGCGATCAGGGTCTTCGGGGGCTACGGCTACATGCGCGAGTACCCGATCGAGCGCTACTACAGGGACGCGCGCTACTTCGCGATAGTCGAGGGGACGGGCGAGATACACCAGCGGGTCATAGCCCGGGAGCTGGGTCTCTAGCCCGGCCGGTCGCGCCCTCTGAGGTATTCCAGCAGCGTGACAACGTGCGCCGCGTCTTTCCGTCGCCCGGCAGCCCGCTTCATGGCGATGACGTCTTCTATGGCCGCTACGCGCACGTCCACGCCCGACAGCGACGTCGTCGTCCCGCGGGCGTAGAGCTCGGCATACGACGGGGCTCCGGCGGGCTCGAACAACACGTCGAAGGGCCCGTACTTCGTCACGAAGGTCATGATCGAGATGCCTTTGAACGTCCGCTCGTCGAGAGCGATCGCTATGGGATCCTCGGTTCCGCCGACGCGAAGACGAGCGTCCATGTCCCTGAGCGCGGTGGCGAGGCGTCCGCGATTCTCTTCGTCCGGGGCCGGCGCGATGTCGACGTCCGCCGTCGCGGTAAGGCCGGCCCCGTGAACGATCGCGGCCATCGCGCCGATCAAGACGTAGTCGACGCCTCGTGTGGCGAGGATCTCGAAGATAGACGGCGGGTGGAAGCGGCTCACGTCTCCGTCGCAGTGCGTACGACGGAACGCCAACGCTCGACGTCTCGCGGATCGAGAGTCGCCTCGTATCGCGCGATCCAGTCGTCGTGGTCGTCGTAAGGCTCCAAGAGGATCCGCGGCGTCAGGCCGGCCGCGCGCAAGATCCGCTCGAGCGTCTCGAGCGTCGGAGACTTCTTGCCCGACTCGTACGCGGACAGGGTCGACTGCGACGTAGTCGCGCGCCTCGCGAGCTCGCGCTGCGACAGCCCGGCTTCGTAGCGGGCGATCCTGATGAGGTCTCCAGCCCACGTGCTCACGAAGCGATGATACCCGAAGGGATATCGATCGGCTCCGGGCCGCTAGGTCAGACGGCCCTGCTCCGCGGCTTCGCTTCGGCGAAGAAGTCCAGCATCGCCTTCGCCGTCCGCTCCGGGTGCTCGAGCTGCGGCGCGTGGCCGCAGTCGTCCCATACCTCGACCTTGGCCTGAGGTAGAGCCTTCGCCACGCGGCCCCCGAAGCGGGGCGTGATCAAGACGTCCTGGCGTCCGTAGACGTAGAGCGCCGGCACCTTCAGCTTGGCGAGCCTCGCCCAGAACCCCGCGGCGCCGTGCGGCTCGTCGACGTAGATGTTCTTGAGCGACGCGAAGAACGCCATCCGGGCCGTCGGGCGACGCCACGTCTGGAGGAAGTCGTCGATCGCCGCCTCGTACCAGTCGTCGTGCAGCCTCGACGGTTCCGAGAACAGCCGCCGGAGCTGCTCGGCGAGGTACGCCCGCGGGAGCCGCGCCGCGAAGATCCCGGCCTCCGGCCGCGCCATGCGCGCCGCCCACAGAAAAGGCCGCTCGTAGAAAGCGGCCACGGGACAGAGACAGGCGATGGCGCGGACCATGCGGGGCTCGCGCATCGCGACCTCCATCGCTACCCGTCCGCCCATCGAGTTCCCGGCGACGAGCGCGCCGCGCAGCCCGGTCACCTCCATGAACGAGAGCACGTGCGTCGCGAACCAGGGCGCGTCGTAGCGGCCCCGCGGCTTCGACGTGGACCCGAACCCGGGCAGGTCGATCGCGATCACGCGGTGGTGACGAGCGAGGCTCGGCACGACCGTCAGCCACGACGCCTTCGACGCGCCGAGCCCGTGCAGGAGCAGCAACGGCGGCGCCGACTCGGGGCCGGCGGTCAGGCGGGAGAACGTCACGCGGCCGACCCGGACGTCGTCGACCTCGTAGTGGAGGCCGCCCGCGTCCGGCCGTTCGAACAAGGGCTCGAAGAGCAGCGACTTGTCGATGCTCCCGCGCACGACGAGCTTGCGGGCGGCGAACGCTTCGATCCCGGACGTCCGTCCGGCGTCCATCTCCGCCCACGTGGCCGCGTCGGTGACGATCTCGACGTCCGGCCGTCCCTCGGGCTGCCCGACGATGCACCCCGAGCGTGAGAACACGACGTCGCGCGTGGTGCGACCGATGCGGAGACGGTACCGGGAGCCGGCGGGCAACGGGACGTCGCGCAGCCGCCGCGGGAGTGACTCGATCAGCGCTGCAGTACGCGGCCCCGGCACCTCGCGACCTTAGAGCACGCCGGCGCCTCCGAAGGGCATTTACGCGTCGAGCAGGTTCGCCGCGACGACCTCGCGATGGGACGCGGCCGCGCCCTCGAAGGAGTCGATCCACTGCGCGCGCTTGTAGTAGCGGTGCAGCACGTGCTCCCAGGTGAAGCCGATCCCTCCGTGGACCTGGATCGCGCGCTCGCACGCGAACACGGCGGCCTCGCCCGCCGCCGACTTCGCCGCGGCCACCGCGACGGGGGCCTGGGGGTCGTGCTGGTCGACGCACCACGCGGCCCAGTACGCGACCGACCGCGCGAGCTCGACCGCCATGTAGGCGTCGGCGACCTGGTGCGCCACGGCCTGGTACGCGCCGATCGGCTTGTCGAACTGCCTGCGCTCGCCGACGTAGGCCCGCGCGAGGTCGACCGCGGTCGTAGCCACGCCCACGGCCTCGATCGACAGTGCAGCCAGCGTCCTCAGCCGGATGCCCCGCAGCACGTCGCCGGCGCGCTCGGGCGGGACGACGAGCTCGGCCGGCGCGTCCGACAGCGACAGCCTTCCGAGCCGCCGGGTCGCGTCGACCGTCGGCAACACCGACGTCTCGACGCCGGCGCCGTCCGTCTCGACGGCCCACAACCCCAGTCCCTCGGGAGCACGGGCCACCACGACGGCGAACGAGCAGGCGTGAAGGTCCGGGACCAGGTCCTTCACTCCGGTCAACGACCAACCGTCGCCGTTCCCGGTCGCCTTCGTGCCCACCGACTCGAGGTCTGCGAACAGGTGCGGCCCGTCGGGCTCGGCCCACGCGAGCGTCGCGCCCTCGCCGGCGGCTATCCGCTTCAGGTGCTCGGGGCTCCTGCGAAGGCCCAGCGCGCCCAGCGTGACCGACGCGAGATAGGGCCCGGGGTAGAGCGCCTTGCCGAGCTCCTCGACCACCACGCACTCGTCGAGGAATCCCATCGCGGAGCCACCCGCCTCCTCCGGCAGCGCCAGCCCCGTCCAGCCGAGCTCGGCCATCTCCCGGAGCGACGACGGGTCCCAGCCGGCCTCGCTCGTAGCGAGCTCTGCCACCCTCCCCTCGGGCAACCGGTCGCGGGCCCACGACGCGACCGCGTCGCGGAGCATCTGCTGCTCTTCGGAGAAGGCGAAGTCCACTAGCGGCTCCTCGGAAGGCCGAGCACGCGCTCGGAGATGATGTTGCGCAGCACCTCGGACGTGCCGGCCTCGATCGTGTTGCCGCGGCTGCGCAGCTGCTGGTACTGCCAGTAGCCGTTCCAGGCCCCCTCGGGGCCCTCCATCTGCGCGCGGGGGCCGAGGATCTCCAGCGCGAGCTTCGTCAGACGCTGGTTCGACTCGGACCAGTGGAGCTTCGCGATGCTGCCCTCGGGTCCCGGGACCCCGGTCTTCACGAGGCCGGTCAGCGCGCGGTAGTTCGTGAACCGAAGCTCCTGCAGCTCGATCCACCGGCGCGCGATGCGGTCGCGGAACAGCGGGTCCTCCGCGGCGGCGCGTCCGTTCGTCCTCGTCTCCTTGGCGAGCGCGACGAGGTTCTTCACCTGCACCTCGAGGCGCGCCGTAAGGGCGAAGCCGAGCGTCCCGCGCTCGTGCATCAGCGTCGTCATCGCGACGCCCCACCCTTCGTTCACGCCGCCGAGGACGTGCGCCGCGGGCACCCGTACGTCCGTGAAGAAGATCTCGTTGAACTCGGGATCGCCGGTGATCTGCCGCAGCGGGCGGACCTCGACCCCCGGCGCGTGCATGTCCGCGAGCAGGTACGTGATGCCCTGGTGCTTGGGGGCCGAAGGGTCGGTCCGGACCATGAGGATGCAGTGGTCCGCGATGTGGGCGAACGAAGACCACACCTTCTGACCGTTCACGACGAAGTCGTCACCGTCCGGCTCGGCCCGCGTCCGCAACGACGCGAGGTCGGACCCCGAGCCCGGCTCCGAGAACCCCTGGCACCAGACCTCCTCGCCGGACAGGATCTTCGGCAGGTAGCGGGCCTTCTGCTCCTCTGTGCCGTGGACGATGATCGTCGGACCGGCCATCCCGAGGCCGATGATCCCGATGTGCTCCGGGGCCTCGGCCCGGGCGATCTCCTCGAGGAAGATCGCCTGGTGCGTGTAGGGCGCGCCCGCGCCGCCGTACTCCTGCGGCCAGGTCAGCCCCGCGTAGCCGCCCTCGAAGAGCCTGCGCGCCCATTCACGGGAGACCTCCTCGTCGCCGCGGCCGCCGGAGGGCCCGCGGGTCCCCCAGTCCTCGGGGAGGTTGTCCTCGATCCACGAGCGGAGCTCGGCCCGGAAGGCGGCCTCTTCGGGGGTGTCACGGAAATCCACGGGCGGCATCTTAGGGCGGCCCCTGAGCAGGTGAGGAAAGTGGCCGTTCGGGAGTAGGCTCTGCCCCCGGCCGCAGGGTGGCGGCCAGTCGTTCCTCGGGGGGACCTCGGTCGCCCGCGAGCACATCAAGCCCGGGTGGAGAGATGCTCGAGACCGAGATCAGCATCAAGAACCTCACGAAGTCCTTCGGCCCCCAAACCGTCCTCGAGGACATCACGCTCGACATCCCGAAGGGCAAGATCACGCTGATGCTCGGGCCCTCGGGCACGGGGAAGTCCGTCTTCCTCAAGCACCTGGTGGGGCTGCTCAAGCCCGACCGCGGCGAGATCTGGATCGACGGCAAGAACGTCCCGGCCCTGAACGAGAAGGAGCTCTTCGAGGTCAGGCGCAAGTTCGGCGTCCTGTTCCAGGACGGGGCCCTGTTCGGGTCGATGAACATCTTCGACAACGTCGCGTTCCCGCTCCGCCAGCACACCCGCAAGAAAGAGTCGGAGATCAAGCAGATCGTCGACGAGAAGCTCGGCATGGTGGGCCTCACGGGCGCCGAGAAGAAGCTGCCCGGCGAGATCTCCGGCGGGATGAAGAAGCGCGCCGGCCTCGCGCGGGCGCTCGTCCTCGACCCCGAGATCGTGCTCTTCGACGAGCCCGACTCCGGGCTCGACCCCGTCCGGACGGCGTTCCTCAACGAGCTGACGATGGACCTGAACCGCCAGCTCAAGGCGACGTTCATCGTCGTCACCCACGACATCGCCACCGCCCGCAAGGTCTCGGACTTCATCGGCATGCTCTACCGCCGCAACCTCGTACGCTTCGGCCCCGCCCGGGAGATGTTCGAGTCCGAGATCCCGGTCGTGCGCCAGTTCCTCTCCGGCGACACGGAAGGCCCCATCGGCATGTCCGAGGAGAAGGACGCCACGAAGGGCATCGTGTCGAGCTCGGGGATGACGGCGGCGGAGACCGAGGAGATGGAGCGGTCCGCCGGGGCTCCGGACGACGACGCACCCCCGCCGTCCGAGGAGGCCGGGCGGTCGGGCGCGGAGCAGCGCGAGGAACCGGCGGCGACGCGGAGAAAGACCATCTAGCAATGGGACCGATGCGGACGCTCGTCGTGGAGACGGGCAACATGTTCGCCATCACGCTCGAGGCCTTCCGGATCATGTGGAAGCCCCCCTACCCCTGGCGCGAGTTCGTCCGTCAGTCGTGGTTCATCGCCAGCGTCTCGATGATCCCCGCCGTCCTCGTGTCGATCGCGTTCGGGGCGACCATCGCCCTCCAGGTCGGCAACGTCGCGCGCCAGCTCGGGGCCGAGTCGCAGACGGGGGCCGCGATGGTCCTCGCGGTCGTGCGGGAGGCGGCGCCGATCGTGGCCGCGCTGCTGATCGCCGGCGCCGGCGGCTCGGCGATGTGCGCCGACATCGGCAGCCGCAAGATCCGTGACGAGATCGCCGCGATGGAGGTCCTCGCCGTGAACCCGATCGCGACGCTGGTCGTGCCCCGCATCTGGGCTGCGGTCTTCGTCGCGATGCTGCTGGACGGCTTCGTCTCCGTCGCCGGGATCCTCGGCGGCTACTTCTTCAACGTGATCATCCAAGGAGGTACGCCTGGTGCGTATCTCGCCTCGTTCTCGTTACTCGCGCAGACCGCGGACCTCATAGTCGCGATCCTCAAAGCGGGGGTGTTCGGTCTCGTCGCGGCCATGGTCGCCGTCTACTTCGGGTTCTACGCGAAAGGCGGGCCGAAGGGCGTGGGCGACGCGGTCAACCGCGCCGTCGTCGTGACGTTCATGCTGATCTTCTTCGTCAACTTCATCCTGACGGCGCTCTACTTCGCGATCGTCCCGCAGAAGTTCGGATAGGAGCCAGATGGCGACGCAGGCCGGCCGCATTACGAGGACGTTCGGGGCCCCCGGGCGTCTCGTGAGCCGCGGGATCGACAGCCTCGCCCGCCTCGGCGAGCAGCTCTCGTTCATGGCGAAGTCGCTGTGGGACATGATCTTCGCCATCCGGCACACCGGCGAGACCGCGCGGCTGATCTCCGAGATCACGCTCGGCTCCGGCGCCCTGATCGTCGGCGCCGGCACCGCCGGTGTCATCTTCTTCATGGCGTTCTTCACCGGGACGCAGGTCGGCCTCGAGGGGTTCAAAGGCCTCCAGCTGATCGGCGCGGAGGCGTTCACGGGCTTCGTCTCTGCGTTCGCCAACACGCGGGAGATCACGCCGTTGATCGCGGGCGTCACGCTCGCGGCGCAGGTGGGCGCGGGCTTCACGGCCGAGCTCGGCGCGATGAGGGTCAACGAGGAGATCGACGCGCTCGAGGTCATGGCCGTGCGGCCGGTCCCCTACCTCGTGTCGACGAGGATCATCGCCGCGCTCACGGCCATCACGCCGCTCTACTTGATCTCGCTGTTCTCCTCGTACATCGCGACCGAGCTGGTGGTGACGAAGCTCCTCGGGCTGTCCGGTGGGACCTACGCCCACTACTTCACGTTGTTCCTGCCGCCCGAGGACGTCTTCTACTCGTTGATAAAGGCGGGGGTGTTCGCCGTCACGGTCGCGCTCATCCACTGCTACTACGGGTTCAACGCGTCGGGCGGGCCGGCGGGGGTCGGGATCGCGGTCGGCAAGGCCATCCGGGCCTCGATCGTCGCCGTGAACGTGCTGAACTTGATGATGTCGTCGTTCATGTGGGGAGTGGAGGACACCGTCCGAATAGCGGGCTGACCCGATGCATGTGGAGGAACTCGGATAACTAGGCTGCGGCACGTACTGACGGGATTGCTGGCCCTCGCCCTGATGGCCGGCGCCGTCGCGCTCACCGGGCTCATGCTCACCGGCCGCCTCTTCCAGAACTCCGCCGACGCGTTCGCCGAGTTCGAGAACTGCGGGCAGGGTCTGCGCGTGGGCGGCGACGTCAAGCTGCGGGGCGTGCTCGTGGGCAGCATCGGGGCCCTCGAGCGCGTCGACGAAGGCGACTGCCGCGTACGCATGGATCTGTTCCACGAGTCCGTCGATCAGATCCCTGCGAACGCCGGCGCCGAGATCCGCGCCAAGACGGTCTTCGGCGAGAAGTGGGTCGAGCTCGTCTATCCCGACGACCCCGAGACCGCACGCATTGCCGCAGGCGACGTGATACCGAAGGAGCGCACGCTCGACCCGTTGGAGGTCGAGACCATCCTCAACACCGGCCTTCCGCTGCTCGAGGCGGTCGACCCGGAGAACCTCGCGGCCGCCCTGGAAGCCCTGGCCGAGGGCTTCTCCGGCCAGGAGGACGAAGCCGTCGCCGCGATCCGCGAGGGGATCCGCGCGCTCGAGCCGCTCAACGACGACAAGGCCCTCCTCGCCGAGGGCATCGAGCAGCTGAAGGCCTCGTCCGAAGTCCTGGACGACGTCGACGAAGACCTCCTCGAGGCGCTCGACAACCTGGATTCCGTCAACGAGTTCACGGTCGCGAACGCCGCGCTCATAGACGAGAACCTGAACCGGGCCCCGCTCCTGCTCGACGAGCTGTCGGTGCTGTTCGAGACGCGCTTCGGCGACCTCACCAAGCTCGTCGACCGCGGCGCGACAGTCATAGGCATCATCTCGTCGCGCACGAGCGACCTCGAGAAGCTCCTGGAGGTGCTGCCGCAGTTCAACTCGCGGTGGATCCGGAACCTCACCCCGACGTGCACGTACCGCCAGACGACCACCGAGCCGGGGGCCCAGGTCGGCGACCGCGTGCCCGGCCGCTGCTGGAGGGTCCACAACATCATCTCCCACAGCCAGGGCGCGTACGGACCCGGCGACGAGCAGAGGCCGAACCCGCGCACCGCCACCGCAGCGGACTTCGAGCGGCTCGGGCTCGACCCGACGTCCGACCTCGGCAGGCTTCTGTACAGCCCGGCGCTCGGCGCGGTCTCGGACATCGACCCGCCTCGGAAGGTCGAGGCCCGATGAGGAACACCGGGATCAAGCTCGGCGTCTTCACGGTCTTCACCGTGTTCATCACGTTCTACCTGGCCTCGATCATCGGCAACCTGTCGCCGTTCAAGGACGTGTACGCGGTGAACGCGGTGTTCTCGGACGCGACGGGCATCCTCAACGGCGATCCGGTGAAGATCGCGGGCGTCACCGTCGGCAAGGTCACCGGGTTCGAGGTCGACCGCGGCCGCGCGATCGTGACGATGGAGGTGGAGGGCGACGTCGAGCTCCCCGAGAACGTCGTCGCCGACATCAAGTACCGCAACCTGCTGGGCCAGCGGACGATCAACCTCGTCCGGCCGGAGTCACCGTCGAGTGAGCCGCTCGAAGAGAACGGCACGATCCCCGTCGAGAACACGAAGCCGGCGCTCGACCTCGCGCTCGTGTTCAACAACCTCCGCCCGCTCATCCAGTCCACGAACCCCGAGGACATCAACGCGGTGGCGCGGGCGGTGCTGAAGGTCTTCAAGGGCCGCGAGGACGACTTCGCGGCGACCCTTGGGAACATCGGCGCGATCACGCAGACGCTCGCGGACCGCGACCAGAGGCTCGCGCGGCTAGTCACCGACCTGAACGACCTGACGAAGATCCTGAACTCCCAGAAGGGCAACATCCGGGTCTCGCTGGACCGCTTCACCGAGTTGATGGAGTCGCTGGCCGACGTCACGCCCACGATCGAGCGTGTCGTGGACCAGCTCGACGACGCCTCGGGCCGCTTCGGCGGGCTCGTCTCCCGCAACCGCGGGAACCTCGACCAGGAGCTCTCGGACCTCAACGTGCTGCTCACGATCGTCGACGAGAACCTCCGCCCCCTCGACAAGGTCGCCAAGAACCTCAAGGAGGTCCTGCTGGCGACCGCGCGCAGCCAGTCCTACGGGAAGTGGTGGACGCTCTACGTCGTCAACCTCTGCCCCGAGCTCGGGACGGGCCGCTGCACGGGATTGGTGGACGGCCTGCCATGAGCATCAAGAACTTCCGCGAGCGTTCCCCGTTCCTCATCGGCCTGCTGTCGATCCTCGGCATCACGGCGGGGACCGCGCTGTCGTTCTCCCTCGACAAGATCCCCTTCGTCAAGCAGAGCTACGAGCTCACCGCCGAGTTCGCGGACGCGGCCGGGCTGAACCCCGAGAACCAGGTACGCGTCGCGGGCATCAAGGTCGGGACCGTCGAATCGGTCGAGCTGGACGGCGCCAAGGTCGTCGTAACGATGCAGATCGACAACGGGACCGAGATCCCCGAGGACGCGACCGCCGAGATCAAGCTCGCCACCCTGCTCGGCACCAAGTTCGTGGAGATCGACGGCGTGGGCGACGACCCCTTCCTCGCCGACGGCGACGTGATCCCCCTCGACCGCACCGAGGTCCCCTACGAGATCTACCAGGCGGCCAACCAGGGCACGAACGTCCTCGAAGACCTGAACGGACCGCGCCTCAACCGGATGCTCGTGCAGCTCACGAAGCTCACGGCCGCGGCGGAGGACGAGGTCGGCGAGGCGCTCGAGGGACTCAACGATCTGGGGGCGGGCGTCAACGCACGCGAGGACGAGCTGAAGGAGCTGCTCTCGGGCGCGGACGAGCTGACGGCGCTGCTGGCCGACGAGGGCGACGAGGTCGTCCGGTTGATCGACGCGTCGAACGAGGTCCTGGGGTCGCTCGCGAGCAAGCGCGAGGAGATCCAGTCGCTCCTCGAGGTGACGCGGCAGATGGCCGGTGAGGTCACCGGGCTCGTCCGCGAGAACCGGTCGAAGATCGACGGGATCGTCACGAAGCTCGACCGCGCGCTCGCCGTCCTCGAGAGCAACGTCGAGCACATCGACATGGCGCTCGAGTACGCCGGGCCGTCGTCGCGCTACTTCGGCAACATCACCCGCCAGGGACGCTGGGCCGACATCTTCTCCTGCGTCCTCGTCGTCTCCGACCTCTGTGAGTCCGACGAATGAACGCGACGATGAGGAGCCTCGTGAAGCCGCTGGCGGTCGTCGTCGCGCTGCTGATCGCGGGAGGCGCGTACGCCGCCGCCGGCGGCCTCGACAACGAAGACGAGACCTACGAGGTGACCGCCTACTTCGAGAAGGCGATCGGTCTCTTCGAGAACTCGGACGTGACGGTCCTCGGCGTCGCCGTCGGCAAGGTGACGAACGTCGAGCCGGCCGGGACGCGCGTGCGCGTCGACATGGAGATCTCCAAGGACCACCCGGTCCCCGTGAACGCGAAGGCCCAGATCGTGCCGATCTCGGTCATCTCCGACCGGTACGTGCAGCTCCACCCGCCGTACGTCGCCGGGAACACGCTTCCCGACGGGGCCGTGCTCGACGTCGACCGGACGCAGATCCCGGCCGAGCTCGACGACGTGTTCCTGCAGCTGAAGAAGCTGCTCGAGGCCATCGAGCCGGGCAAAGAAGGCGAGCCGGGGGC
>DATADL010000142.1:0-2871 GCA_036258555.1 Actinomycetota bacterium | reverse complement strand
TAGACCTCGTCGCGCGGCCCCTCGAGGACGGCCTCGACGCGGCCGTCGTTCAAGTTGCGCACCCAGCCGGTGACGCCCTGCTCGTTCGCCTTGTCTGCGATCGCCTGGCGGAAGTTCACGCCCTGCACGTCCCCGGTCACGAACACGTGGACGCGAGTCCTATCTTCCACTTCGGTTCCTCCTGCTCACGACTGACATTGGGGACAGAAATAGGTGTAGGAGTCCCCGAAGGGCTCCTTCACGATGTCGTTGCGGCACCGCCGGCAGAACTCGCCCTCGCGGTCGTAGACCTTGAGCTCCAGCTGGAACTGACCCGGGTCGCCCTGTAGGTCGGTGAACCGGGGATCGGCGAGCGTCGTCCCGCGCGCCTTGACGGCGTCCTGGAGGATCTCCATCAACGCGCGGTAGAGACGCCGCACGTCCTGGGACGACAGCTTGTTCGAGGGCCGGTCGTAGCGCAGCCCGGCCGCGAACAGGATCTCGTCCGAGTACACGTCGCCGATCGCCACCATGAAGCCCGGATCCATCAGCAGCTCCTTGAGCGGCGTCTTGCGCTCCTCGAGCATCGCCGAGAACGTGTGCCACGCCAGCGGCTGCTCCAGGGGATCGAGCGCGTTCGTGGCGGCCTCGGCCTCGACGTCTTCGTTCTCGAGCACGAAGACCTCGCCTTCCTTCGCCGGGTCTACGAAGCGGAGATGACCACCGATCGTGAAGGCGATCACGATGTGGGTGTGCGTCGGGATCTCGTCGGACGCGCTGGTCTTCAGCAGCTGCCCGGCACGGCCGACGTCGAACACCAACGTCTTGTCGTTGTCGAGCTCGAGCAACAGCAGACGGCCCTTGCGGTCGATACGGTCGACCTTGGCGCCGACGAGCAGGTCCTGGAAGTCCTTGCGGCGGCCGTGGCGCGCGATCGCCTTCATCGCGTTGGACCCGGGCCTGACCTCCACTTCCTTGATGCGTCGCCCGACGATCTCCTTCTCGAGGTCGCGGCGCAGGACCTCGATCTCAGGAAGCTCTGGCATCCGCCGCACCCCCTTCGAGGCGTTCGTCCAGCCGCGCGAGCGCCTCGCGCGCGGCGCTCTGCTCGGCCTCCTTCTTGCTCCGGCCGCGACCCGTGCCCAGCAGCTCGCCGGCGACGAACACCTCCGCCTCGAACCGCTTGTCGTGGTCCGGGCCGGATCCGACGACGCGGAATTGCGGGAGCGCGTGCCCGGCACGGACGACCCTCTCCTGGAGGGCGGCCTTCGGATCGAACCGGTTGCCCGCCGCGACGGCGTCCGCGATGCGGTCGCGGAAGATCGGCACGAGCGCGGAGCGCGCGGCGTCGATCCCCCGCTCGAGGTACACGGCCCCGATCAGGGCCTCGAGGGCGTCGGCGAGCAGCGCGTCCTTGTCGCGGCCCCCGCCCATCTCCTCGCCCTTGCCGAGGCGGATGTGGGGACCGATCTCCAGGTCGCGACCGATCTCCGCGAGCGAGTGCTTGTTGACGACGGAGGCGCGCAGCGGCGCCATCTCGCCCTCCGACAGCTCCGGATAGGTGGCGAAGATGAGGTCGGTGACGATCGCGCCGAGGATCGCGTCGCCCAGGAACTCCAACCGCTCGTTGTGCTCCGCGCCGCCGTTCTCGAACGCGTAGGAGCGGTGGGTGAGGGCGAGCTCGTAGAGCGGCCCTCCTCCTTCGGGGACGCCAAGCGCCTGCAGGCCTATGGCCGCTCTACTCCGTCTCGACTGCCGGACCGCTTGGGTACCGCCATGGCTCCTCCTCTACTGGTCCAGCTTCGCGCGCAGGTCCTCGAGACCGGCCCAGCGCGGGTCGACGTCGTCGGGGGCGCAGGTGCACTCCCCCTCGTTCAGGTTCTGGCCGCAGCCGGCGCAGTACCCCCGGCAATCGAGCGAGCAGATCGGGTTCAACGGCAGCGCGAGGACGAGCGCGTCCCGGAGCATGGGCTCGAGGTCGATCTCGGTCCCCTTCACCTCGTAGAAGTCCTCTTCGGGCTGCGGCTCGTGGCCCGGCCCCGCGAAGAGCTCGCACAGCTCGACCCCGATCTCCGAGGGGAACTCCGTGAGGCAGCGGGAGCACTCGAACGTCACGGCCCCACCGGCGCGGCCGGTCACGAGCACGCCTTCGACGACGCTCTCCGCCCGCAGGCGGGCGTCGACGGGCGAACGGGTCAGCTGGGCGAGCGCGGTCCCGGCCCCCTCGAGGGGCTCGACGATGCGGAAGTCCCGGTACTCGCCGGGGCGACCGAGGATGTCGGCGACCGAATAGGTGAAACCGTGCACGCGCGCGTCTCCTGCCCGTATGCGTGGAAAAAGGGCCGTCGCGCCTGGCGCGCCGGACCCCGAAATGATATCAGAACGACCCGTTTTCCCAGGTCGTTCCAGGTATTGCCCCCGTCGGGGCTAGATCGAGGGCTGGCTCAGCTCCGCGGCGTCGAACGGGGCGTCGGGGCCGGTCGTCGCCTCGGGCGCCCCGTTCGTCGGCGAGGTCCGCTGGCCCCGGAGCTGCTCGCGCCCCTTGTTCACCGTCGCCAGCGTCTTGTTCAGCAGGATCTCGAAGGCGGCGAGCTTCTGGTCGATGTAGTCCTCGGCCTCGACCCGCAGCTTCACGCCCCGCTCCTTCGCCTCGTCGACGATGCGCTCGGCCTCGCGCTCGGCGGCGTGCACGATCTCGGTCCTGGACAGCAGCCGGTCACGCTGCTCCCGGGCCTCCGCGACGATGCGCTCGGCCTCCTTGCGGGCCCGGGACAAAAGCTCGTCCCGGTCGCGGGTCATCCAGCGCGCCTGACGGACCTCGTCGGGGACCTCCTCTTTCATCTGCGCCAGCATCTCGAGGAACTCGTCCCTGTTGATGACGACCGACGAGGA
>DATADL010000141.1:0-3902 GCA_036258555.1 Actinomycetota bacterium | reverse complement strand
GAGTGCGTCGACTGCGACGCCTGCCTTCCCGCCTGCCCCGTCGACGCGATCTTCCCGGCCGACAACATCCCCGCAGAGTGGGCGAACTTCACGCAGGTCAACGCGCAGTGGTTCCAGGACAACCCCGAGGCGTCGGGTGGCGCGATGGAGAGCCCGTTCGCTCCGTCGGAGGAGCGCAGCGAGTAGCTCGCGTCCCGCCCCGGCCGAGCTGCGCAAGCTCCTCGGCAGGAAGGTGTCGCTGAGGCACGCGCTCCCGGACGATCCGGAGTTCTCGAGCAGCGAGGTCGTCGGCGTGCTGATGTCCGTCGACGCGAATGGGCACATAACGGTCATCGACCGCCGCGGGGTCGCACGCCAAGTCCCGATCGCGTCCATCCAAGCGCTGAAGGTCTTTCCGGCGTAACAGCTGCATCACTTAGACTGGCTCTCCGAAGCCAGTTGTGGACCGTTGTGGACCAAGGAGAACCGATGAGCTCCCAGGTGGCGCCGCCCAGGAAGGGCGAGCGCCGAGAGTTGGACCGGGTCGTGATCCGCTTCGCGGGCGACTCCGGCGACGGGATGCAGCTGACCGGCGATCGCTTCACGAGCGTGAGCGCGTCCTTCGGCAACGACCTCGCGACGATGCCGGACTTCCCGGCCGAGATCCGGGCCCCCGCCGGGACGATCGCCGGCGTCTCCGCCTTCCAGATCCACTTCTCGGACCACGACATCCTGACCCCGGGGGACCAGCCGAGCGTCCTCGTCGCGATGAACCCGGCGGCCCTCAAGGCGAACCTCAAGGACCTCACCCGGGGCGGCTTGCTGATCGTGAACTCCGACGCGTTCGAGGACCGGGCCCTCGACAAGGTCGGCTATTCGGCGAACCCCCTGACGGACGGCAGCCTCGACGGCTACCAGGTCGTCCAGATCCCGATGACCTCGATGACGGTCGAGGCGGTGAAGGAGTCCGGCGTCAGCAAGAAGGAGGCCGAGCGCTCCAAGAACATGCTGGCGCTCGGCGTCATCTCGTGGATGTACTCGCGCCCGCTCGAGCCGACGATCGCCTGGCTCGAGAAGAAGTTCGCCAAGAAGCCGCAGATCGCACAGGCCAACGTCGCGGCGCTGAAGGCCGGCCACGCGTTCGGCGAGACCGCGGAGCTCGTCGCCTACGAGGTGCGTCCCGCGACGCTGGCCCCCGGGCGCTACCGCCGCATCACCGGCAACCAGGCGATCGCGTACGGCCTGATCGCGGCGAGCGTCCACGCGAAGCTCCCGCTGTTCCTCGGGTCCTATCCGATCACGCCGGCGTCGGACATCCTCCACGAGCTGTCGCGCCACAAGAACTTCGGCGTCCGGACCGTCCAGGCCGAGGACGAGATCGCCGCGATTTCGATGGCGATCGGCGCGTCCTTCGGCGGCCACATCGGCGTCACGACGACGTCCGGGCCCGGCCTCGACCTGAAGTCCGAGGCGCTCGGCCTGGCGCTCTCGCTCGAGCTCCCGCTGATCCTGATCGACATCCAGCGCGGCGGCCCTTCGACGGGGCTGCCGACGAAGACCGAGCAGTCGGACCTGCTCCACGCGATGTACGGACGCCACGGCGAGGCACCGTTGCCGATCGTGGCCGCGTACTCGCCGCCCTCGTGCTTCTGGGCGGCGATCGAGTCCACGCGCCTCGCCCTCAAGTACATGACGCCGGTGATCCTGCTCTCCGACGGCTACCTCGCGAACGGCGCGGAGCCGTGGCGCATCCCCGCCGTCGAGAAGCTCCCCGACATCGCGGTCCCGTTCGCGTCGCAGCCGAACGCCGGCGAGGACTTCTGGCCGTACCTCCGCGACGAGACGACGCTCGCGCGGCCCTGGGCGATCCCCGGGACGCCCGGGCTCGAGCACCGCGTCGGCGGCCTCGAGAAGGCCGACGGCACCGGCAACATCTCCTACGACCCCGACAACCACCACCTGATGACGCTGCTGCGCCAGGCGAAGATCAAGGCGATCGAGGAGGACATCGAGCCGCTCGAGTGGGACGGCGACGAGGAGGCCAAGGTCCTCGTGCTCGGGTGGGGGTCGACGTACGGCGCGATCGGCGCAGCTTGCCGCCGGCTCCGCGCGCGCGGGAAGAAGGTCGCTCGCGCCCACCTGAAGCACCTCAACCCGATGCCGAAGAACACCGGCGAGGTGCTCTCCCGCTTCGAGACCGTCGTGATCCCCGAGATGAACATGGGGCAGCTCTCGAAGCTGATCCGGGCCGACTTCCTCATCGACACGATCTCGATCAACCAGGTGAAGGGCCTGCCGTTCCGTGCGGGCGACCTCGAACAACGACTACTGGAGCTTGTATGACAGAGCAACCGACCGAACGCGGCATCACCGAGGCGAGCGGGGGCGTCGCGACGCTGACGCGCTCCGACTTCGTATCCGACCAGGAGGTCCGCTGGTGCCCGGGCTGCGGCGACTACGCGATCCTCGCCGCGGTGCAGGGCGTCATGCCCGAGCTCGGCATCCCGCGCGAGAAGATCGTCTTCGTCTCCGGAATCGGGTGCTCGAGCCGGTTCCCGTACTACATGAACACCTACGGGATCCACGGCATCCACGGCCGCGCCCCCGCGATCGCGACCGGCCTCGCGACCGCCCGGCCCGACCTCCAGGTGTGGGTCGTCACCGGCGACGGCGACGCGCTCTCGATCGGCGGCAACCACTTCATCCACGCGCTGCGGCGCAACGTGAACCTGAAGATCCTCATGTTCAACAACCAGATCTACGGGCTTACGAAGGGGCAGTACTCGCCGACCTCGGAGAAAGGGAAGATCACGAAGTCGACCCCGTTCGGCTCCTTGGAGCACCCGTTCAACCCGATCTCGGTCGCGCTGGGGGCCGAGGCGAGCTTCGTCGCACGGACCCTGGACGTCGAGCGCAAGCACCTCCCGGAGGTCCTTCGCCGCGCCGCCGCGCACCGCGGCTCCGCCTTCGTCGAGATCTACCAGAACTGCAACATCTTCAACGACGGCGCGTTCCTCGCGCTGACTTCGAAGGAAGGGCGCTCGCAGAACCGCATCTATCTCGAGCACGGCAAGCCGATCCGGTTCGGGCCGAACGACGAGAAGGGCCTGCGGATGACCGGCGAAGGCCGGATCGAGATCGTGGACGTCGCGAGCGCCGGCGAGGGCAGCCTCCTCGTCCACGACGAGCACCGCGAGGACCCCGCGCTCGCGTTCGCGCTGTCGCGCGTCGCCGACGGTCCGACCGGCCCGACGCCTCTCGGGATCTTCCGCGACGTGCAGCGGCCCGCGTACGGCGACGGGATGGAGGACCAGCTGCGGCGCGCCGCCGAGCAGCAGGGGCCGGGCGACCTGTCGAAGCTCCTGACCTCGGGCGACACCTGGGAGGTCACGGTTTGAGCGGCCCCGACACCTTCGAGGAGAAGGTCGAGCGGCTCGCGGCGAAGCTCTTGCGCGGCGGGGATCCGGCGGCGCCGGACGAGGAGTCGGCGAGGCGCGCGGCCCGGCGGATGCTCGAGGACTCGGAGGAGCGGACGTTCGACCCGGCCACGCGAGATCCGGAGCAAGACGGCGTGATCCGGCGGAGCTCGTCGGAGACGGCGGCCTCGGGCGACAGCGGCGTGACGCGCTGGTCGCACGACGGCGAATAGCGCGGGCGGGCGCTGCGTCTCCAAGACCCGTCGTGAGCAAGCCTGCGGTGCACGCGGTGCACGCGGTGCACGTTGCACCGGTTGCACCGCTTGCACTCGGGGCCCCCACGGATACGAATAGCGGCGGGCGGCGGGGGGCGTGCCGCGGCCCTCATATAGGCTCCGGCGGATGACCGATCAGCTCCATGGGGGACGCGCCGTCACCGGCGCGCTGAAGGCTCTCGGTGTCGACCACCTCTTCACGCTCACCGGCGGGCACATCTTCCCGATCCTC
>DATADL010000140.1:0-5373 GCA_036258555.1 Actinomycetota bacterium | reverse complement strand
CCCCCCCCCCACCGCCGCGGCCTCGGCCCGCCGCTCGACCTCGCCGTCGGAGACGCCGTCCAACAGGAGGTTGCTCACCCACAGCGTGAGGCAGTCGAGGACCACGACGTCGTCGCCGGACGCCTCGATCGCGCCCCGGAGGTCGAGGGGCTCCTCGACGGTCCGCCATCCCGGCGGCCGCTCGGCGCGATGACGGGAGATCCGCGCCTCCATGTCGTCGTCCTGCGCCTCGGCGGTCGCGACGAACGTGACCGGGAGGCCCGTTGCGGCGGCGAAGCGGACCGCGAGCGAGGACTTGCCGGCCCGCGCTCCCCCGACGAACAGGCGCATCGCCATCAGAGGTCGATGCCTCTCTTCGCGCCCACGCCGCGGTCGTACGCGTGCTTGACCTTGCGCATCTCGGTGACGGTGTCGGCGAGCTCGACGAGCTCGCCGGGCGCGTCCCTGCCGGTGACGATCACGTTGACGTGGGCCGGTCGGCCCCGCAGCGTCGCCACGACGGCGTCGACGTCGATCCAGCCGTAGTTGATCGGGTACGTCACCTCGTCCAGGAGCACCATGTGGTACTCGCCCGACGACACGAGCGCGGCCGCCGCCTCCCACGCGGCGCGCGCTCGCGCCTCGGTCTCGTCCATGTCCTTCGAGTTCCAGGTGAACCCGTCGCCGGTCGTCCACCACTCGACGCCGAGCTTGCGCCCGACCTCCTCCTCGCCGACGCGCCACTGCCCGGACTTGAGGAACTGCACGACGCAGACCCTCCACCCGCGGGCAACGGCGCGCAGCATCGTCCCGAACGCCGCGGTGCTCTTGCCCTTGCCGTCGCCGGTGTTCACGATGACCAAGGAGTCCGCGCGCTCGCGCGGAGGTCTCTCGGGCGGTCTCGCCGGCGGCTCGACCGTCACGGTCGGGCCTCCTGCGACGCCCTCCTCGTCGGGACGACCACGATCCCGCCGCCGTTGGCGACCACCTCGACGGACGCTCCGTAGTAGCGGCGGATCAGATCGGCGCGCAGGACGTCCTCGGGGGCGCCGGCCGCCACGCCGCGCCCGGCCTCCAGGAGCACGAAGCGCCCCGCGTACTGCCCGGCCACCGTGAGGTCGTGCATCGTCGACAGCACCGTCAGCCCCACGTCGCGCCGCAGGCGGTCGACGAGCTCGAGCACCTGTTGCTGGTGGCCGATGTCGAGCTCGCTCGTCGGCTCGTCCAGCAGCAGCACCGGCGCTGCCTGCGCGAGGGCGCGCGCGAGCACGACCCGCTGCGCCTCCCCCCCGCTCAGCTCCGCGACGTCGCGGTCCGCGAACGGGCCGAGGTCGAGGCGCTCGAGCGCCTCCGCGACGGCGTCGACGTCGGCTCTGCTCTCGGTGGCGAGATAGCGGATGTGCGGGTTGCGTCCCATGAGCACGTAATCCGTCACGCTCGCGCCGTCGGGGAGGACCGGCCGCTGCGGCACGTAGGCGATGTGCCGGGCAAGCGTCCGGCGCGGCGCCGCCGCGACGTCGACGTCGCCCACGCGCACGCGTCCGCGGAACGCCACGAGGCCCGCTACGGCGCGGAGCACGGTGGTCTTGCCGGCGCCGTTGGCGCCTATCAACGCGACCCACGATCCCGCGGGGACCTCGAGGTCCAGGCCCTCCACGACCGGCGCGGCCCCGTACGACACCGACAGCCCCGCGACCTCGATCGCGCTCATATGCGCCCCGCGCTCCGCCGCAGCACGACGAGGAAGAACGGCGCGCCGAGGAATGCGGTTATCACGCCGATGGGTATCTCCGCGGGCGCGATCAACGACCTTCCTACGAGGTCGGCGAGGATCAGGAACGCCGCGCCGAACAGGATCGACAGCGGGATCACGAGGCGGTAGCTCGTCCCGAAGACCAGCCGAACGGTGTGCGGGACTATCACGCCGACGAAGCCGATGAGCCCGCTCACGGCCACCGCGGCCGCCGTCCCCAAGGACGCGGCGACGACGATAAGCAGACGGACGCGCTGCGTGTCGACGCCGAGGCTCGCCGCCTCCTCGTCGCCGACGCTGAGCACGTCGAGCAGGCGGCGGTGCAGCAACACCACCGCCCCGCACACGAGGAGGTACGGGAGGACGAGCCCGACCTCGCGCCAGCTGGCGGTGGTCAGCTGGCCGAGGATCCACGTGTAGACCTGGCGCACGGTCTCGTCCTCTCGCTGCTGCACGTACGTCTGCACGGCCGTCAGGAACGACGCCGTCGCGACCCCGGCGAGGATCAGGGTCGCGGTCGTCCGGCCCCCGGCCCCCGCGCGTCCGAGCACGTAGGTCATCGCGACGCCGAGCAGCGCGCCGGCGAACGCGAACAGCGGCAGGGGGTCGATCGCCCAGTCGAGACCGGGCGGGAGGAGCGCGATCGCGATCGTGGCGCCGAGCCCGGCCCCCGCGGCGACGCCGAGCAGGTACGGGTCTGCGAGCGGATTGCGGAACACGCCCTGGTATGCGGCCCCGGCGAGTGCGAGCGTCGCGCCCACGAGCCCCGCGAGGACGACGCGCGGCACACGCAGCTCCCACAGGATGGCGCTCTGCTGGTCGGTGAGACCGGACGTCAGGGCGACGCCGGGCAGGCGGTCGGCGATGTCGGCGAGCGCCGGGCCGGCGGCGAGACGGACGGGTCCCATCAGGATCCCGAGGACCGCCGCGGCCGCGAGGGAGGCCGCGGCGACCATCAGCCACCGCGGCCGCAGCCCCGTCACGCGGACCGCCGAGGTCACCGCGCCGCGCCCTCCACGCTCTGGCGCGCCTCGACCACGATCTCGAGGAAGTCGACGACGCGCGGCCCCCAGCGCGACGACACGTCGTCGCCGACGTCGAAGACCGCCTGGCGCTGCACCGCCGCGATCCGGTCCCACCCGGGTCGCCGCGCGACCCGTTCGGGCGTCTGGCCGCAGCACTCGGAGTCGGCGAGGAAGATGTAGTCGGGGTCGGCGTCGATGACGTACTCGGCCGACAGCTGCGGATAGCCGGTCCCGGCCTTGTCGGCCTCGTCGGCGATGTTGCGCAGGCCCGCGAGCGCGTACACCTGTCCTATGAACGTGTCGGACGTGACGGTGAAGTAGGTCTCGTCGAGCTCGTGGTAGTAGGCGGGAGGCGAGTCGGACTCGGGGATCCCGGCGACGATCTCGTCGATCCGGTCGCGGATCCGCTCGACCTCTGCTTCGGCCTCGGCGGCGTGCCCAGTAGCGTCACCCAGCTGGAGGAACTGCGCGTACGCGTCGTCGAGATCGGCGGCGGCCGGCTCGACGAGCAACGGGATCCCCAGGTCCCTCAGCGACCGGAGCGCGCCGCCGTCGCTCGCGACGACGAGGTCGGGCTCGTAGCTCGCGATCGC
This sequence comes from Actinomycetota bacterium, assembly GCA_036258555.1. Taxonomy (GTDB): domain Bacteria; phylum Actinomycetota; class CADDZG01; order CADDZG01; family WHSQ01; genus JALZEG01. Next base: position 2,023 of record DATADL010000140.1, on the reverse strand, counting down.
CTCGACGTTCGGCTCGAATCCCGACAGCTCCGTCGTGGGCGCCTCGGGCGGGTAGTCCGACTGGTCGTCGACGGCGACGACCTGGTCGCCGGCACCGATCGCGAACAGCATCTCGGTCGCGGTGGGCGACAGCGACACGATGCGCTCGGGGCGCCGCTCGATCACGACGCTGCCGGCCGCGGCGTCGATCGTCACGGGGAAGCCGTCGTCCGGGGAGGGGGTGGGCCGCGCGGAGGTGTCCGAGGACCCTCCTCCGCACCCCGTCAGGAACAGCGCGAGACAGACGACGGCGGCGCCGGTGCGCCTCATACGGACTCCTCTCCGTCCGGTCCTCGCCGGACACGACGAGACCTGCGAGGCACAGGGAAGGCCGGAGGGAGCACCGGCTCGTCGCTTTGCCGCGAAGGTCGACCGAGCCGCGCCCCACGCGGGTTTTCTGGCTCGTCCGCCTCGCGGCGGACCTACAGTTGCGGGACAGCGCCGGACTTCGACCGGACTTGCCCACGCGCGGGACACAGTTGCTTCTAGACCGTCACCCTATCCCGGTTGGTGGATCCCAGGGCCGTAGATACCCGTCCTCCAGGAACGAGCGCCAGCGGCGCTCGTGGCCCAGGCCGAAGGCGACCCAGAACCACACGAGGAGCAGCAGGCCGGCGAGCTCCGCGCCCCACGTCGACAGATGGGCCAGAGGATCCGTGAAGAGGTCCCACGTGTAGGGCTCCGGCGAGCGCACGAACTCCGTCCCGAACGCCGGCCAGAGGAACGTCCGCGGCGCGTTCCACATGCCGTCGCCGACGAGATGCAGCAGCCATCCGACCGGGACGCCGAAGACCGCGAGCCGGTCGTCGCCACGGAAGCCGAGTATCACGACGACCGCGATCACGACGACGGCGAGGATCGAGTGCGCGATGCCGCGGTCGGGGGAGCTCCGGTGGATCGCGGCGTCGACGAGGTCCGGGAGCACGGCGCCCAGGAGCACGTAGCGGTAGTCGATCCTGCGACGGCCGAGCGTGACGTACACGATCGTCGCGGCGAGGCCCGCGTGCCAGAAGATCAAAAGAGAGGGTCGTGCTCGATCGCGCCCTCGCGGTCGAGCTCCGCGTCGAGGGCCGCGGCGTCCATGCCCTGGTTGGCGAGCCGGTCGGCCGCGGCGTTCTCGGCCCGGGGCACGTACGTCAGCGACTTCCGCGCGAACCGGCGAAGGAGCGACTCGGCGCGTGCGGCGAGCTGCCGCAACGCGTCGTTCTTGATCTTCCACTCCCCGCGCACCTGGTAGACGACGAGCTTCGAGTCCATGCGTACATCTATCTCGGTCACCCCCCGGGCCTGCGCGAGCTTCAGGCCCTCGATCAGCGCCGTGTACTCGGCTACGTTGTTGGTCGCGACGCCGATGCCCCTCGCGATCTCGCCGACGACGTTGCCGTCGAGGTCCTCCAGCACGACGCCGATGCCGGCCGGTCCGGGGTTGCCGCGCGCTCCTCCGTCGGCACGCAGGATTGCCTTCACGTTGCTCTAGATGACGAGTATGCGCCGGCAGTTGTCGCAGCGCTGGAGGCCGCCCTCGGCGCGCATGCGCTCGAGCTCGCGCTGCGGCAGCTTCGTGTGGCAGCCGAGGCACGTGCCCCCCTCGAGGGCCGCGGCCCCCACGCCGCCCTTGGCGGCCCGGAGGTGGTCGTAGAGCTTCACGAGGTCGGCGGGTATCACGCCGGCGATCTCGGTGCGCGCGGTTGCGTGCTTCTCCATGTCGGCCCCGATGTCGCCGGTCAGGTCCGCGACGACCTTCGTGAGCTCGGCGGCCTCGGTCGCGGTCTCGTCGCGCTCCTTCGTCAGGCCGTCCATCGTCGACGCGGCCTGCTCGCGCCCGAGCATCGCCTCGAGCAGCTCGTCCTCTAGCGTCGTCTTCTTGCGCTTGAGCGACTCGACCTCGGCCTGCAGCGCCGCCAGCTCCTTCGGGTTCGAGACGCCGCCGGAGAACATGCGCTGCTCCTCGCGAGCGATCTTCTGGTCGAGGAGGCCGGACTCG
>DATADL010000139.1:0-3301 GCA_036258555.1 Actinomycetota bacterium | reverse complement strand
GCGAGCAGTGAGAGCATCTCGGGAAGCTTCGGGTTGAGCGCCGGCTCACCCCGCCAGTTGAGGTGGAACATCTGCACACGGACGCGCGCGGCGGCGACGTTCGCGACCACCCGCCGGAACGTGTCCAGGCTCATGTAGGCCTTGCTCTGCATGGGGATCGTGTAGCAGAGCGCGCAGGACAGGTTGCAGGACGCGGCGCTGTCGACCCATACCCAGACGTCGGGCGTGTCGCCCGCAGCAGTCCCCATGCTCACGATCCCACCCCTCTCCCCACGCCTTCGGGCATCATCCACCTTTCCCAGGGAGCCGCGAGCTCCAGGCTCCGGGCGACGCGCAAGAGCAGCTCCTCGCGTCCGAAGCCGGCAACGACCTGGACCCCGATCGGCAGCTTCGTGCGCGTCGTCGACAGGGGCAGCGATACCGCGGGTTGTCCGGTCAGGTTGAACGGAGCCGCAAAGCACCAGCACCGGCGCACGAGCTGGGCAAGTCGTTCCGGATCGCGGGACGCGAGCGCGACGTCCTCGATGGTCATCGGCGGCACGGCGGTCGCGGGCGTGACCAACAGGTCCACGTCCTCCCACCAGCGAGCCATCCGCACCGCGTACTCCTGCTGCCACTCGGCGAGCGCGAGGAACGCCTCCGCGGTCACGCCCCGTCCGCGCTCCGACAGCGCCCAGGTCCACGGCTCGACCTCGTCCGCGCCGAACGGGACGCCGTGCGCCTCCTCCATGGCCGTCAGGGCGCGGCGGATGCGGCATGCGAGCTCTCTCTCCATCCGGTCGACGAAGACGTCGTCGAAGAGGAACCCGGCCCGGCGCTCGACGACGTCGTGACCGAGCTGCCCGAGCGTCTCGGCAGCGGCGCGGGCCGCCGCGGCGCATTCGGGGTGCGTGTCGACTCCCGAGGCGTCGACGCCGGTCACGAGCGCGACGCGCAGAGGCTCCGGCTCCGTGTCGAGCCGGGAGGCAAACGACGCCGCCGGCGCGGGAGCGAGGTAGAGGTCGCCCGGCTCGGGGCCGTGGACGGCATCGAGGACGGCCGCCGTATCCCGCACGGATCGCGTCAGCACGTGCTCGGCGGCGTTGCGTGACGTCATGGGCGCCGGCGACGTCCTTCCCCTGGAGGGCTTCAGCCCCACGAGCCCGGACCACGCGGCCGGCATGCGGATGGATCCCGCGCCGTCGCTCGCGTGCGCGACCGCCACCATCCCGGAGGCGACCGCGGCAGCCGCGCCGCCGCTCGACCCGCTCGGCGAATAGTCGAGGTCCCACGGATTGCGCGTCGGCCCGAACGAGTACGGCTGGGTGAACGGCAGCAGCCCCAGCTCGGGCGTGTTGGTCTTCCCGACGACGACGAATCCCGCCTCGCGGAAACGCGCGCCGAGCGGCGTATCCCTGGGACAGCGCCATCCGATCTCGCGCAGGACGCGCATGCCCCGGTATTGGGGAAGCCCGGCCTGGCACGCGCCTATGTCCTTGAGCAGGAAGGGAACCCCTCGGAAGGGGCCGTCGGGCAGCTCGCCGGAGTGCGCGCTGGCCAGACCGTGATCGAGGAGGTCGACGACGACGGCGTTGAGGCGAGGATTGAGGGCCTCGATGCGCGCGGCCGCCGCTTCGACGAGCTCGGTGGGCGTCACGTCCCCCCGAGCGACCAACCCGGCCTGTGCCACGGCGTCGAGGTCCATGAGGTTCTGCATTGACGCCACCCGCTCGTCGGCCGACATCGGCTTCTCCGCGCCCTCCGTAACGCAAAGCGCGGCTCGGCGAACACTAAAAGAGCCCCGGCGGGGCCGGGGCTCTCTGGGAAAACGGGGTGGCTACTGCGGGGCCGTCTGCTTCAACGGGTCCGGCCACAGCTTCGGGTCGTAGATCACCGGCACGGTCACCGACGTGCCGTCGGCGCCCCCCACCACGACCGAGACCTGGGCCCCCTCGGCGAAGACGGGAACCTTGTCCGGGTGGCTCGAGGCGATGATCAGCCTCAGCGAGTGCCCCTTCTTCACGAGGTGCGCCTGCGGCTGACCCTTCAAGTCGATCTCCATGACCTGGCCGGGGATCACGACCTCGGGGTTCTCCGGGCCGTTGCGCAGCTCGGGGCTGATGGCGAACATCGACTGCCCGATCCGATCGGCCGTCGAGCCGTTCACGTCGTAGAGGCCGGCGTTGATGTGCACGCGGGGCGAGGTCACCGACGTCACGAGGTGCATCTCCGGGACCCCCGCGATCAGGATGTCCTCGGGGAGCGGGCCGGTCTCGAACACGACGCTGCCCGTGTTGAACTCGCTCGTGAACCCTCGCGGGTCGGCGACGTACGAGAGCGTCTCCTCCGGCGTCTCGGTCGCGTCGAACGTCATCGAGCCGTCGCCCTGCGGGTAGAAGGTGATCTTCGCGTCGGGCTTCGGCGGCCACTGGCTCGCCGTGAAGATGCTCCCGTCGTTCAGGAAGACCTCGGCGGCGGGGCCCGTCGAGACGTTGCGGCGCTGCAGGTGCTTGTCGAACCACGCGTGGAGCGCCAGCGTCCAGTGGTCCCCGCGACGGTTCGGGCAACAGCCGGAGCCGTGGTCCCACTGGCCGATCCAGGCCTTGTCGCCCGGGCGGCCCTTGCGGGCGATGAACCAGTCGCTCGCGGCGACGCGAGCGGCGTTGTCGTTGATGCCGTGGATGATGAACACCGGGATGTCGGCTTCGGTCGCGCCCTTGCGGAAGTCACGCTCGACGTGCCACTGGGTCTCGGCGCCGCTGAAGTAGGCCTCGCCCGTGACTGCGGCCGACTGCGTGGCGCCGCAGCCGAAGTACTGCATGCCGTTGCCGAAGTTGTCGCCGTAGCCGCCGGCGATCGGAGGAAGGTGGCGCTGGATGGCCAGCTGCTCGTACGCGAAGAGCGGGCCCGCCCACTGGAGGTAGTACGGGACGCCGAGCTGGAACTCGTGGTGGTACATCGCGGCCAGGCCCGCGCTCGGGACGATCGTGACGAGGTGGGGGGGCTTCTGCGCGGCCGCCATCTGCGGCGTGGACCCGACGTAGCTGTGGCCGGTCATGCCCACGCGGCCGTTCGACCACGGCTGCTTCGCGGCCCACTCGACGATCTCGTACGCGTCGGACTGGTCCTTCGGCCCCATGTGGTCGAGGCAGCCCTCCGAACGGCCGGTGCCGCGGAGGTCGGCGAACACGACCGCGTAGCCGCGCGGCGCGAAGTAGCCGGCCATGCCGTCCTCGGGCCCCGGCAGGATGCGCGTGCCCGATCGGTCGGCGCTCGTCCCGTGGTAGGGGCTGAGCTCGAGGATCGTCCCGAAGCGGCCCTT
>DATADL010000138.1:0-13488 GCA_036258555.1 Actinomycetota bacterium | reverse complement strand
GCCGCACTGGATCGTCATGCAGGGGCCGTGGGAGGAGGCGGGCGGCGTGAGCGTCGCGTACGTCGAGGAGGAGACCGAGATCGGGCTCGGCCGCGTGAAGGTCGGCCGCGGGACGGTCGGGATCTTCGGCGCGATCCTCCCTGACCCGACCGAGCGCTACGACCACTTCTTCGGGCTGGCGGACTACGCGGTGAGCGTGGCGGGGGGCCAGATCCTGAACAACATGATCGCCTTCCGCCGTTAGGCCGGAGCAGCCGACAGCCCCTCGTCCAGGCGGCGGACGTACGAGGTCGCGATAGCGGCCACGCGCTCGGCCGGCAGCGCCGTCCGAAAGTGGTCGATCGCCAGCTCGGTCCCGACCGTACGGCGACCTCGGAAGAGGTCGACGAGGTGTCGGAGACCTTCGGCGCAGGCATGGCCGTGGTCGGGATCGTCGACCAACCGTCGCGCCACGCCGATCGACGCGGCGACGTCGGTCGCTTGCATCAAGCGATAGGCGTCTCCGGCGTCCTTCGCGTGGACGCGATCGGGCCGGGCCCCGCGCCGCGCTCGCTCGCTGATCTTGTACGCCTTCGCGATCAAGAGCGCGACCGGCCCCGCAACCTCGACGGTGGACGCGCGGCGGTCGGCACCGTCGAGGGACGCAATCACCATGGGGTCGTGGTCCAGGAGCGTGGCTTCGAGACCGGCGACGGTCCGCGCCGCGGCCCTCTCGTGCCCGTCCAGGCGCGCCGACCGGCGGCGCGCCGCGCTCATTCCGCTCGGCACCAGCAGGTCCAGGGGTACGCTCGACGAGGTCCACATGCCCGGCTGCGTGTTTCCTCGGGCATCCGTTGCGAGCTCGAAGCCGGCCGCGCGGAGTGCGGTCCCCAGGTCGGGCTCGGTCGAGAGGTGCCGCGGGTCGATGACGAGGTCACCGTCGGTCGTGTACGGCGCGACTCCCAGCTCGAGCCGGTGGGTTCGGAGGTACACGGCCTGCGCGCCGACGACGACGAGCGCGTCGAGGTGCGGTTGCAAAGCCTCCAGCGCGTCCAGGAGGACGCGCCGCGCGGCGACGTACGCGACGTCGAAGCGCGTGCTCACGGTTGCACCCATCGAGGCCACCGCACCTCGTCCAGCGAGGTCAGCCGCCACCGCTCGACGTCCCGCTTCATCCACTCGATGACGGCCTCGCCTTCGGCGGGCATGCGTCCGTTGCCGCTGAGGCAGTCGATCGCGATCTGGCTCGGCGCGGCGAACGTGAACGGGGGGAAGGAGCCGGCGTTGAGGAACGGAGCCGTGTTCTGCGGCCGGATCAGTGCGACGTTCGCTCCCTCCGAGACCGCCACGAGGTCGAGGTCCGCCGCGAGACCTTCTCGATCCATGGAGTAGAGGACCAGGAGGGCGGCGGGTGCCACCGGCGCGAGGCGGGACGCGGCGGTGGAACCGCTGATCATGACGTCCTTCCGCCCGCTGGCCTCCAGCACGCCCAGGGCCATGCTGATGTCGCTAGGCGCTACGTACGTCTCCGCCCCGCGAGGTGAGAGGAGGTCGAGCGTTTCCGCGCGGCGCCGGAGGAGCGACTCCCAGTCTGCATCCATGACGCGGCCCCTTCTGCCGCGCTCGATCAGGGCCTCCGCGTCGAGCGCTTCGAGTACCCGTGTCGCGTACCCGGCGTCGACGCGCAGCACGCGGGCGAGCTCGGTGACGCCGTACGGGGGTCGCACGTCGATCAGGCCGCGGACGATCTTCCCGGCGGCGGCGCCACGGAGGCCGCGGGCCGGACGGGGCTTCGCGGCGGGGTCGCGCGCCGCACCGTCCTTCTCGACCCATACCGACGGGTACTCGTGGACGATCCGGACGTTGCCGGTCAGGTCGATGTAGCAGATGTCCTCTGCGGTGAGGAGGTCGCGGGCCCGCCTGCTCAGGTATGGCGCGATCACGATCACCCGCTGCCGCCCATGTGCGCGGAGGCGGCGGAACGACGGGGCGCCGAACGTGTCCTCGATCTCCTTGGGGGAGAGCCGTGACCTTGCCTCGACTATGAACGTGGCGTTGGAGGAGCCTCCGGTGAGGACGAGAACGGCGTCGGTCCCGCCCGCTACCGCGGTCGGCTGGAAGTCGGCGCTCCACTGCCCCGGCAGATAATTGCGCAATACCGCCAGGGCGCTCTGGAGAAGTTGCTCGTCTTCGTCGTTGCCCATAGTGGGCAATCTAGCAGAATAGGCAATTATTGTGCAAGCAGCGATATTGCCCATAATGGGCAATATCGTCAAGCAGGCAACTTCGCCCTCGTCACTCGGGCACCCGCTCCAGGCGTGCGCTCAGGTGCGGCTGGAGGTCGTGCTCGCCGAACGCCATCTGCACGTCGTAGGTGAGCGCCCCGCCGGAGAGCTCGAAGGTCCTCGCCACCGCCTCGACCCGCTTCGCCGAGGGGGCCGAGACCAGGCCCTCGCTCCGCAGCGTCACCGTCGTCCCGTCGACGGAGCCCGTAAGGATCTCGGTGATGCCGAACGCGTGTGCCAGGACGACCTCGACCCCTTCGCCCGCCGGGCGCCAGAAGCCCGTCTCCGAGTGCATCGCCGCGCCCGAAGCCGGCGACCACGTCCTCTGCGAGTACGCGAGCACGGGCCTCCCGTAGTGCCAGAAGCGCGTCTCCTCGCCGTACTCGAAATCGTCGATCCCCGGGTAGCTGCCGGCCCCGGTGCCGCGCCAGGTCCCGAGCAGGAACGCCAAGGGCCGCAGCGCGTCGTGAACCGCGGGAGCCTCCACGCCCCGACTCTAGCGAGGCGCGGCACCTTCTACGAGGCGGCCCGCACGCGGGGGCGGACCAGCCGGAAGACGAGATACGCCGCCAGGGCCAGCGCCGCGAGGGGCAGCAGGAACCCGGCCCCCACGATCGCGCCGGACACCACCGCCACGAACGTGTCGCGGGCCTTCTGCCAGGCCCTCTCGAACGGACCGGCCTCGGCCGTTACGGCCCCGGCCTCCGTGACGCCCACCGAGATCGTGCTGAAGTCCGTCCGGTCCTCGAGGAACCGCAGCCGCCCGCGCAGCCGCTCGATTTCGAGCTGCACGTCTTCGAGCTCCCGCTGCACGCGGATGGTGTCGGCGATCGACGTCGCGCGGTCGTAGAGGCGGAACAGCACCTCCTCCTGCGCCGTCGCGTTGCGCAGCCGCGCCTCGAGGTCCACGAACTCCTGGGTCACGTCGCGGCCGGTGACGTCTTCGTACGCGACGGTGCCGAGCTCCTCCAGCGCCGACAGGGTCGCCTCGAACTCGCCCGCGGGGATGCGCACGGTGAAGTCGCCGGTCCGTCGCTCGACGCCGTCCACGGCGGTCGACAGCACGAAGCCTCCCGCGGCCTCGGCGATCTCGCGTCCGCGCCGCATCGCGCGGGCGAGCTCGCCGTCCTCGACCTCCAGCTGGAGGCTCGCCGTCTTGATCACGCGCTCGGGCGTCGCCGCCACGAGGTCGACTTCCGGAAGCTCGGCCTCCTGCGTCGTGGCGTCCGAGCTCTGGGCGGCCGAGAACTGCGTCCCCGTGTCCGCGAGGCGTCTCGCACCCCCCGCACCCTCCGAACCGCCGGAGCCGCCCTCGTCGGCGCCCTGCATCGCCGCCGCGTCGGAGGCGTCGTCGCCGCCCGAAGAGCATGCCCCCGCGATCGCCGCTACGAGCAACAGGGCCGCGGCGGCCAGCTTCGTCCTGCGCGCAGTCATCGATCCGTCCTCCTCGTTCGCCTGTACGTAAGGCTTCGACGGGCACCCGGCGCCCGAAAGTTCCCGCCGCCGAGGGGGAACTTGCCGTCGCACCCGCGCCGTCCAAGCCTCCGGACCGGACGAACCCGACGAGACAGGGGGAGGACCTCATGCGCCGGTGGACGACCCTTCTGACCGCGATCGCCGCGTCGATGCTCGTGGCCGCGCCCGCACTCGCCTGCGGCGGCCTCGTCGCGCCGAACGGCACCGTCAACCTCGTGCGGACGACGACGCTCGCCGGCTACCACGACGGCGTCGAGCACTACGTCACATCGTTCGAGTACGCGGGCGGCGGAGGGAAGTTCGGGTCGATCGTCCCGTTGCCGGGGATCCCGAGCGACGTCGTCCGCGGCGGGGACTGGACGCTGCAACGTCTCGTGCAAGAGGTGCAGCCGCCGCGCCGCGATCTGCTGACGGCCACGCTCGAGCTGGCCGGCGCGTCCTCGAGCGCGAAGGTCGTGCTCGAGACGCGCATCGACGCGCTCGACATCACCGTCCTGAAGGGGGGCGCCGACGAGGTCGGGCGCTGGGCGATCGACAACGGGTTCTCGCTGCCGCCCGACGCGCCCGAGGTCCTCGAGTTCTACGCGCGGCGCAGCCCGATCTTCATGGCTGCGCGCTTCGACGCGAGCGAGGCGGAGCGCCTCGGCCAGAGCGTCGGGGACGGGACGCCGATCCACCTCAGCATCCCGACGGACACCCCGTGGGTGCCGCTGAGGATCCTGGCGCTCGGCCGTCGTGCGTCCGAGACGGTCCAGGCCGACGTCTTCCTGCTGACGGACGCGCGCCCCACTCTGCTGCCGCGGCCGGGCACGACGATGGACCTCGAGCGCAGCGAGGTCGCGTCCGACTCCTTGATCCGCGACCTCCGTTCGGACAAGGGCATGAAGTGGATACCGGCCGGCGGCATGTGGCTGAGCTACCTGAAGATCGACGCAGCCGCGGGCGACCTCGACCACGACCTCGCGATCGACCCGACCGGCTTCGGGCGGCCGTCCGAGGTCGCGGCGGGTCTCGTCATCCCGGAGGACGTGACGGAAGCCGCCGCGGAGACGCCCGCCTGGGCGTGGGCGGCGGCCGCGCTGCTGGTCGCCGCCGCGCTCGCGCTGGGCAACAGGATCGTCGCGGCGCGCTGAGGGAGGCGCCGGGGTCTCTATGCTCTGACGAGCCGCTGCGACCCCGGGAGGCACCACGCTCGAGGAACAAGAGCTCGTCGTCCGCATCGTCCTCGCGGCCGCGCTCGGCGGGCTCATCGGGTTCGAGCGCGAGGTCTCCGACCAGCCGGCTGGGTTCCGGACGCACATGCTCGTGTCCGTGGGCGCCGCGCTGTTCACGCTGGCAGGCGCGTACGGCGTCGAAGGTCTCCCGGGCGACGGCCCCGCGCGGATCCGCTTCGACCCCACGCGCGTCGCCGCGCAGATCGTGACCGGGATCGGCTTCCTGGGGGCCGGGGCGATCATCCAGCAGGGGTTCAGCGTCCGTGGGCTCACGACCGCGGCCTCGCTGTGGGTGACGGCGGCGGTCGGCCTCAGCGCGGGGCTGGGCTACTACTGGGGCGCGGGCGTCACCGCGCTCTTCACCGTCCTCGCCCTGTACCTGCTGAAGAGGATGCGGCACGTCTTGTTCGCGCGGCTCCGCAAGGGCGAAGCGCGGATCACCGTGCGGATGGGCGAGAACCTCCGCCTGGCGCAGCTCGTCGACGTCCTCGAGCTGGGTGGCTCGCGCGTCGAGTCCGTGAAGTTCGCCGACGACGAGGACGAGACCAAGCAGCTCGTGGCGAAGCTGGCGCTCGCGCCGGGCGTGTCACCCGAGGAGGTCGTGGCGAAGGCGTCGGAGGTGCCGGGCGTGAAAGCGGTGGACTGGACCCGCTAGGCGAGCGGGACCAGCATCGTGAACGTCGACCCGGCGGGGGAGCTCACGGCCTCGAGCGCTCCTCCGGAGGCTTCGAGGACCCGTCGTGCGATGTAGATCGAGAGGCCCAGGCCCCCGACCATGCGGGTCGCCGACGAGTCCCCCTGCTCGAACGGCCGGGTCGTGAGCCGGTGGAGGAGGGCCGGCTCGATCCCCGGTCCGTCGTCCGCGACGCTCAGCCGGCCGCGGCCGGCCCCCGTCCCGACCGCGACGCGCACCTGCCCGCGGGTGTGCTCGAGGGCGTTGCCGAGGAGCTCTAACGCGGCCTGGACGATGCGCGCGCGGTCCCCGGCGACCTCGACCTCGACGGACGCGTCCACGACGACCTCGCGACCGGGGAACGAGCGCGCCACCGAAGCGACGACCGCGCGGGCGAGCTCCGTGAGCGAGAACCGCTCGGCGGCCAGGCCGAGCCCACCGCTCTGGATCCCCGACACGGTCAGGATCTGGTCCACGTGGTGCGTGAGGCGGTCGCACTGCTGGTCGATCTGGTCCAGGAGCTCGAGCTTCGTCGCGTCGTCGAGGTGGGGCCATCCCGCCTGCAGCGTGCGGACCCCGCCCTTGATCCCGGTCAGCGGCGTGCGGAGCTCGTGCGACACGACGGAGACGAACTCGCTCTTCATCCGGTCGAGCTCTTCCAGCGAGGCGGCCCGCTCCTGCTCGGAGCGGTAGAGCTCGGCGACGTCGTCGATGACGCCGCGCGTCACCTCCTTGTCCAGCGCGCCCTGTCCGACCGCGACGGCCTCCAGCGAGTTCAGCAGCTCCTCGGCCGAGCCGCCCTTCAGCAGGTACCCGGAGGCCCCCGCCTTGATCGACGCGGACACGAGCGACATGTCGCCGAACGCCGTGAGCGCGAGCACCTTCACGTCCGGATGACGCTCCTTGATCTCCCGCGTGGCCTCGACGCCGTTCATCACCGGCATGTTCATGTCCATCAGCACGACGTCGGGGCCGTGGGCCTCGACCGCGGCCACTGCCTCGCGGCCGTCGGCTCCCTCGCCCACGACCTCGTAGCCCGGGCGGAGCTCGAGGAGCTGGCGGAGGCTCGCCCGGATCGGAGCGTGGTCGTCGACGAGGAGCACTTTCACGAACGGTTCTTCGGCCCCCGAAGGGGGCCGATTCACCCATCGCGAGAACTCTGTTCCAATCGGTGCCGGTCGAGAGGAGGTGAGGGCCATGAGGGAAGAGGTGCGGCTGACGTCGTACTCGCACGGCGGGGGCTGAGCGTGCAAGCTCGGCACCGCCGAGCTGGCGCAGGTGCTGCGTCACGTCCACAACACGCATAGCGACCCCGCGCTCCTCGTCGGCCTCGACACCCCCGACGACGCCGCGGTCTACCGCGTCTCCGACGAGGTCGCGCTGGTCCAGACGGTCGACTTCTTCACGCCGGTCGTCGACGACCCCTACGACTGGGGCCGGATCGCCGCGGCCAACGCGCTCTCCGACGTCTACGCGATGGGCGGGCGGCCCGTCACCGCGCTGAACCTCGTCGGCTGGCCGCGCTCGCTGGGCTTCGAGCTGCTCGGACGGGTCCTGGAAGGGGGGGCCGCGACGTGCGCCGAGGCCGGCGTCTCGGTCGTCGGCGGCCATTCCGTCGACGATCCCGAGCCGAAGTTCGGCCTGGCGGTGACGGGGTTCGCCCACCCCGCGCGCGTCGTGCGCAACCGCGGGGGCCGGGGCGGCGACGCGCTCGTGCTCACGAAGCCGCTCGGAATGGGCATCGTGTCGAGCGGCATCAAGGAGGGGAAGACGTCGCCCGAGACCGCGGCCCGGGCGGTCGAGGTGATGGCGACGCTCAACCGAGCTGCGTCCGAGGCGATGCTCGCGGCGGGGGCGTCGGCCGCGACCGACGTGACGGGATTCGGGCTGGCGGGGCACCTGCTCGAGATGCTCGGCCCGGACCTGGACGCCGAGCTCGACTTCGGCGCGATCCCCGTCCTGGACGAGGCGTTCGAGCTCGCGCGCGCCGGCGTGCTTCCCGGCGGCAGCAGGAGGAACGCGGAAGCCGCGTCGCCGTACGTCGACGCCGGGGACCTGGACGAGGCGCAGCGGGCCGTGCTCTTCGACGCACAGACGTCAGGAGGGCTGCTGATCGCGGCCGGGGACGCGGAGGCGTTGCTGGACGCCCTGGCGGCCCGCGGGGTCGAGGGGGCCGCGGTGATAGGACGCCTCGCCGCCGGCGGCGGGAGGATCAGGGCGACTACGTGAACAAGCCGGACCTGCAGATGACCAGAGCGCTCGCGGACGAGATGATCGAGCACTGCCGTGCCGGGGCGCCCAACGAGGCGTGCGGCATCCTCGGCGCCAAGGACGGCGAGGTAGTCAAGGTGTTCAGGATGACGAACGCGTCGGGTAGCCCGGTCCGGTATTCGCTCGACCCCAGGGAGCAGTTCGCCGTCTACAACACGCTCGAGAAGGAGGGGTGGGACCTCGGCGGCGTGTTCCACTCGCACACCCACACCGAGGCGTACCCTTCGCCGACCGACGTGCGGCTCGCCAGCGAGGACGTCCCCTACGTGATCGTGTCGCTGGCGGAGGAGCCGCCGTCCGTCCGGGCGTTCCGGATCGAGAAGGCCTCCTGGACGGACGAGGAGGGCGACGTCGAGGAAATACCGGTGGTGGTCGTCGGTTAGGGACGTTTTAGGCTTCGTTTTCCCGCAGAGGAGGAGATCCGCCGTGCCCGTATCGGTCCGCATCCCGACGGTCTTCCGCAAGTTCACGAACAACGAGAGCGTGGTCGAGGTCGAGCCGGGCACGATCGCCGCGATCGTGGACCAGCTCGACGGCCGCTACCCCGGGCTCAAGTCGCAGCTCCTCGCCGACGGCGGCGAGCTCCACCGCTTCGTCAACGTCTACGTGAACGACGAGGACGCGCGGTACCTCGACAAGCTCGACACGCAGGTGTCCGAAGGCGACACCGTCTCGCTCCTCCCGTCGGTCGCGGGCGGCTCGCCGTCCTGACGTGAGATACGCCTCGATCCTCGACGCGATCGGCAACACGCCGCTCGTCGAGGTCCCGCGGCTCAGCCCGTCCGAGGACGTGCAGTTGTGGGTCAAGCTCGAAGGTCAGAACCCGACGGGCTCCGCGAAGGACCGCATCGCGCTGGCCCTCGTCGAAGCCGGCGAGGCCTCGGGCGAGATGACGCCCGACAAGACGCTGCTCGAGCCGACCTCGGGCAACACCGGGATCGCGCTCGCGATGGTGTGTGCGACGAAGGGCTACCGCTTCACCGCCGTGATGCCCGACAACGCGAGCGCCGAGCGCGTGCAGATGCTGCGCGCCTTCGGCGCGGACATCATCTTCTCGCCCGGCGAGAAGGGCAGCAACGGCGCGGTCGCGATGGCGCAGGAGATCGTCGCCGAGGAGCCCGGGTACTACATGCCGTTCCAGTACGGCAACCAGGCGAACGCCGACGCGCACTACAAGGGGACGGCGCGCGAGATCGTCGAGGACCTGGCGGACGGGAACCTCAGGGCCTTCGTGGCGGGCCTCGGCACGGGGGGGACGCTGATGGGATGCGGGCGGCGGCTCCGCGAGCACGACCCCTCGATCAAGATCGTCGCGGCGGAGCCGAAGCTCGGGGAGACGGTCTACGGGCTGCGCTCCCTCGAGGACGGCTACGTCCCGCCCCTGTTCGATCCCGACGCGATCGACGGCAAGGTCTTCGTGGGGGCGCGGGAGTCGATCCTGTGGACGCGCCGGCTCCTCGAGCGCGAGGGGATCTTCGCAGGGATATCGGCGGGGGCCGTGATCTGGGTCGCGCAGCGCGTGGCCGAGCGGGTCGCGCGGGAGGGCGGAGGCGACGTGGTCTGCCTGCTCGCCGACGGGGGCTGGAAGTACCTGTCCACCGAGGCCTGGACGCAGGACATCGACACCGCCGAGGCCCAGGTCGAGGAAACGCTCTGGTGGTAGGCGACGCGACGCGCCCGATAGGGATGTTCGACTCGGGCGTGGGCGGGCTCACGGTCGCGCGGGCGGTCATAGACCTGCTGCCGCACGAGGACCTCGTCTACTTCGGCGACTCCGCGCGCTGTCCCTACGGCCCCCGCAGCGCCGACGAGGTGCGCCGCTTCGCTCTGCAGATCATGGACCTCCTCGTCGCCGAGGGCGTGAAGCTCCTCGTGATCGCGTGCAACAGCGCGGCGTCGAACGCGCTGGGAGAGGCGCGACATCGCTACGACGTGCCGGTGCTGAGCGTCATCGACCCCGCGGTCAGGGCGGCCATCGCGGCGACGCGCAACCGGCGCATAGGGCTGATCGGTACGGAGGCCACGGTGCGCTCCCACGCGTACGACGAGGCCGTCGCCGCGACGAAGGCGAACGTCGCGCTCGTGAGCCGCGCGTGTCCCCGTTTCGTCGAGTTCGTGGAGCGCGGCGACCAGGCGTCGGACGAGCTGCTGAAGGTCGCGCACGAGTACCTCGACCCCCTGAGAGACGAGGGCGTCGACACGTTGATCCTCGGCTGCACGCACTACCCGTTGCTCTCGGGGATGATCCGCTACGTCATGGGGGAGGACGTCGTGCTGGTGTCGAGCGCCGACGCGACCGCCGCCGACGTCTACGCGAAGCTGCGCGACGACGACCTCCTGAAGGAGACCCCCGACCTCGGCCGGCACCGGTTCATCGTCTCGAGCCCCGAGGGCATCTCGAGCGAGCTGGGACGGCGCTTCCTCGGTCCGGAGTTCGACGTCGCCGAGCACCGCGCCTGGGTCGACGCATGACGACCGAGATCACGGTGCTGGGGTCGTCCGGCCGCTTCGCGACTGCGCTGCGCGCGAGCTCGGGCTACCTCCTCGACGTGGACGGGCACCGGCTGTGGCTCGACGCGGGGGCCGGGACGTGGCGCAACCTCCTCGCGCGTTGCGAGTTCGCCGACCTCGAGGGCGTGATCCTGACGCACCGCCATCCCGACCACGTCAGCGACGTCTTCCAGCTCCGGCACGCCCTTCTGTACGGCCCCGCGGGGAAGCTTCCGGAGATCCCCCTGTGGGCCCCCGCGCAGACGCTCGATTCCGTGTGCGCCTACGACGACCTGCGCGACGCGTTCGAGCTCCGCGCCGTCGACGCCGGGATGACCGTCGAGTTCGCCGGCGCCGCGATCCGCTTCGTGTCGATGGCGCATCCCCCGGAGACCCTCGGCGTCCGGGTGGAGACGGCGGACGGCGTGCTCGCGTACTCTGCCGACTCCGGTGAGGAGGCCGACTTCTCGGCGCTCGCCGGCGGCGCCGACCTGTTCGTGTGCGAGGCGTCGAACCAGGATTCCGACGAGATCTGGGAGGGACATCTGAGGGCGTCGCAGGCAGGCCGTATCGCGAGCGAAGTGGGGGCGCGCCGTCTCCTGCTCACGCACCTCCCCGTCGGCAGGGACCTGGGGCTCTCGCTGGCGGAGGCCCAGCGCGCGGCCCCCGGGCTGTCGGTGCAGCTGGCCGCCGACGGCGACCTCCACGAGGTTCGGGCATGACCCGCGTGGACGGACGCGCGCCGGGCGAGCTGCGACCGGTGAGCATGACGCTCGGCTTCATGCCGTACGCCGAGGGGTCCTGCCTGGTCGAGATGGGCGAGACGAAGGTGATCTGCACCGCGTCCGTCGAGGGCTCGGTCCCGCGCTGGATGCAGGGCCGCGGCAAGGGCTGGGTGACCGCGGAGTACTCGATGCTCCCGCGCTCGACGACCGAGCGCGTCCGGCGCGACGTCGACAAGGGGCGTCCGTCCGGGCGGACGCAGGAGATCCAGAGGCTGATCGGCAGGTCGCTGCGCGCGATCACAGACATGGAGGCGCTCGGCGAACGGACGGTGTGGCTCGACTGCGACGTGATGCGCGCCGACGGCGGGACGAGGACCGCCTCGATCACCGGGGCGTTCGTCGCGCTGGCCGAGGCGTTCCGGTGGCTGGAGGAGAAGGAGCTCGTGGCGGCGTCGCCGCTCCTCGACTCGGTCTCGGCGGTGAGCGTCGGGATCGTCGACGGGACGCCGTGCCTCGACCTCAACTACGCGGAGGACTCCACGGCTCAGGTGGACATGAACGTCGTGATGACGGGGGCCGGGAAGCTCGTCGAGGTGCAGGGCACCGCCGAGCAAGGGGCGTTCGAGCGCTCCGAGCTCGACCGGCTGCTCGACCTCGCCACAGATGGGATCGGTCAGCTGACCGCGCACCAGCAGCGCGCGCTGGGAGCCCCGGCCACCGAGTGAAGGCCGTCCTCGCGTCGCGCAACCGGCACAAGGCGGAGCAGGTGGCGTTGCTGCTCCCGGATCTGGAGCTCGTGCCGCTCGACGACGTCGACCCGGACCTCGAGCTAGCGGAGCCCTACGACACGTTCGAGGACAACGCGCTCGCAAAGGCGAGGGCCGTCGTCGCGGCGACGGGTCTCGCTGCCGTCGCCGACGACTCGGGTCTCGAGGTCGACGCGCTCGACGGAGCGCCCGGCGTCCGCTCCGCGCGCTACGCCGGAGAGGACGCGACGGACGAGGCCAACAACGCGAAGCTCGTCGCCGCGCTCGCGGGAACCCGCCCGGAGGAGCGCAAGTGCCGCTACCGCTGCGTCGCCGTGTTCGTGGCGCCCGACGGCCGTG
Source organism: Actinomycetota bacterium (assembly GCA_036258555.1). Taxonomy (GTDB): domain Bacteria; phylum Actinomycetota; class CADDZG01; order CADDZG01; family WHSQ01; genus JALZEG01. The sequence continues at coordinate 1,269 of DATADL010000138.1, read as the reverse complement.
AGCTCGTCGCCACCGGATCGTGCGAGGGGACCGTCGTGCTCGAGGGCCGGGGCTCGCTGGGCTTCGGCTACGACCCGTACGTGATCCCTGAGGGCGATACGCGGACGATGGGCGAGATCCCTCTCGACGAGAAGCTGAGGTTCAGCCACCGCGGCCGCGCGTTCCGCGCGCTCGCGGCGATGCTCGACGGATGAGCGACCTCGAGCGCCTCAACGAGTCGATCGCGCACCTGCGACGCGACCACGGCGTCCGGCCGCTCGAGCTAGAGGACCTCGATCCCGACCCGATCGTGCAGTTCGGGAGGTGGATGGAGGAGGCCCTCGCGGAGGGTCTGTTGCTCCCGAACACGATGACGCTCGCGACCGCGACGGCGGACGGACGCCCGTCGGCGCGCATGGTCCTGCTCAAGGGCTTCGACCACGAGGGATTCGTCTTCTACACGAACTACGACAGCCGCAAGAGCCGCGAGCTGTCCGCGAACCCGCACGCCGCGCTCGTCCTGTACTGGGCCCGCCTCGAACGGCAGGTGCGGATCGAGGGCCGCGTCGAGCGGGTGCCGGCCGAGGAGTCCGACGCGTACTTCGCGTCGCGGCCGCTCGAGAGCCGGCTCGGCGCGTGGGCGTCGCGCCAGAGCGCGCCGCTGGGGTCACGGGAGGAGCTCGAGGAGCGCGTCGCGGAACTAGAGACCCGTTACTCGTCGGGCGACGTGCCGCGGCCCCCGCACTGGGGCGGCTGGCTCGTCCGCCCGGAGTCCATCGAGCTCTGGCAGGGGAGGCCGAACCGGCTCCACGACCGCTTCCTCTACACGCGCCGCGGCGACGAGTGGGACCGGGCCCGGCTCTATCCCTGAAGCAACCCCAAGACCTCGTCGTGGAGGGGCCCGTTCGTAGTCACGCACCCGCCGCCCTTCCAGGGCCCTCCGCCGAGGCTCGTCAGCCTCCCGCCCGCCTCCTCGACTATCGGCTGCAGCGCCGCGACGTCCCACACCGAGAGGTCGGGCTCGGCCATCACGTGCGCGGCCCCGCGCGCTACCAGCACGTGCCCCCAGAAGTCGCCGAGCCCGCGGGTCCGCGACGCGCGCCGGGTGAGGTCGGCGAAGCCCTCGGCGCGGCCCGCGGCGCGCCAGCTGTCGACGCTCGAGAACAAGACGGTGGCGCGACCGAGGTCGGCCTCGGTGTCGACGGAGATCGCCGCGCCGTTGCAGCGCGCCCCGGCCCCCGTCGCCGCGTCGTACGTCTCCTGGAGCGCGGGCGCGTGCGCGACGCCGGC
>DATADL010000137.1:0-13098 GCA_036258555.1 Actinomycetota bacterium | reverse complement strand
ACGCCGGTCACCCCCAGCAGGGCCTCGAAGATGCGCTGCTCCGATTCGGTGGCGAACCCGAACAGCGACAGCGCGTCCTCGCGGACGTGCAGGTGGGTCCACAGCCGCACCTCGCGGCCCTCGGGCGGGAGCGCGGCGAGCGTGGTGGCGGAGCACGCCAGCCTGTAGCCGACGCCGGCGACGTCGACGAAGCAGCCGTCGGCCGTACGGGAGGCGACGGTCCCGCGCAGGAAGCCGATCACGTCGCCGCCCTCCCCGCGGCCGCGATCGCGCGGCTCAGCCCGCTGCGGTTCAGGTGGCAGATCGCGAGCGCACAGGCGTCGGCGGCGTCTGCGGGCTTCGGCACCGTCTGCAGCTTCAGCACCGCGGCGACCATCGCCTGGACCTGCCCCTTGGCGGCGTTGCCGACGCCGACGACGGATTGCTTGACCTCCGACGGCGTGTAGTCGACGACGTCGAGGCCGGCCTCGGAGGCCGCGAGCAGCGCGACGCCGGAGGCCTGGCCGACCGACATCGCGGTGCGGACGTTCGCGTTGAAGAAGAGACGCTCGATCGCGACGACGTCGGGGGCCGCGGCGTGGATCACGCCCCGCAGCGCCGCGGCGAGGTGGGCGAGGCGGTCGGCCTGTGGAAGCCCCGGCGGCGTGCGGATGGCGCCGATGGTGACCGGGCGGAGCGAGCCGGCGACGCGCTCGACGACGCCGTATCCGGTCGTGGCGAAGCCGGGATCGATGCCGAGGACACGCACGTTTGGCTCCTGGTCGGTGGGCGAACGCGTGTTCGTAACCTACCGGAGGCGACGCCCGATCACGCGTCAATCCCGGGCTCGGTGAGCCTCCGGTAGACGAAGCCGAGCAGCTTCACGCCCGTGCCGCCGGCCCCCAGGACCACGATCCACCCGAGGGGCGCCGCCGGAACCACCCGGAGCACGGCGAGCACCGCGACCACGAACGCCGCCGCGGCCGCGGCCGTCGCGACCGCGGTCTGCGCGACGAGGACGAATGCCGCGAGCCGGCGCTTCAGCCGCGCGAGCGGGTCCCGGGCCGGCCTCTCCCGGCCTCTCGGGTCGTCGCCTCTCCCCCGCGCGCGTCGCACGACTCGAACTCTCTGCCAGTGGACCCGCCGGGTCTCACCCTTTCGCCGATCTTGGCTACAAGTTGGCGAGCCCGTGGCGAGGGTCGGCGCAAACCGGCCGCCTAGCAGGCGCTTCGGGATTGGCGAGGGCGGCGCAGGGCGCCGGTTAGTCGCTCAGCTGGCTGGTCACCGCGAGGCCCCCGGCATCGCGGGCGGCCTTCTCGGTCACTCCCTCGACCTCGGCCAGCGGCCGGTACGAGAGCTTCTCGACGTCGAGCCCGACCGACGCCGCGTCGTCCGGCGTCAGCTGCTCGACCAGCTGCTTCGAGGCCAGCGTCTCACCCGCACCCGCGGTCTCCTGGATCCGCGCCGCCTCGTTCACCTCGTCGCCGAGGGCCGTGACGTCGAGGCGGCCGCCGGGCACGAGCTGCCCCATGTAGAGGCTGCCGCCCCAGTGGAGCCCGACCTTCATCAGGCAGTCGGTGTCGAGCACCTCCTCGAACACCCCGTGCGAGATCTCGTGGACGCGCGCGGCGGCGCGGATCGCGGCGGCCGCCGCGCTGGAGGGAGACCCGAGGTCGTCGACGAGGAAGAACGCGGAGGCGCCGTCGCCGGCGTGCTTTCCGACGATCCCGGTGTGCTCGGCGACCGCGGCGTCGATCCCGCGCCACAGCCGCCGCACGAGCTTGAAGTAGGCCGCGCTCGGGAGCTGGCGCGACAGCTTCCCGGAGCTGTGGAGGTCGCAGAACAGGATCGCCGCCTGGCGGGGGCCGGGATCGACGAGCTTCGCCATCCGCTCGTACATCTGCTCGTCGCCGCGCGCGAGCAGCACGAGGAGGTTCGGGCGGACCTTCATGAAGAAGATGCACAGCCACCCGGTGAGCGCTCCGGTCTCGTCGTTGAGCCTCAGGAACAAGCCGTTGACCTGGTAGGCCGGGAGGTCCTCGTCCGCGCTCGGGTTCACGTAGGAGAACGTGAAGGAGTCCATGGCCGGAGGGTCGCGCGGCTCGATCCCGTCGAGCAGCGGCTGGAACCCCTCGGGCAGCACGTCCTTCGGGTCGCGGCCCCGCTGCGCGAAGTCGTGCAGGAGGTACGGCGCGAGCTGGGTGAAGAGCTCGACCTGGCTGTCGGGATGCACGGTCCTCAGCCACACGTCGGAGAGGAAGGCCTCCGCGATGTGCTTGCCGTATCCGAGGCGCTCGCCGTCCTCCTCGCCGATGAACTGCTTCATCTCCGACGAGCTCCAGACGAAGCGCCACTCCGCGTCCAGGACGATCGCGGACCACTGGAGCTTCTCGATGTGGCGGGCCCATTCGGCCAGGCGCTGGTCGATACGGAGATTTGACCACGCCTCGGGCAGGAGACCGCGGCCGGGCGGCCGAAGTGGAACCGCATGCGGACGAGACCGATCCTGCTCGCGCTGGCGGTGACCGTCGCGCTCCTGCCGGGGCCGGCGCCGGCGCACGACCACTCCGCTCCGGACGCGCTGCTCGTGACGGCCTCGGACTCCGGAGAGGGCACGAACTACACGACGACGTGGTCTACGCGCCGCGGCGACCTCTGCGCGGTCCTTCACGGCGACGGCACCGGCCGTTACGAGGAGCCGCCGGTGACGTGGGTGCCGGGGACCGCCATCGCCGTTCGGTTCGAGACCCGCCACCGTCCCGCGCGCGTCGCCGTCACCGGTTACGTGGCGGGCGATCCGCTCGCGGGCATCCCGCTGATAGGCGGCGACCCCGTCCCGCACGAGCTGAGGAAGGTCGAAGTCGACGGAAAGACGATGTGGGAGGCGGCGTTGTCCCCGCCGCCGTCGCCGGACCTGTACCTGGACGTCGTGGCGCACTGGCGCGACACGGAGGGATGCGGGATGCAGGAATCGGCCTGGACGTTCCGCGCGGGGCTGCTCCCGATCTAGCCACGCAGGGATCTCTTGCCGTCGGCGGACGGCCGGGATCGGTAGAGACGTTCCTACAAAGGCGTTACGGGGATCCCGCCCGCGTCCCGCTTGGCCTTCGGCGACGCCTCGGCCATGTCGCCGATCGTCGAGTACAGGACCGAGTCCGGGTCTATCCCGATCGCGCGCGCGTCGTCGTCGGTCAGGCGTTCGACCAGGGCCTTCGACGCGAGGATCGCCCCGCGCCGCGCCGTCTCCTGGATCCGCGCGCACTCGTTCACCTCGTCGCCCAGCGCGGTGGCCTCGAGGCGTCCGCCGGTGATCAGCTGCCCCATGTACAGCGCGCCGCCCCAGTGGATCCCGACGTTGATCACGCAGTCGTCGAGCTCGAGCAGGCCGGTCTCGTCCTTGATCTCGGTGACGGCCGCGCGGGCTCCCTCGACGATCCCGCGGCCCGCCTCGATCGCGGCCCGCGCGGCGCGCGACGGCGAGCCGAGGTCCTCCGCGAGGAAGAACGCCGTCACCCCGTCGCCCGCGTGCTTGCCGACGATCCCGGTGTGGCTCACGACCTCCGCGTCCATCGCGGTCGTGATCGCGCGCACGAGCTTGAAGTACGCGGAGCTCGGCAGCCGGCGCGACAGCACCGCGGACGCCTCGAGGTCGGCGAACAGCACGGCGGCCTGCCGCCGGCCCGGGTCGACGAGCCGGGCCATGCGCTCGAACATCTCCTCGTCGCCGCGCGCGACCAGGGAGAGCACGCTCGCCGCAAGAGCAGGGCCATAGAGGAACGCCCGCCCTATGAACTCGCCGGAGTCCTTGTCGTGGAGCCTGACCTGGATCTCGGCGACCCTGACCGGCGGGAGCTCCCCCTGCACGAACTCGAGCGAGCTGGTCCACAACGGGGGCGGACGGAAGGGCTCCATCTCCAGGAACCGCTCGACGACCTCGTCGGTGACGAAGTCACCGTCGTACGCGACCGGCGCACCGCCCGCGATCATCTCGAGGAGCGCCTCTTTGCCGCCCTTGGTCCCCTCGATCATGATCGGGAGCTCCTGCAGGAACGCGTCCATGCAGCTGTCCTCGGTGATGGCGCGCGTCCACGTCTCGCCCACCAGCGCCTCGACCACGTGCTTGCCGTAGCCGAGCTTCCCCTCGTCGTGCTCTCCCAGGAGGTTCGCCATCTCCTCGGAGACCCAGACGAGCCGGTAGTCCTCGTCGACGATCGACGCGGCCCAGCGCGTCGTCGCGATCTGCTCGGCGACCTCGCGCAGCCGCGGGTCCTCAGGAAGCGAGGGTGGCGAGGACATCGTCCGAGATGTCGAAGTTCGCGTACACGTCCTGGACGTCGTCGAGCTCCTCGAGGGCGTCGACGAGGGCGAGGACCTTCTTCGCGTCGTTGCCCTCGACCGCGATCGTCGTCTTGGGCACCTCGGTGAGGTCCGCGGACTCGACCTCGGCCCCCGCCCCGGTCAGCGCGTCCCCCACCGGCTTGACCTTGTCGGGCGGCGTCACGATCTCGATGCTCTCGTCGGAGGCGCGCACGTCCTCGGCCCCCGCGTCGACCGCGACGAGGAACGCGTCCTCCTCGGTCATAGAGTCCTTCGTCACGACGATCACGCCCTTGGTCTCGAACATCCACGCCACGGACCCGGGCTCGGCCATCTTGCCGCCGTTCCCGTTGAACATGCTGCGGACGTCCTGGGCCGCGCGGTTGCGGTTGCTCGTCAGGCACCGGACGAGGACGGCGACGCCGCCGGGGCCGTAGCCCTCGTAGCTGACCTCCTCGTAGCTCTCGCCCTGCAGCTCGCCGGTGCCGCGCTTGATCGCGCGCGCGATGTTGTCGTTGGGCACCGAGCTCGCCTTCGCCTTCGCCACCGCGGTCGCGAGCGTCGGGTTCGCGTCGACGTTGCCGCCGCCCTCGCGCGCCGCGACCTCGACGAACCGGAGGAGCTTCGCCCACACCTTCGAGCGCTGGGCGTCCGCCGCGCCCTTCTTGCGCTTGATCGTCGACCACTTGGAGTGTCCGGACATCTACTGCCTCACCATCCCAACGAGCATCGAGTGGACCCTATTGTCGCCGGTCATCTCCGGGTGGAAGGTCGAGGCGAGCAGGTGGCCCTGCCGGACCAGCACGGGCCGGCCGTCGACGGTGGCGAGCACCTCGACCCCGTCGCCGGCGCGCTCCACGACCGGCGCCCTGATGAACACCGCGCGGTAGGGCGCGGCGAACCCCTCGACGTCGAGGTCGGTCTCGAACGAGTCGACCTGCCGGCCGTAGGCGTTGCGCCGCACGGTCACGTCCAGAACGCCGAGGCGGTGCGGCGCGTCCTGCGGCCCCTCTACGTCCCGGGCCATGAGGATCAGCCCCGCGCACGTCCCGTAGAGCGGCATGCCCGCGCGGGCCCGGTCCCGCAGCGGCTCGAGCAGCCCGAAGCGGTCGAGCAGCTTGCCGATCGTCGTCGACTCGCCGCCGGGCATGACGAGGGCGTCCACGTCGGCCAGCTGCTCGGGCGTCTTCACGGGGGCCGCGGACGCACCCGCCTCGTCGAGAGCGCGCACGTGCTCCCTGACGTCGCCCTGCAGCGCGAGGACGCCGACCTTCACGAGCGACCTACCAGCCGCGCTTCGCCAGCCGGTCCGCTTCGGGGATGTCCGGGATGTTGATCCCGACCATCGCGTCGCCGAGCCCGTGCGACACCTTCGCGACGATCCCGGGGTCCTGGTGGTGCGTGGTCGCGTCGACGATCGCGCGCGCCCGCGTCGCGGGGTCGCCCGACTTGAAGATCCCGGATCCGACGAAGACGCCGTCGGCCCCGAGCTGCATCATCAAAGCCGCGTCGGCCGGGGTCGCGATCCCGCCGGCCGTGAACAGGACGACCGGCAGCTTCCCCGTCTCCGCGACCTCGCGCACGAGGTCGAACGGGGCACGCAGCTCCTTGGCCTCGGCCATCAGCTCCTCCGAGCCCAGGGACGCGAGCCGGCGGATCGAGCCGGTGATCGAGCGCATGTGACGGACGGCCTCGACGACGTTGCCGGTCCCGGCCTCGCCCTTGCTGCGGATCATCGCGGCGCCCTCGCCGATCCGGCGCAGCGCCTCGCCGAGGTTCGTCGCGCCGCACACGAACGGGATGTCGAAGTCCCACTTGTTCACGTGGTTCGCTTCGTCGGCCGGCGTCAGGACCTCGGACTCGTCCACGTAGTCGACGCCGAGGGCCTGGAGGACCTGTGCCTCGACGAAGTGCCCGATCCGGCACTTCGCCATGACGGGGATCGACACCGCCTCCATGATCTCGGAGACCTTCTCGGGGTCGGCCATCCGGACGACGCCGCCCTCGGCGCGGATGTCGGCGGGCACGCGCTCGAGGGCCATGACCGCTACCGCGCCGGCCTCCTCGGCGATGCGCGCCTGCTCGGCGGTCGTGACGCCCATGATGACGCCGCCCTTGACCATCTCGGCGAGCCCGCGCTTGACGCGCAGCCCGCCCGTTTCCCTGACGTTGTCGGCCATGAGGGGGGTCCTTTCCTGCCGTGGTACCGAATCCCCAGGATAAGGCCGAGTGGCGCTCAGAGGTCGAGCAGGGCCGCGGCCCTTTGCGCCGGCGGGACGTGCATCGCGTCGTCCGCGACGAACCAGAAGGCGGCGCCGCGGCCCCGGCGCGGCGTCGCCTTCGTGACCGCGCTCGCCAGCGCCGGCGGGTAGCGGGTGAGGGCCGCCGTCCGGACGTCGTCGACGTCTCCCACGGGCACGCCGAACAACGGGGACACGGTCGACAGCGCGAGCATCGTGCGCGCCAGCGGGGTCGACGTCGTGGCGAGCCGCACCAGGCAGTGCGCGATCACGGCTTCGAGCTCGGTCCGCGTGAACGACTCCACGAGGCCGGTGGTCACCCCGATCGCAGGACGGCGCGTGAAGCACACGAGCGCGTTCGGCGCGTCGTCTTCGATCAGCCACAGCTCGGGGGCGGGGACGCCGGCCTTCGGCGCGAGGCCTCCGACGACGTTGGCGAGGCGCGGAGAGGCGCCGCGCTGCAGAGGAGCCGCCCGTACGCGCCGGAGCATGCCGCGCCCGGAGTTCGACACCGTCCACACGAGCGCCCCGGAGAACGACGCCGCGAAAGCGGCGACGCCGAGGAGCCCCAGCAGGAGCCACGCCAGCGCCGCGCCGGCAAGTGCGACCGCGAGGACGATAGCGAGCCGGGAACGCGTGAGGTCGCGCGCCGGAGCCCCCGCCCCGGGGCGGGGGCTGACGTAGTCCCAGTCGGGGAGCTGCGGCCGCGCCGGGGCGTCGGGGGCCGCGCTCACCGGGACGGAGCCGAACGAAGCGACGTGCGGAAGTCGCTCGTGTACTCGCCGAAGCGGCTCGCGACCGCGATCTCGCCGTCGGTGCGCACGATCGCACGCGTGTCGCCGTCCACCCAGACCGTAGCCTGCGCGCGGCCCGAGAAGTCGCCCCTGAAGTTCGTCACGGTCTCGATGCGGTACACGCCGTCCGAGGCGCCGGTGACCTTCATGCGGTAGTCGCCGGACGTCTGCGCCTTCCAGCGGCCGCGCCACGACTTGCCGACCTCGAGCGGGAACGACAGCGACTCGACCGGCGGCTTCGGGTCGTAGCTCTGCGAGAAGTTGAAGCCGCTGAAGGCGAAGTCGATCGTGACGTTCGTTATCAGCGCCTGCGAGGGCGTGTGCCGCGTCGTGGTCGTGACCGTCTGCTGCTCCGACGACGTCACCTCGGTCACGATCACGACCTCGTCGCCGGACGCCCTCGAATACGACGCCGTCATCGTCGCCGTCTTCGGCAGCTTCTCCTTGCTGCAGGACGGCCCCGAGCAGTAGCGCTCGAACCCCTGCTGGTCGTAGACGTACTCGCCCTCGGCGAGGTAGCCGGACGCGCCGCCGGGGCCGCCCGCGAAGCCGGTGCCGTCCCCGCCTCCGCCGCGGGGGCCGCCCGATCCTCCGCCGGTGTCGTCGCCGCCGGCGCCGTCCGAGCCCGCGTCGCCGGCGCCCGAGCCACCGGGGCCGCCGTTCGAGCCCTCTCCGCCCGTAGCTCCTCCGTCGCCCGAAGCGGCGCCGTCGCCGCTCGCCTCCGCGTCCGCGGTGGCTGCGGCCTCTCCGGGCTCGGTCCCCTGCGGGTCCGAGCAGCCGGCCAGCAACAGCAGCAGGGCGGCCGCCGCCGCAAGGCCTCTCTTCGAAAGCACGATCGTCATTACCCCCTTGGTATCAGGCCCCCGATGATAGGGACGCGCGGGCGACCTTCCCCGAAGGGAGCCGCGGCAGGGAGTCCAGCAGCACGAGCTCGTGCGGCGCCTTGTGGGCCGCGGCGCGCGCCTTCACGTGCGCCCGCAGGTCCGCGAGGGCCGGGCTCGCACCCTCCGCCGGCACGACGTAGGCGACCACGCGCTGGCCCCACTTCGGATCGGCGCGGCCCGCGACCGCCACGTCGGCGACCGCCGGATGCGACGCGAGCAGGGCCTCGACCTCTTCCGGCGCCACGTTCTCGCCGCCTGTCACGATGACGTCGTCCGCCCGTCCGTGGACCTTCAGGCGGACGCCGTCCCATTCACCGAGGTCGCCGGTGACGAACCACCCGCCGCCGAACGCGGCGCCGCCCCGGTACCCCTCCATGATCGTCGGGGTGCGGAGCCTCACGACGCCCGTCTCGTCGGTCGCGACCTCGACCCCGTCGAGGGGCACGCCGTCGTACACGACGCCGCCGCATGTCTCGGTCATGCCGTAGGTCCTCACGACGTTCGCGCCGAGGTCCCGGGCCCTCGCGATCAGCTCGGGATCGACCCCCGCGCCGCCGACGAGGATCCACCTCCAGCGGCCGAGGTCCCGGCGCTGCTCGACGAGGCCCCGCAGCATCGTGGGGACGAGCGAGACCGCGTCGGCGTCGACGCCGCCGGCGAAGGCCGGGTCCCACCCCGGCAGGAGCACGGGGTCGGCGCCGTACAGGCGGGACCGGACGATCGTCATCAGCCCCGCGACGTGGTCGAGCGGCAGGCAGCACAGCCACCGCGCCCCCTCCGCGTCCAGCCGCCGCGCCGTGAGCCGGGCGGAGGTCTCGAGGGCCTCACGGCTCAGCTCGACCAGACGGGGCTCGCCCGTCGACCCCGCCGTCGGCACGCACAGCGCGCCCCTCGCCGGCAGCGGATCCTCGAGCCGGAGGGTCCGGTCACCGTCGACGAACGCGGCGGGCCGCGCGACCTTCAGCAGGCGCGCGACCTCGGGCTCGGGGAGGTCCCATCGGACCGGCAGGACCGCGCAGCCCTCGTCCCACAGGCTTTCGAGCTGCGCCGGAGCCTCGGGCGTGGGCCGCAGGCGCAGCGCTACGAGGTCTCTTCCGCCGGTATCCATGGGCACCTGCTACGGTACTCGTGATCCTACGAGCGACCACTCAGGAGCAATCACTACTATGGATTGGGAGCGCACCCGGGAGTACGACGACATCGTCTACGAGACCTCCGAGGGGATCGCGAAGATCACGATCAACCGCCCCGAGGTCCGCAACGCATTCCGCCCCCAGACCCTCTTCGAGCTCCAGGACGCGTTCAACGCCGCCCGGGACGACTCCGGGATCGGCGTGATCATCCTGACCGGGGCGGGCGACCAGGCGTTCTGCTCCGGCGGCGACCAGCGCGTCCGCGGCGACGACGGCTACAAGGACCAGCACGGCGTCGGAAGGCTGAACGTCCTCGACCTCCAGGTGCAGATCCGCAGGCTCCCGAAGCCGGTCATCGCGATGGTGGCCGGATACGCGATCGGCGGCGGCCACGTGCTGCACGTCGTGTGCGACCTCACGATCGCCGCCGAGAACGCCCGCTTCGGGCAGACGGGTCCGAAGGTCGGCTCGTTCGACGGGGGCTACGGCGCCGGGCTGCTCGCGCGGATGGTCGGCCACAAGAAGGCCCGCGAGATCTGGTACCTGTGCGAGCAGTACGACGCGCAGGAGGCGCTCGCGATGGGCCTCGTCAACAAGGTGGTCCCCCTGGAGCGCCTCGAGGAGGAGACCGTCGCCTGGGCGCGTCGCATCCTCCAGATGAGCCCGCTCGCTCTGCGGTTGCTCAAGGCCGCCTTCAACGCCGACACCGACGGCCTCGCGGGCATCCAGCAGCTCGCCGGCGACGCGACGCTCCTCTACTACATGAGCGAGGAGGCCCAGGAGGGCCGCAACGCCTACCTCGAGAAACGCGCGCCGCGCTTCGACAAGTTCCCGAAGCGCCCCTAGTCGATGCCGGGGCCGCCTCGGCGGGACCGCCGAACGTGATGCCGGGGCCGCCTCGGCGGGACCGCCGAACGTGATCCGCGTCTGGGTCGAGGCGGCACGGCCCCGCACGCTCCCGGCCGCGCTCGTCCCCGTCCTCGCCGGCACGGCCGCCGGCGGTGTCTTTGCCGCGTGGCGTTTCGCCGGCGCGCTCGTCGTGGCGCTCGCGCTGCAGGTCGCGGTGAACTACGCCAACGACTACTTCGACGGCGTGCGCGGCGTCGACACGCCGGACCGCGTCGGGCCGCGCCGCGCCGTCGCGTCCGGGCTCGTCCGGCCGTCGCAGATGAAGATCGCGATCGCGCTGGCGCTCGCCGTCGCCGCCGCCGCCGGGCTCGCTCTGACGGCCGCGGTCGGGCCGGAGCTGCTGCTCGTCGGAGCCGCGTCGATCGCCGCGGCGCTCGCGTACAGCGGTGGCCCGCGGCCCTATGCGTCCGCCGGCCTCGGCGAGGTCTTCGTGTTCGTGTTCTTCGGCCCGGTAGCCACGATCGGCACCGCCTACGTGCAATCCGAGGCGATCTCGTCGCTGAGCGGGTGGATCTCGATACCGGTCGGGATGATGGCGGCGGCGATCCTCGTCGTGAACAACCTGCGGGACGTCGAGACGGACGCGGCGACGGGCAAGCGCACGCTCGCCGTGCGGCTGGGACCGCGTGCGACGCGGCGCTTGTTCGCCGTGCTCGCGCTCGGTGCAATCGGCGGAGCGCTCGCGATCGCCCTTGCGTTCGGATACGGGTTCCGGACCGCGTACCTCGTGGTCCCTCTGGCGGGCGCGATCCCGGTCGTCGCCAGGGTCGACCGCGCGGAGGGCCGCGAGCTCGTTACCGCGCTGGGCATGACCGCGCTCGTCCATCTCGTGTTCGGCGCGGCGACGGCGGCGGTGCTGTGGGACTGACAGTGCGCACGTTCCGCATCCCGCTCCGCGTCCCTTTTCGCCGCGTCACCGAGCGATCCGGCGTGCTCGTGCACGGCCCCCAGGGATGGGGCGAGTTCTCGCCGTTCCCCGACTACGCGGCTCCTGTCACGAAAGCGTGGCGCGCCGCGGCCGTCGAGGGTGCGACCAAGCCATGGCCCGCGCCGGTGCGCGCCACGGTCCCCGTCAACGCGATCGTCCCCGCCGTGTCGCCGGAACGGGCGCACGAGATGACGCTCGCGTCCGGATGCACGACCGCGAAGGTCAAGGTCGCCGAGGGCGACGACGAGGCGCGCGTCGAGGCGGTGCGCGACGCGCTCGGCCCCCGCGGACGCCTCCGCATCGACGTCAACGGCGCGTGGGACGTGGACACCGCCGCGCAGCGGATCGCGGTGCTCGACCGCTACGACCTCGAGTACGTCGAGCAGCCCGTGGCGACGCTCGAGGAGATGGCCGAGCTCCGCCGGCGCATCGACGTCCCGCTCGCCGCCGACGAGTCCGTGCGCACCGCCGACGAGCCGCTGCGCGTCAAGGGACTCGAGGCGGCAGACGTCGTCGTGCTCAAGGTGCAGCCTCTCGGCGGCGTGTGGCGATGTCTCGAGGTCGCGGAGGCCGCCGGGCTGCCCGCGGTCGTGTCGTCGGCGGTGGAGACGTCGGTCGGGCTGGCCGCGGGGGTCGCGCTCGCCGCGGCCCTGCCCGAGCTGCCCTACGCGTGCGGTCTCGGCACCATGTCGCTGCTGGAGGGCGACGTCGTGGCCGACCCGCTCGTGCCGGTCGAAGGGTCGATCGAGGTCCGGCGTCCCGACGTCGCGGAGGGCGAGCTCGCGCGCTTCGAGACCACCGGCTCGCCCCACGGCGCCGAGTGGGCCGCCCGCTGGGACGCGGCGTCGTGAAGCCGCGCAGCGCCGGGGACGCGGCCGCGTTCTGCCTGCTCGACGACCTCTACCGCTGCGGCGTGAGGCACGTGTGCCTATCGCCGGGCTCGCGCTCCACCCCTCTTGCGGTCGCCGCGACGTCGGACGAACGCCTGCGCGTCCACGTGTCGATCGACGAGCGGTCGTCGGGGTTCCTCGCGGTCGGGATAGCGCGCGCCTCGGGCGTGCCCGCCGTCGTCGTGTCGACGTCGGGGACCGCGGCAGCCAACTTCCTCCCCGCCATCACGGAGGCGTCCAACGACGCCGTGCCGATGGTCGTCGTGACCGCGGACCGGCCGCCCGAGCTGCGGGGCACCGCGGCCAACCAGACGATCGACCAGGTCAAGGTCTACGGGGACGCGGTGAGGTGGTTCTGCGAGACCGGCGTCCCCGACGAGCGCCGGCCGCTGTCGCGCTACTGGCGATCGGTGGCCTGTCGCGCCTTCGCCGAGGCGACGGGGCGACCGCCCGGACCCGTCCACCTGAACGTGTGCTTCCGCGAGCCGCTCACTTCGTCACCCGCCGACGACGTCGTCGAGGGTCTCGACGGAAGGGAGGACGGACGGCCGTGGACCGAGGTGTCGCGCGCCTCCCGTGTCTCGAACCCCTCCGACGCGGAGTGGCTCGCCGAGAAGGTGGCCTCCGTCGAGCGTGGGTTGGTCCTCGCGGGGGCGGGCGAGGTCGACGTCGCGGGCATCCGCGCGCTCGCTGCGGCCGCGGGGTGGCCGGTCCTGGCGGAGCCGGCGTCGGGGCTGCGGTCCGGACCGCATGCGATATCGACGTACGAGGCACTGCTTCGCAGCGGATGGGCGGACTCCCGCCGGCCCGACTTCGTGCTCCGCACGGGGAAGATCGGGATCTCTCGGGTCGTCAACGCGTTCTTCCGCGACGGCGAGCAGGCGCTCGTCGATCCGCACGGCCGGTGGCTCGATCCCGAGAGGGCCTCGCACCGGATCGTCGCCGCCGGCATCGCGGGCGTCGACTGGCCCGGACGCGCCGGCTCCGCGTGGCTGGACGAATGGCTCCGCGCCGAGGGCGCGGC
>DATADL010000136.1:0-5989 GCA_036258555.1 Actinomycetota bacterium | reverse complement strand
ATACTGATCATCCAGATCGTCGCGCGCGCCGCGGAGAAGGGCATCCACCTGACGGCGAAGCAGATGTTCCAGGCGCAGACGATCTACGACCTGTGCCTGCTCGACGAGCACCACGACTCGTTCAGGCCCGAGCAGGGGCTGGTGACCGGACCGGTACCGCTGACACCGATCCAGCGGTGGTTCTTCGCCCAGGATCCACCGGAGCCGAACCACTTCAACCAGGCCATGGCCGTCGACCTGGACCCCGACCTCACCGAGGACGTCGTGCGCGAGGCGACCGGGCTCGTTCTCGCCCAGCACGACGTCCTGCGCGCCCGCTACACGCGGGACGGGGACGAGTGGCGCCAGTACGTCGGAGGCGTCCCCGAGGAAGTCCCGTTCGAGCGGATCGACCTGCGCGGGCTCTCGCGCGAGGAGGAGGCCGCGGCCTTCCTCGCGCACGCGGAGCGCGTCCAGCGCAGCATCGACCTGGCGACCGGCCCCCTGCTGCGCGTCGCGATGTTCGACCGCTCGCCTCCGCACGTCCCCGGGTTGCTGCTGGTCGTGCACCATCTCGGCGTCGACGCGGTCTCGTGGCCGATACTGATCGAGGACCTCCACGACGTGTGCCGCAGCCTCCAGCACAAGGGCGAGGCCAAGCTCCCGCCCAAGTCGACGTCGTTCAAGGCGTGGGCGCAGAAGATGGAGGAGTACGCGCGCTCGCCGCTGTTGCTGCGCGAGCTCGACTACTGGATGACCGTGGCGCCCCCGCACCTCGAGCCGCTGCCGGTGGACCGCGAGTCGGGCCCGAACGACGTCGCGTCGGCGGTCACCGTCCACCGCCCCGCGGGGACGGACCTCACGTCCGCGTTGCTCCACGAGGCGCCCGCGGCGCTGGGGACGCAGATCATGGACGTGTTCATGACGGCGCTGGCGGGCGCCGTCCAGGAGTGGAAGGGGTCCCGGGGGCTGCTCGTCAACGTCGAGGGCCACGGACGAGACGAGGTCTTCGAGGGCGCGAACCTGTTCGCGACCGTCGGGTGGTTCACGACGCTGTACCCGTTCTACGTGGAGCTCGACCCGGCGGAAGGGGTGCGGGCGCACCTCGAGCGCACGAAGGCGGCGCTCGCGGGCATCCCGAACAAGGGGTTCGGCTACCTGCCGCTCCGGTACATGACGCACGAGGGGGGTCGCCTCGCGGACGTCCCGCAGGCGGAGATCGCCTTCAACTACTTCGGCAGGATCGACTCGGCGTACGCCGAGGGGACGTTCGCGCCGACGTTCACCGAGACGGGCCCGACGATGAGCCCCGCGATGCCGCGTGCGCACCTCCTCGAGGTGAACGCGTCGGTCGCGCGCGGGCGGCTGCAGATGCAGTGGACGTTCAGCCGCAACCGGCACGACCAGTCGTCGGTCGACCGGCTGGCGGACCTCTTCGACGCGCGCCTCGCGGAGATCGTGAGCGCGGCGAGGTCGTCGTGACCGCGGACCGTTGGACGGTCGTGCCGAGGCCGAACCCCGACCCGCGCCTGCGGCTGTTCTGCTTCCCCTACGCCGGTGGTAGCTCCGCGACCTACCGGACGTGGAGCGACGTGCTGCCCCCGGACGTCGAGGTGCAGGCGATCCAGCTGCCGGGCCGCGAGTGGCGGCTGAAGGAGGAGCCGTACCGCAGCGTCTTCCCGCTGGTCGAGGAGCTCGCCACCGTGCTCGAGGACCGTTTCGACGCTCCGTTCGCGTTCTTCGGCCACAGCCTCGGCGCGCTGATCTCGTTCGAGCTCGCACGAGAGCTGCGCCGCCGCGGCCACACGCTGCCCGAGCACCTGTTCCTGTCGGCGCACCGCGCCCCCCACCTGCCGAAGGAGCTTCCGGACATCCACGACGGCCCCGACGAGGAGTTCTACGAGGGCTTGCGCAAGCTGGAGGGCACCCCGGACGAGCTGCTCGCGAACGAGGAGCTGATGGAGCTGTTGCTCCCGGCGCTGCGGGCCGACTTCGCGATCGCGGAGACCTACGTGTGCCCACCGGAGCCTCCGCTCGACTGCCCGATGTCGGTGTTCGGCGGGCTCGGCGACGAGGTGACGGGACGGCCGAAGCTAGAGCCGTGGGCCGAGCACACGACCGGTGACTTCAAGCTGCGGATGGTGCCGGGCGGGCACTTCTTCGTCGAGGAGTCCCGCGATCTCATCCTGCGCGCGGTGTTCCACGACCTGCTCCCGGTGCAGAGGAGGCACGCGTGACGCCGGCCCTCCCTCTTCTCACGTCGTCTCGTCCCGGGAAACGGGACGAATCGACGCCGGAACCCGGCCGCGTCGAGGTCTGGACGATCGGCGTGCGCCGTCCCTACGACGACCTCGCGCGCCTGCTGTCCGCGGACGAGGCCGAGCGCGCGGGGCGGTTCCGTTTCGCGCCCCATCGGCAGGCGTTCGTGGTGACGCGCGGCGTGCTCCGCCGGCTCGCCGGCCGTTACCTGGACGTCGCGCCCGAGTCGGTGACGTTCTCCTACGGGCCGCAGGGCAAGCCTGAGGTCGCGGGGCTGGCGTTCAACGTGTCGCATGCCGGTGACCTGGCGCTCGTCGCCGTGGCGCCGGCGGGGCGGGTGGGCGTCGACGTGGAGGCGATGCGGCCCGGTGTCGAGATGCGAGCCCTGGCGCGGCGGTTCTTCACGGACGCGGAGAACGAGGCGCTCGACCGCCTCTCCGACGCGGATCTGGCGCGCGGGTTCTACGGCTGCTGGACGGCGAAGGAGGCGTTCGTGAAGGCGGTGGGGCAGGGCGTCTCGTTCGGCCTCGGCCGCGTCGAGGTGGCGGTGCCGCCGGCGGCCCCCGCGCTCGTCGCGCTGGACGGAGACCCGGCCGCGGCGCGCGCCTGGACGCTGACCGCTGTGGACGCCGGGCCCGGGTACGCGGCCGCGGTCGTCTGCGACCTGCCGGGGGCCGAGGTCGTCGTGCGCGGTCGTCCGGGGGAGAGGCCCGGGTGAGCGCTCCGACGAGGAAGTCGTCGCTCGTGGACGTCGAGATCCTCAGGCTGCGCCGCAGGCACCTGAACGACGTGATCGCGATCGAAGCGGACGTGTTCGCGCGTCCGTGGAGCACCGCGCTGTTCCTGCAGGAGCTGTCGAAGCCGAACCGCTCGTACTTCGTCGCCGAGCACGAAGGCGAGGTGATCGGCTACGGAGGGATGACGTTCACGGCCGACAACGCGGCGCATCTGCTGAGCGCGGCCGTGACGCCCGCGTTCCACCGCCGCCAGGTGGGAACCCGCCTGCTCTGCGCGCTGATGATGGACGCCATCGCCCGGGGCGTCGAGACCTTCTACCTCGAGTTCAGGGTCGGCAACGTCGCCGGCTACACCATCTATCCGAAGTTCGGCTTCGAGATCGTGGACACGCGCAGGGGCTACTACTTCGAGTCCGGCGAGGACGGGATCGTCATGGCGCTCAAGGGGGCCCAGGCGCCCGAGTACCGGGAGCGGCTGAAGGCGATCGTCGAGTCGCTCGGGGGGATAAGGGGCGAGGTCCCGGCCATTTAGGGCACCTCCGCGGCAAGGACCACCCAACTCTTGACAAAGCAAGCAAATCTGGGTTTATTGCTTGGACTGTTTCGCTGGGTGGGACTACACAGGAGGTGGGGATGTACTCGAAACGTTCTACGCGCGCGATCTTCGCGGCGTCGGTTCTTGGCGTGCTCCTATTGACGGCGTCTCCCGCGCGAGCCGTAGCGGACGCCGGAGTAGCCACGGCCGACGGGCCGGTGCCGTGGACGCTGACGGCGGAGTGCTCGGTCGTAGCCGGGGCCACCACGAACCTCGAGGAGATCAGGTTCGTGATCAAGGCGTCGGCGCACGCCGAGGGCCCTGCGTTCGCCACGCAGGTCTCGTGCACCGTCTACAACAGCGAGGACGGTAGCGAGCTCGGCGGCTGCAACGGCGGGCTCGTCGGACCGCTGGCCGCGTGTGTCGGCACGGTCGACGTCCCGATCGGGGTGGTGCCAAGCACGTGTGTCACTGCGACGGCGCTGTACGCCACGGGCATCGCGGCGATGGACCCATGTCCATGACCGTGACGCGGAAGGCCGGTGGTCCGAGCGGCCGCCGGCGCGCTGCGCTGGGGCTCGCCGCGGCCGTCGCGCTCGTCCTGTCCGCAGGGCCCACCGCGACCGCGCAGGAGATCGACGACGTCGTCGACCTCACTTGCGGGCCGTGGGTCAGTGGACCGTTCGCCGGACCGAACGACCACTCGGTCACGGCGAGCGGGGGCTACAGCTGCAGCACGCGCAGGCCTTCGATCGGCGTCGTCGTCTGTCTGCACTACAACGGCGCTCCCGTTAGGTGCGAGCAGGACGTGAAGATGAACGCCAGCGACGCCTCGGCCGACGTGAACTTCCCGTGCCTGCCCGGAGTGTGGACGGTCACGGCGATAGGCGTGGCCACCGGCGGGCCGCCGGGAGCCGCTGCAGGAGTTGCCATACCGCTCGACTGCGACCCGCTCTGACGGGCTGACGAAGTAAGCGGCGGCCCCCCGCTTCCCGCGGGGGGCCGTCGTGTCTTCGGGCCTATCCGCAGGGGGAGGCCCCCCGGCGCCGAACCGAGCTATCGCCAGCCGTTCGAGGAGTCACCGTGAGGATCCGAACGAACGTAGCCGTCGCAGTCGCAGCGGTCCTGGCCGCTCCGGCGGTCACAGCGGCGCCGGCCGCGGACGCCGGCGCGCGCATGCGGGCGGCGCCGGTGACGCTCGGCCGGGTCAACGTGATCGAGGGGTCCGAGCCGGCGATGGCCCGGGTTCGGATCCCGGAGGAAGCGACGTTCGACCTGAGGGTCCGGCCGTACCGCGAGGAGGGACCGAATCGATCGGTCCGTATCGAGGGGCGGGGGCGCGTCGTCGGCGTCGCGCTGGTCCCACCGGCGCCGGTCGAAGGGGGGCTCGTCGACTCCGGGAGGGCCCTCTTCTCGGGGCGCTACTCCGAATGCGCCGGCGCGGGATGCGACCCCGCGGGCAAGGTCGTCAACTTCCAGCAGCCGTCCGTGCTGGGGCGAGGCGAAGGTCCGGCGAGCGGAACGCTCGCACCCGGCGACTACCGCCTCGTCTTGATCGCGGACGGGGAGCCTGTGCGGGTCGAGCTCGTCCTCCGCGGCCTCGAGGGCAGGCGGCGCATCGTCCCGGCCGCGCCGGCCCCCGTAGACCTGAAGACGCCGGCCGTGCACGTGTCGCATCTCGGCGGACCGTCTTACTTCTCGGCCGGCGACACGTTCGAGGGCGGAAGCCGTGGGGTGGCGTTCTCACTGCTCACGGTGAGGGGGCCGGTCGATCCGGTCGACGCGGCCTACGGGATGTGCGGCTTCTACAGGTCGGCGGCGCAACCGCCGGACCCGGCGCTGTACGGGCCGCAATGCCACGCGCTCCCGGGGGCCATGGCGGTGGGCACGTGGAAGGACGCCGGCCGGTTCGACGTCTTCTTCCTGCAGGACTACGGAGACACCGGGGTCCCTCCGACGGACCTGACGCGCGGCCACGGCGTGTGGTTCGCGTCGCGGAGCCCGGTCACCGCCGTGACGGCGCACGTCTTCACGCTCGTGCTCGACTGACCCCTCTATGATCGTCCGACCCCCATGGACTAGCGGCCGAGGTCGCCACCTTCTCGGGTGGAGGCACGGGTTCGAATCCCGTTGGGGGCACCCTGTGACGCGTGGTTCGGTGTCAGTCCGTCACCACTAACCGAACCGGGGGCTCGCTCACGGCGTCGCCCGACCGCGCTTCGATCGTGTATCGACCCGGTGGTGTCGACCTCGGCACGACCGCCTCGAGCTCGAACGCGTAGTTCACACCTGCATCGATCGAACCCAGCACGATCGACGGGCTCGCGCCAGCCGTGGGGATCAAGGTCACCTCGATGTCGGCGAGCGCGGAGGGCACACGTCGCTCGTCGCGGCCGCAGCCGCCTTCCCGAGGTTCCGCACATCCGTCTGCCCATGCCGTGCCCGACACGACGATGCGTTCACCTGGAGCGACCTCGCG
>DATADL010000135.1:0-2412 GCA_036258555.1 Actinomycetota bacterium | reverse complement strand
CGAGCGCGGGGGCGCGGGGGCGATCGTCGGCTCCGTGAACGGCGTCCCGATCGTGGTCGAGCGGACGGTCTTCTACGCGACCGCTGAGGTGGACGGGACCGCGTCGGAGATCGGCGCGTCCCGTCCGGCGACGCAGTGGCTCCTCGGCCCCGCCACGTCGCGCCCCGACGCCGACGCGGCCGTCCTCTTGAACACGAGCGCTTCCGAGGCGCGCGTCTCGCTCACGCTGCTGCGGACGGACGGTGCGGCCCGGCGGCCGCGCGAGCTCGCGGACCTCCGGATCCCGGCGGGCGCGCGGCTGCGGGTGCCGCTGGGCGAGCTGACCGGGGGCCGGGCTTACTCGGTGCTCGTCCGGTCGGACGCGCCGGTCGTGGCGGAGAGGTTCTCGTACTCCTCGGGCGCGGGCGACGTCGCGTCGCTGATGGGGATCCCGCTGGACTGAGCGTTACGCGCTCTGCGCGGAGATGCGCGCGGTGTCCCGGCGCGTCGCGGCCTCGGCGGCCCCGACGAAGTGCTCGAAGAGCGAGCGCTGGCGCGGGTCCACCGGCGCCATGGCCTCGGGGTGCCACTGGACGCCGACGACCCACGTGTAGTCGGGTCCGTAGACGCCCTCGAGCACGCCGTCCTCGGCCCACGCGATCTCCACGAGGCCGTCCGCGACGCGGTCGAGCCCCTGGTGGTGGTGCGAGTTGACGGGGAGCTCGACGGCGCCCGTGATGTGCGCGAGGGGACCGTCCGGCGTCGTCCGGAGACCGTGCGCCGGCTCGGCTCGGGGCATGTCGCGGTCGTGCTGCAGCCGGTTGGGCCGGTCCGCGAGGTGCTGGTCCAGGGTCCCGCCGAGGTGGACGTTCAGCAGCTGCATCCCGTGGCAGATCGCGAGC
This sequence comes from Actinomycetota bacterium, assembly GCA_036258555.1. GTDB lineage: Bacteria > Actinomycetota > CADDZG01 > CADDZG01 > WHSQ01 > JALZEG01. The sequence goes on along the minus strand of DATADL010000135.1, from coordinate 1,531 downwards.
AGGGGCATGTCGCGCTCGAGCGCCTCGGCGAGCAGGGTGAGCTCGAAGCGGTCCCTGCGGTGGCTGACGCCGTGCGTGCGCGGGTGGCGCTCGCAGCCGTACCACTCGGGGTCGATGTCGCCGCCACCCGGAAGCAGGAGCGCGTCGGCGTCGTCGAGGCCCGAGGGGTCGTACGGGTCGATGCCCGTCACGAGGGGGACGTCGTCGGGGACCTCTTCGGTCGCGGGCATCTCGAACGTCGACAGGACGAAGGGCGACCCACCGGCGAGCTGGACCGCACGCGCGTAGAGGAGCGGGAACTTGCCCGCGTCCTTGCGCCACTGTCCTGCTATCGCAACACGAGCCTTGCCCCGGCCCGTGGTATCCAGGTCGCCCAGTTCACTCGCCCCCTCTGCGGAGAAGCAATGCCATCAGACCCTATGCGCTTCGAGACATACGCAATCCACGCAGGTCAGGACCCAGACCCGACCACGGGAGCTGCGGTAGTCCCCATCTATCAAACATCGACCTACGTCCAGGAAGCTGTAGCGAAGCACAAGGGATTCGAGTACTCCCGGACCGACAACCCGACCCGCCGGGCGCTTGCGACGTGTTTGTCCGCTTTGGAGCAAGCCGACCACACGGTCGCGTTCGCGTCGGGCATGGCCGCGCTGACGACCCTCGCTCTTACGTGCAACGCGGGGGACCGCGTCGTGATTCCTGACGACGTCTACGGGGGGACGTACCGGCTGTTCGACAAGGTTTTCTCGTCGCTCGGTCTGCAGTACACGGCGTGCGACATGACCGACCGCTCTGCGGTCGAGGAGGCTTGCGCCGGCGGAGCGGCGATGCTGATCGCGGAGTCCCCCACGAACCCGCTGCTGAAGGTCCTCGACATCGCGATGCTGGCCGAGGTCGCGCACGAGGCGGGCGCCACGGTCGTCGTAGACAACACGTTCGCCACGCCGTACCTGCAGCAGCCGCTGAAGCTCGGCGCCGACGCGGTCGTGTACTCGGCGACCAAGTACCTCGGCGGGCACTCCGACCTGTTGATGGGGACGGTCTCGACGGACGACGACGAGCTCGCGCAACGCCTCGAGTTCCTCCAGAACGCAACCGGCGCGGTGCCGGGCCCCTTCGACAGCTGGCTGTTGCTGCGGGGGCTCAAGACGCTCGCGCTCCGGATGAGGGCCCACTCGGCCAACGCCGCCGCGATCGCGTCGTGGCTGCGGACGCACGACAAGGTCCGCCGGGTCTACTGGCCGGGCTTCGAGGACTTCCCGGGCCACGACGTCGCGGCGCGGCAGATGGCGGCCGCGGGCGAGCCGCTGTACGGGGGCATGGTCTCGTTCGAGGCGGCGTCGGAGGAGGAGGCGCTGAGGATCTGCGAGTCGACGAGGCTGTTCTGGCTCGGCGAGAGCCTGGGCGGCGTCGAGTCCCTGATCGAGCACCCGGGGAAGATGACGCACGCGAGCCTCGAGGGGTCGGGGATGGAGGTGCCGGGGGCCCTGGTCCGCCTGTCGGTCGGGATAGAGCACGTGGACGACCTGAT
>DATADL010000134.1:0-16622 GCA_036258555.1 Actinomycetota bacterium | reverse complement strand
TCGATCCCGGCCGGGACAGCAGCAGGCTCGCGCCGATGTTCGCCCCGTTCGAGTAGCCGAGCACGGCGGCGCGGGAGAGATCGATCCCGTAGTGGGCCGCGGCCGCGTCGACGAACGCCGCGAGGTCGGCCGTCCGGCGCTTCAGGTCCTCGGTGTCGAACACCCCCATCGCGAGACGCCGGAAGAAGCGCGGCATGCCGTTCTCGACCACCTGCCCCCGCGGGCTCAGCAGGGCCGCGCCGGGAGCGACCGCGCGGCCCAACGGGATCAGGTCGTTCTCGTCGCCGCCGGTGCCGTGCAGGAGCAACAACGTCGCGCCGCCGGCGCCGGCCTCGTACCGGTGCTCGAATCCCAGATCGGCGGTCATCCGGGCATGCTCGCGCATCACGAGCGCGCGCCCGGCCCCGGCGGTCAACGGGAAGGCAACTCCGGGCAACTCCGGCAGGAGAGCAACCAGGCCCGCCGAATCCTTGCCGGATGCTCCGGTCTTTCGCGCGCGTGGCGCTGTCCGCCCTGCTGCTCGCCGTCGTGCTGCCGGGCACCTCGCGGGCGGATCACGAGGACGGCTACTACGAGCTCCCGGCGCTGGTGTGGTGGGAGGACGCCCACCTGTCCGTGCTCGTGATCCCGCCGAACCACGGTCAGCTCTTCAACGCGGACGGCGGCATCCTCGCCGGCAACGACCCCGCCGAGCTCACGCCGTTCAACAGCTACCTCGACGCGATCGAGCAGGCGATCGCGGCGTGGGACGAGGCGATCGAGACGCTGGGTGCTGACTGGCTTCGAGCCGCGTATCAGGTCGACGTATACGTCGCAGGGCGCGACGACGTCCCGCCCGAAGTCCTCACGAACCCCGACATCCTCGTCGTCACCGACGAGAGCGAGGGTGGAGCCCTCGGCACTGCCGTGCGACTCGACCCTTGCATCGTGCGCATGTCGAAGCTCGAGATCATGAGCTTCTCGTACGCGGACATGTACAACGTCACCGCGCAGGAGTTCGGCCACTGCCTCGGCCTGCGGCACGTCGGCAGCCAGGGCGGGGTGGACCCGCTCTCCGATCTGAAGCATCCGGAGCACGACGTGATGAACGGCTTCTACACGCACTTCGTCGGCGACCCCGGTACGCACCTCCACTGCATCAGCAACCTCGACGTGCTCGGGCTCGAGGCCGCGTTCGCGCACGAGCACCCCGGGGCCGAGGCGATCGACATGACGGTGCTGATGCCGGTCGACGCGTACGGCGACACGTGCAGCCCGCCTCCGGCGGACTGGCGCCTGATGCTGCCCGAGGGTCAGGTCGGACGCCCCGAGGCGCCGGACCCGCGCTCGGAGATCACGTCCCCGGCGAACGGGGCGACCGTGCGGTCGAGGGACCTGACCCACGTCGAGGGGACCGCGGCGTCGCGCGAGTGGGTCGAGGTCGTCGACGTCGCGCTGGCGCGCGCCGCCGGCGACGGCTGCGAGTGGTGGAGCCCCGGCAAGAAGAAGTTCGTGCGCAAGCCGTGCGAGGAGCCGCTGTGGTCCCAGGCGAAGGGGACCGACGAGTGGAGCTGGGCGGTTCGCGCGCAGCTTCCGAAGGGCCGCTACCGCGCCCTGTCCCGGGCCGACAACTGGATCGAGCGGGAGACTTCGTGGGAGCACGGCGTCAACCTCGTGGACTTCCGGGTCCGCTGACCGTCACTCCTTCCGGCGGCCGGCCCGCGCTCGACGCCCGCCTCGACGACCCGGTCGTCTCGGTCCGGCCGTGGGAGGAGCGCGACGCCGGGTCGCTCGTCACCGAGCTGCAGGACCGCGAGGTGTCGCGCTGGGTCCTCACCATCCCGTGGCCGTACACGGACGACGACGCGGCGGCGTTCCTGCGCTTCGCCGAGGAGCAGCGCGACACGCACAGAGGAGCGCACCTAGCGGTCGTGGCTCAGGGAGACGGGGCGCTCGCCGGTGGCGTCGCCCTGGCGCCGATCGACTGGGACAACGGGTCGGCTGCGCTCGGCTACTGGACCGCGCGCTCCTTCCGCAACCGCGGGATCGCGCGCCGCGCAGGTCGCCTGCTTGTCGACTGGGCGTTCGGCGACCTCGGTCTGGAGAGGATCGAGCTCACGTGCGACCCGGCCAACGTCCCGTCCCAGCGCGTCGCCGAGGAGCTGGGCTTCCAGAGGGAGGGCCACCTCCGTGGCCATCTCCGAACGAGCGAAGGCCGCCGCGACTCGCTGCTGTACGGGTTGCTCGCACCGCCCCGCTGAAGACGCCTCCTAGGGGCCGGTCCTCTCCGAGTCCATGAACGGGTAGCGGTAGTCGGTCGGGGGCACGAACGTCTCCTTGATGGAGCGAGGGCTCACCCAGCGGACCAGGTTCCAGATCGACCCCGCCTTGTCGTTCGTCCCCGACCGCCGCGCGCCCCCGAACGGCTGCTGCCCCACGACCGCGCCCGTCGGCTTGTCGTTCACGTAGAAGTTGCCCGCGGCGAACCGCAGGCGCCGCTTCGCCTGGACGATCGCGCCTTCCTCGGCGGCGAACACCGAGCCGGTCAGACCGTAGGGGCTCGTCGAGTCGACGAGGTCGAGGGTCTCGTCCCACTCCCCCTCCGGATACACGTACACCGTCACGATCGGGCCGAACAGCTCCTCGCGGAGCAGCCGCGTGGCCGGGTCGGTCGTCCGCACGACGGTCGGACGGACGAAGTAGCCGGTCGAGCCGTCGGCGTCGCCCCCGGCCACGACCTCGAGGTCCGCGCTAGACCGCGCCTCCTGCAGCGCGCTCTCGTGCTTCTCGAACGCGCGGTCGTCGATGACCGCGCCCATGAAGTTGCCGAAGTCGGTCACGTCGCCCATCGGGATCTCCGGCACCTCGTCGGCGAGACGTTCGCGCAGCCCGTCCCACAGGTTCGACGCGACGTAGACGCGCGATACGGCGGAGCACTTCTGTCCCTGGTACTCGAAGCCTCCGCGCACGATCGCGGTCGCAAGAGCGTCCACCGAGGCCGACGGGTGGGCGACGATGAAGTCCTTGCCCCCGGTCTCGCCGACGATGCGCGGGTAGTGACGGTAGCGCTCGACGTTGGCGCCGACCTTCTTCCACATCCAGTTGAACGTCGGCGTGGACCCGGTGAAGTGGATGCCGGCCAGCTCCTCGTGGGAGAGCGCCGCCTCTCCGATCTCGGGTCCGGGGCCGTGGATCATGTTGACGACGCCGGGCGGGAGACCCGCGGCCTCGAGGAGCTTCATCGTGTAGTGCGCGGAGTGCGCCTGGGTCAGGGACGGCTTCCACACGACCGTGTTGCCCATCAGCGCGGGAGCGGTCGGGAGGTTCGCCGCGATCGACGTGAAGTTGAACGGCGTCACCGCGAAGACGAAACCCTCGAGCGGCCGGTAGTCGGACTGGTTCCACATCCCGGGCGGCGACAGCGGTTGCTCGGCGTAGATCCGCGCGGCGTACTCGACGTTGAACCGCCAGAAGTCGATGAGCTCGCACGCCGCGTCGATCTCGGCCTGGTGGACGGTCTTCGACTGGCCGAGCATCGTCGACGCGTTGATCGTGTCCCGCCACGGGCCCGCGAGCAGGTCGGCGGCGCGCAGGAAGATCGCCGCACGGTCCTCCCACGGCAACTCGGCCCACTCGGCGTGCGCGTCCCGGGCGGCGTCGGCGGCCTGCCCGAAGTGCGCGGCGGTCGCCTGGTGCGCGTCGCCGAGGACGTGCTTGGTGTCGTGCGGCATCACGACCTCGTAGATGTCGCCGCTCGTGACCTCGCGGCCCCCGATGACCATCGGGATGTCGATCCGCTCGTCGGCCATCTCCCTCAGGCGTTCGGTCAGGCTGCGGCGCTCGGGCGAGCCCGGCGCGTAGTCCTTGACCGGCTCGTTGCGCGCCGCCGGGGGCCGCGGGATGCCGAACGTTCCGCTGATGGGGACCACCTCGCTCGCTAGCGACCTCTGAGACGTTCCGAGCGTAGCCGACGCCCCCGAGGGCCACCCTTGACGGGCCCACTTCCTGAGCGTATGCTTTGAGCAGATGCTTAAAGCAGTGGCTCAAGAAGGAGGAAGAGATGGACGGCAACGGCAACGGTTACGTGATGCTGGTCTACGTCGCCTACGCGGCGGTAGCCATCGGTCTGACGGCTTTCCTCGCCCGGACCCTCTTCCGCAACGGCGGGGTCTTCCTGCGCGACGTCTTCGGCGAGCGCGCGGCGATCGCCGACGCGGTCAACAGGCTCCTGGTGATCGGCTTCTACATGTTCAACCTGGGCTACGCCTTCTACGTCCTGAAGGCGAGCCGCGGGCTCGACGCCTTCGACGCGATGCAGTTCTTCGTCAACCGCGTCGGCGGGCTGCTCATCGTGCTGGCGGCCATGCACCTGGTCAACGTGCTGATCTTCTGGCGCATCCGCATCCACCGCGAGCAGCGCGATCTCCCTCCCCCGATCGCGCCGCAGGCGGTAGCGCGGCCGACGTCGCAGGGAGCGTGACGGGCGATGACCGGTACGCAGAGCTTGACGATCCTCTACGACGAGTCGTGTGCGCTCTGCCGGCGCTGCCGTGACTGGTTGCTCACGCAGCCGTGCCTCCTCCCGGTCCAGCTCGTTCCGGCAGGCTCGCCGCTCGCCCGGAACCGTTACGCATCGCTCGGCCCGTGGCTCGGCAAGGAGCTCGTGGTCGTGGACGGCGAGGGCAACGCGTGGGTCGGTCCCGCTGCGTTCGTCATGTGCCTGTGGGCGACGGCGAAGTACCGGGCGGTGTCGCACTTCCTGGCCCGCCCGGGCCTCGCGCCGTTAGCGGAGAAGTTCTTCGTGTTCGTCTCGAAGCGTCGCGACAGGTTCGCCCGCTGGGTGGACGAGCCCGACACCGACTGCTCGTGGTGCGACGGCGTTATGGTCGACCGCGACCCCAGATGAAGAACACGAGCCGATCGACCGCCCGCGCCGCCGGCGGCACGCGCCAGCGGATCATGGACGCCGCAGTCGAGACGTTGCGAGAAGAAGGCATCGTCGGGACGACGGCGCGGGCGATCGCCCAGCGCGGGGGCTTCAACCAAGCGCTGATCTTCTATCACTTCCAGTCGATCCCGCAGCTGCTCATGGAGGCGTTCTCTCGCACCTCGGACGAGCAGATCGCGCGCTACGAGGCCGCTGCCGCAGACGTCGCGTCGCTGCACGACCTCGTGGCGATCGCGCGCCGGCTGCACGACGAAGACCTCGAGTCGGGCGCCGTCACCGCGGTCACGCAGCTGATGGCCGCGGCCACCGACCCCGAGCTAGGCGGGCAGATCCTCGACCGGATCGACCGGTGGATCGCTATCGTCGAGCGTGCGCTCGATCGGGCGAACCCCGCGAAGGGGACGATGGAGTCCGTCGTCTCGCCGCGTGCGGCGGCGTACGCCATCTCGGCGATGTTCCTGGGGATCGAGCTCCTCACGCGCCTCGACCCCGAGCGCGCAGAGGCCGACGCGGTCTTCGACATGATGGCGAACGTGGCCGGGCTGATCGAGCAGCTCGCGCCGCTCCTCGGCCCCCAGCCCGAGTAGCGCAGGACACCTCTGGACATTCGGCCCGGTGCTCTCTACTATCGGTGTAGTAGTACTACAGGAGTAGTAGGGCATCCTCCAGCGCCGCAGGGGCCCTCCGAGCAAGGGGGTGGGTATGCGGCTGCGGCGGATACAGGCCGTTCTCGTGCTGGCGGCCCTGGCTATCGGCGCCTGCGGAGGAGACGACGCCGACACCGGCATCACCGTCGAAGAGCCGATCGGCGCCCCGGAACCCGGGATCGCGTCGGCGGCCCCTTCGGTGGAGAAGTCGGCACGGGTCGACATGGAGGTCGCTCGCGCGCAGCTGAGCGAGGCAGCCCAGGCGGTCGTCGACCTCGCGACGTCGCCCAAGGTCGGCGGCTTCCTCACGTCGTCGGTCGTCGACGTCCAGGACGCGTACGGCTCCGCGATCGTGCTGGTCCAGGTCCCGGCGGAGCGCTTCGAGCAGACGGTCGCCGACCTCTCGCGGATCGGCGACGTCGTCCGGCAGGAGATGGCGGGCGAGCAGCTCGCCGAGCCGGGGATGAAGCGGGCCGAGCGAGCCGCGGCCGCGGCCGAAGCCGCCTACGCACCCGTCGACGTCTCGATCCGGGGACGCCGTCCGCCGCCCCCGCCGGAGGAGAGCGCGATCGGACGAGCGCTGGGCACCGCGACGGACATCTCGCTGTCGATCGCGGCCGGCGCGATCGTGGCGGGCGGCGCGGTCCTACCCGTCGCGGCGCTCCTGCTGGTCGTCTACCTCGTGTCGACGCTGGTGATCCGGCGGCTCCGTATCCGCTGGGAGCAACCGGGCTAGCGGCAGGCCCTCCCCTTCGCAGGGCAGCCGCGGACCGGGAGCTCGAGCGACACGTCCGTGAGGACGAGCGCGCCGGGTGCTCGCGAGCCGTGCCCGAAGAACAGGTCGGAGAACGGCGTGACGGTGAGGTAGAGGTTCTCGCCCTCGGCGACCTCGGCCGCGACGCCCGGGAGCTCGATCTCGAACTCGGAGTCGGCCACCGGGACGGCGCGGCGCAGGGGCAGCAGGTTGTTCTGGACCACGCGGGCGTCGGCCGGCGTCGTCCCGATCGCGAGGCCGAAGAACGCGCGGCCGTCGAGGGCCGCGGAGGTCACCTTGCCCGAGAGCTCGGGGACGCCGGCGAGCGTGAGCGGCCCCTGCGCGACCTCGAGCTGGAGGGGCGCCCCGGCGGCTGCGGTCGTCGCGATGGCGCCGCCGGCCGGTTCGACCGCGACCTTCTTGCCCTTCCCGAGGGCAGGCAGACGCAGGCACGTCTCGCCGTCCACCGCGGTGAAGTTGTAGCGAGCCGGAAGCAAGCGGGCGGTGGACCTGCCGGAGAACACCCGCTCGAAGAACGCGATCGTCGTCTTCGTGAAGTCGGTGCAGGCGTCGACGCCGCCGCCGGCCTGGACGTCGGCCGGCTCGCCCGGAGGCACGGCGTTCGGGAGCGCGTGACCGCCGTTGTACGAGACGAAGTAGCTCTGCGCCCTCGCCCGGTCCGTGAGCGCGCGCTCGAAGATCTTCAACCCCTCGTTGAGGTCGAAGAGGTTGTCGCTCGCCCCCTGTCGCAGCAGCATCGGGACGTCGATGCGGATCCCCCGCTCGACGAACGCGCGCGGGCTGTTCTGCGCGAACACGGAGTCGATGTCGGGAGCGCCGGGCGCGGGCTGGTCGTACAGCGTGCCGTCCGGCCACTGACCCGTCGCGCTCCCCCACACGAACGCCTCGTGCACGTGCTGGGGCACCATCTGCGACCCCGCGGCGTACAGCGCGGCCACCCACGCGGTCCGGACGACCTTCTGCGGGGCCAGGCTCTCGGGCAGGTCGTACCAGGTGATCTGCGGCGCGAGCGCGTCGAAGCGCGTCCTGCCCTCGTCCGCGATCTCGTCGAGCGAAGTCATCGTCTGGTACCCGCCGCCGTAGCTGCCGCCGATCGCGCCGAGGACCGGGTCGTTCGGGGCCTCGACGCGGACCCAGTCGAGCGTCGCGACGTAGTCGATGACGGCCTTGACGTCTTCGGTCTCGCGGGTCGGGTCCTGGACGTGGGCCTGACCGCCGCTCTCGCCGTGGCCGCGCTGGTCGAAGCTCACGACGCCGAAGCCCGCGTCGAGGTACGGCTCGACGGCGCCTCCGGGATCCGTCTCGCGGCTCCCCGCCCATCCGTGCGAGTGCAGCACGACGGGGACGGGGGCCGCGGCGGTCGCCCCCGCCGGCTGGAACACCGTGAGCGCGATCTCGGTGCCGTCGTCCGGGTTGGTGACGGTGTGGTCGAACGAGCGATGGCCCTGCGCGGCGGCGGCGTTCGGCAGCGCGCCCGACAGCAAGGCGAGCAATCCGATCAGACAGACGATCCTTCTCACCGGCGTTCCTCCAGGAGCGTTCGGGTGGCGAAAACGTCGATATACCCACTCTTCGTCGCCCGGGGCCCCGGACCCTCCCGATCCTGGACGAAGGGATCGTCGTGGTCGATGCTCGACGCACTGGCGTTCTCGCGGAGGAGGTTCGGATGGATCTCGACGTCAACTGGCTGGCCGTGCTGGCGGGGACCGCCGCGCATCAGGCGCTCGGCGCGCTCTGGTACGGCGTCGCGTTCCGCGACACCTGGCTGCGCGCCATGGGCAAGACGCCGGAGGAGATCCAGAGCGAGGGCCCGGGGGCCGAGATGGCGTTCGGGGCGGTCGCGTCGTTGTTGAGCGTGCTCGCGCTGGCGGTGCTGTTGACGTTCGGCGAGGACCCGACGGTCGCGGACGGCGTGGCCGCAGGGGCGCTCGCAGGCGTCGGGTTCGTGGCGGCGTCGACGTTCATGAACGGGATGTACGAGCAGAAGCCACCGGTCCTCAGCGCGCTGTTCGGCGCGTACTACACGGTGGGGCTGGCGGCGGCCGGCGCCATCCTCGGGGCCTGGCGGTGAGATCAACGAGGGGCCGGCGTCGTGAGCTGGCCGTACGCGTACGCGTGCGGTACCGCACGAGCGGTCGTCCGGTAGCGTAGACGGCTGCGTCTTCCTCGGAGGTAGTCGTGCGCTCGTCGAGACCACCGATCGTCGCGGTCCTGGTGCTGGCCGCCGCGCTCGCCCTCGGCGTGAGCCCGCCCTCGAGGCCGGCGGCCGCAGAGGACGCGGGGCCCCGGAACGCGGTTTCGAGCGCGCAGGAGCCCTCCGGCACGCGCACCGTGATGGTCGTCAGCAACAACTGGGAGGGCACGGCAACGATCGTCGACGCCCGGACGCGCGAGGTGCTGACGACGATCAACGTCGTCCCCGACCTGGACGAGGAGCTGCAGCACGTGGTGACCCCGTCTCCGAGCCACCCTGCCGGTGCGGCGTTCTACCTCGCCATCCAGCAGGGGGTCGGCGAGGGCAACGACCAGTACGTCGACGACGCCTTCACCACGCTCGACGGGAAGTACCTCGCGGTCTCGCGTCCGAGCCTGCGCGACGTGGTGTGGATCGACGTCGCCAAGGCGGCGGCGGGGGGGACTGAGGGCGATCCCGACAGCATCGTCGCGGAGGCCGAGATGGACGGCTACCGCACCGACCACATGGGGCTCTCGCCCGACGGCCGGCGCCTGGTCGTGTCGGACTCCACCGCGCGACAGGTCATCGAGTTCAGCATGGTGGACGAGACCCTTCCCGGCGGCGAGAGCGTCGCGATGGGCCAGCGGCTGCGATCGTTCGAGTCCGGCGACACCCCGCACGAGAACAACTACTCGGACGACGGGAGCCGGATCTTCCACGCTTCGATCGGCCGCGTCTACACACCCGGAGACGACGCCGACTCCGACTCCAGCGGGGGCGACACCACCAAGGGCGACCGCTGGCTCCAGATCGTCGACAACGAGAGCTTCGAGGTGGAGCGCCGCTGGGACATGGGCCAAGAGCTCGCCGAGGCAGGCCACCCCGACATGAGCAGCGCCGTTCGCCCGGTCGCGATCACGCCGGACGAGAAGATCATGTACGCCCAGGTGTCGTTCTTCCACGGGTTCGTCGAGTTCCACATGGCCAAGAACGACGAGACCGGCGGCGGCGACTACGAGCTGGGCGGCCTTCCCGAGCCGGAGACCGGCGTCGTCACGCGGATCGTGGACCTCCCCATCGCGGACGAGGTCGAAGACATGCCGCGCGAGCAGTACCTCCTGGACTCCGCGCACCACTGGATCGCGATCAACCCGCGGGGCAACAAGCTCTGCGTCGCCGGGACCATGTCGGACTACGCTGCGATCGTCGATCGCAAGACCTTCACCCCGAAGTTGTTCAAGGGGGCCGCGCGCTACGTCGAGGACGCGCGGTACTCGAAGCCCTACTGGGCGGTCGAGGGGCCGCGCAACACGTGCTGGATGTCGATGAGCGGGAGCGACCTGGTCACGATCATCTCCTTCGCCAAGGAGAAGGTCGTCGCCGAGGTGCCGGTAGGCGATCACCCGCAACGGGTGCGCCGCGGGAGCATCCTGGAATCGATAGTGGCGGGGTTCTAGGTCACGTCAGCGCGACGCCCGCCATCCACGCCGCGATCATGAGCATGCCCGCAGTCAGCTCCGCCAGGATTCCCACGCCGATCGCCTTCAAGACCTCGACCGTCGACCTGCGCGCCTCGGAACCGGGGCCTAGACGGCGAGCCTCGGCGAGGTAGACCCCCGCGACGCCACCGATCAGGAGTCCGACCGGGGGCAGGACGACGAGCCCGATCAGCGCGCCGACCGCGCCTCGCAGGATCGTCGAGCGCGGCAGCTCTCCGGACAGCCGTCTGCCCGGCAGGACGTACTTCGCGGCGATGCCGAGGACGAAGAGCGCACCCATCACGCCGGCGACCACCCACGGCCCGCCGCCGGCGTCGGCGAACGCCGCCCAGGCGATGCCGGCGGTGAGGATGAGAAGCGTCCCGGGGAGGCCCGGGACGACGACGCCGACGAGGCCGACGACCATCACGAAAGCGACGAGGACCTCTTGCACCACGTGAGGCTACGTGAGCGGTGCTGGATCGGGGTGCGGTCCTAGGTCTCCCTGGGTCACGCCTCGGGGGTGGAGGGCTCCGATCGTCCGGGTGCCCCTGATCCTGGCCCGCGGCGGGGTTCGGTGAGCGACGAGGTCGCCGATCACGGCGTCGGATGGAAATGGGCCTCCACGACCGACTCCGCCCGTTGGCAGACGTCGCCGCTGCGCTTCGTGACCTCCGGGAGGCGCACGAAGTAGATCGCCTCGCGATGTTGGAGCTTCGTCCGGTAGCGACCTTTCCGGTTCGTCCGCACGCGGGCAACCCGCTTCGTCTCGTCCGCCGTTGCCCTGAAGACGACGACGGGGACGCGCTTGGCGCAGCGTGCGTACCCCGTGGAGACCTCGACGCGTCCCCGGGCGGCGAGGTGCCGGCGCAACTTCAACGCCACCCGGCGCGGGTGGGTATCCGGGTCGGCCGGGTCGCGGATCTCGAGCAGGAAGCCGTCCGTGCACCGGTACGTCGCGTTGAACGGCACGTGTTGCTCACAGGTCTTCGCGCTCTGCATCTGCGGATGGAAGGCGTCTGCGACGGGGAAACCGGGCGAGTGGGTCCACCCCGCCACGTGCGCAGACCTTCCTTCGTGGACCGCCACCGACGTTGCGAGGTCCAGGCTGTGGCCGCCGTAGAACGTGGATAGATCGAGCGAGTCACCCGAGCGGTCCACACGGGCGAGGAAGCCGTCGAAGCAATCCGTCGTCTGGCACTGTCGATTCCGCAGCTTTGACTGGACGGGACGCACCAGCGGGAAATCCGACGAAGCGGTCCCGCCGACCACCCACGCCCGTCCGGCCGAGTCCACGGTCAGGTCGTGAGCCTCGTCGTACGCGTAGCCACCGAGATAGGAGGAGTACACCAGGGACGCTCCTGACGGGTGGAGCTTCGTAACGAAGCCGTCCGTGTGGTCACACTCGCTGCGAGGCTCGAGACCTCCACAGCGCGGGTCGAAGGACCCCGCGGTAGTCGGGAAGTCGGTGGACTCGGTCCATCCCGCGACGTAGGCGGCGCCCTCCTCGTCGACGTCGATGCCGAGGGCGGCCTCCGCCGAGCTTCCGGCGAGAATCGTCGAGTAGACGAGCCGGGAGCCTGTCGAGTCCAGCTTCGTGACGAACGCGGCGATCCCGAACGGAGCGGTCGCGTCGAAGGCCCCCGGCGTCGTCGGGAAGTCGTCCGACGCGGTGTCGCCCGCGACGTACGCGTTTCCGTCGCGGTCGACGGCGACTGCGTGCCCCCACTCGTCGAACTCGTCGCCGCCGAGGAACGTCGAGAAGATCAGATCGGTTCCCGACGGGTTCAGCTTCGTCACGAACGCGTCGGCGAGGCCGTCGCACGCGATGGCATTCGGCTCCGACGTGCAGCGGGTCTTGTAGGCGCCGGGAGTCGTCGGGTAGTTCGCCGACTCGGCTCGCCCGGTCACGACGGCGCTGCCGTCTCGGTCGAGCGCGATCTCGAGGCCGGTGTCGCCCCAGCCGCTCTGGCCGCCGATGAACGTGGAGTAGATCAAGGAGCCCGACGGTCCGAGCTTCATGACGAAGACATCCGGGCCGCCGCCGACCCGTTCGGTCTGGAACGCTCCCGAGGTCACCGGGAAGTCGTAAGACCCGGCGCCTCCGGTGACGTACGCGTTTCCCTCGGCGTCCACGGCCACGGCGTTCGCGACGTCGTCACCGGTGCCGCCGAGATAGCTCAGGTAGACGAGGGTTTGCCCGTCGCTCGAGAGCTTCGCGACGAACCCGTCCGTGCACGGTTTGTCGAAGTCGCACGAGCCGCCGGCGTAGGAGTCCTGGGGGCCGTTGGTCGCGGGCAGGTCCGCCGAGCGCGTCGCGCCGACGACGTAGACGTTTCCGGCTCGGTCCACCGCTACGTCGTTGACGACGTCCACGTCCGCGCCGCCGAGGAACGTCGCGAAGGCCACTTTCGGGCGTTGCGGTGCGGCCGCGTCCGCGGCGGGTCGATCGATCCATCCGGTGACCACGATCGAGACGGCGAGGAGGATGCCGGTCAAGCGCCCCACGGCTGAAGAATCTACAAGCCGGACGCTCGGGGGAGGAGAATCGTTGGGCGATAGGAATGAGCGGAGTCCGGGCCGGAGCTCCGCTCGAACCCTCCCGCCTCACTTCTGCTGGTTCAGCCCGTAGACCGTCCCGTCCGGCCCCTTGAAGTGCCGGTACGCGTAGTTCATCTCTTCGACCCGGGTGATCTCGCCGAGCAGCTCATAGCCGGCGTCGGCCAGCTCCTGGGAGGCAGCCTCTATGTCGTCGACCCTGAAGCCGAATGCGACGTTGCCGTTGTAGCCATACGGCGGGACACCCTCGGGCGTGTAGAGCTCGAGCAGAGTTCCGTTCTCGGTGCTGAAGACACTGACCCCCGGCATCTCGAACATGGGCGAAAGACCGAGAACGTCACCGACCAACTTCTTCGTCTCGTCGAACGCGTCACCTTTCAAGGTGACCGCGTGCCACGTGATTCCCTCCACCTTCACTTGCGTCTCCTTTCGTCCTGCTGTCTAACGATCGACGATTACTACCTGCATCCCCCATGGGTCGACCACGGCGAAGCCGTTGTCGCGTTCCTCCACGGGGATGGACGCGGACGTGAAGCGGCGACGTGTCGCCTCGACCGAGTCGACGTCGGGGACGACGATCGTCCATTCCTTCAACCCGGCTGTGTGCAACGGGGGAGGGCCGACTCCCTTGCCTTGCCACTCATTGAGCCCGAGGTGGTGGTGGTATCCGTTGGCCGACACGAAGCCTGCGCTTCCGAAGCTCATCTTGCGGTCGAAGCCCAGGATGTCGCTGTAGAAGACCAGTGCCTGCCGGACGTCGCCGACGTGGAAGTGCAGATGACCCACACGGAGGCCCTCCGCGACCGAGGCCGTCGCGTCGTCCTGCGCAGTGACATCCAGGAGATCTTCGACGTCCAGGGGCAAGGAGGCGCGTCCGCTCTCGATCAGCTCGCCCAGATCCGGCCACAGCTCAGGGGGCCGGTCCGCCGCAAGCTCGATCCCGATTCCGTCGGGATCCGCCAGGTAGATCGCCTCGTGGGTTCCGTGATCGGACATCCCTTGCAGGGGGGCCTTCGCTGCAGCAAGCCGACGGAGAGTGAACGACAGCTCACGACGGTCCGGATAAAGGAGCGCGTAGTGGTACAGCCCGGCGTGTCGTCCGGGACGCTTCGCTGCGGGGTCCTCGTGTAGGACGAGCGTGGTCTCGTTGCCATCACCAAGGGAGACCTCGGTCCCGCGTTCGTGGACGCGGAGCCCTAGTACGTGCTCGTACCAGGACACCGATCGCTCGAGGTTCGAGACGGTGAGATGAACGGTTCCGAGCTCGAGGCCTGGCAGCAGCGCCTCGGGGGGTCCTGTTGTCTCCTTGCTCGCAACTTCGGTTGCCATGTGGTCCTCCTCTGCGTTTCAGACGGTGAGGCTTCTGGGATAGGTGGCGCGTCGCGAGCGCGCTAGCTCTGCGCGATCTCGACGACGATCTTCCCGTTCGCTTTGCCGGCGGCGAGGGCGCCGAGCGCCTCGGCAGCCTGCTCCAGAGACACGACGGAGTCCAAGTTGACCTCGAGGGTTCCGGCAGCGGCTTGTTCGGCCAGCGGCGCAACGACATCACGGACGGCGGCGGCCATGATCTGAGTGCCAGTGACCTCGGCCGAAGCCAAGGTCTGCTCGTCCGGCATCGCGGTCAGACTCGCCATCTTTCCACCGCGACGCACGGCTCCGACCGGGACGTCTGCCGGGTTGTAGCCGGGAGCGAGATTGACCAGCGCGTCGACTCCATCGGGATGAACGGCACGGACTTGCTCGACTACGGCGCCGGCCGTCCGGTCGATAACGCCCGAGGCACCGAGCTCGCTGAGCCGGTCGACCGAATCGGGGCTGCCCGTGGCGATCACTGTGGCGCCCCGCGCAGCTAGGAGCTGGATGGCGAACGACCCCACACCTCCGCCTGCACCGGTGACGAGCACCGTCTGGCCGGCCTGCGGGTCCACGGCTGCAACCGACTGAGCCGCAGCAGCTCCTGCCAACGGGATCGCGGCCGCACTGACGAAATCGAGGCCCGCCGGCTTGGGGGCGACCGCCGCAGCAGGAAGGACCGCGTACTGCGCAAGCGTCCCCGCCTGCACCGGGGGAGCCAGCAGGACGTGGCCGAGGATCTCGTCTCCTTCGGAGATGCCTTCGACACCCTCCCCGACGGCCTCGACGACACCAGCAGCGTCACGACCCAGTACCAAGGGGTACTCGTGAGGGATCATCTCGGACATCATTCCGGACGCGATCCCGTTGTCGACGGGGTTGAGTCCGGCAGCCTCTACCCGCACGAGAACCGTGCCGGGAGTGGGGGACGGGGTGGGGATCTCGCCGAGCTGAGGCTGGGCGCCGGCGGCAGGTACGTGTAGTGCTCGCATCTTGGGTCTCCTTGCTTTCCGTTGGGTGTCGCTTATCAGCTCCCAACTAGTTCGTGCTCGAACTTATTCCTTCGTGTTCTAAGAATTCTCGACGTTCCTGAAAGGGCCGTCTCCAAGCGCTCCGCGAGCTAGATATCTCGTCTTCCAAGTACTTACTTTGAGTCCTAACCGACGAGCTAGGGTGAGCGAGTCTGGACAAGGGACGGGAGACGACGCCGATGTCCTCGAAGCCGAAAACCCCCAAGCAGTTCTCCGACCTCATGACGAGGGCCAACAGGGACGCCGACGCGAGTCGTGTCGCCATCGCGCTGTATCGAGCTGCCTCGCGGTTCTCTCAGCAGGTCGAGGAAGCGACCGCGCAAGCGGGGATCACCCGGCCCCAGTTCTTCGTGCTGATGGAGGTTGCCGCCTCACCGGCGGGCAGCCTCGCTTTGCGCGACGTCAGCGCGGGCCTTGGGGTCACACCCGCCACAGCTTCGTGGTTGTGCAAGCGGATGGAGGAAGACGGCCTACTTGATCGCCGGCGCGAAGAGGGGGATGCGCGGGTCTTGCGGATCGAGCTGACGCGGAAGGGATGGTCGACGCTGGGGAAGGCGGCTCCACTGGTGTTCGAGACGGAGAAGGCCTTCCTTGCCCCACTGCCCCGATCCAAGTATCGGACGCTGACCGGTCTTCTTCGCCAGCTCGACGCCTAGCCCGAGCACCGACTTACGTTTCGCGAGTACTCGCGAAAGTGGCAGTGGGGGCGGCTGGACTCGAACCAGCGGCCGGGCGATTATGAGTCGCCTGCTCTGACCAACTGAGCTACGCCCCCTTCGGAACGGCCCCATTGTCGCCGACGGATGCGCGTCATCGCCACACCTCGAAGGCGAGCCCGCTCCGACGTCGAAACAACCTCCATGGAAGGACAGTTCCCCCCCGGGATGTGACGAATTTGCGGACACTTCTCGCAGCCGTTGCCATCACGATCCTGGCGGCTGGGTGCTCATCTGATGAGCCGGGCACCGATATCGCCGAGACAACTGCGCGCCAGTTCATCCAGGCTTGGCAGTCGGGCAGTACGGAGGAACTTCGTGGACCCGCTACGGCACGCAACTTCGCCATGAAAACTCCCATCGACGACACCGAGTGGCGCTGTCGATGGACTGATACGTGGGTCGAGGACGACGGCTGGTTTCAGTGCCTACGACCCTGGAAGGGTGACGAGGTTCTTTGGGTGATGGTTGCCTCCGGCTCGTCTGAGGTGCATGAAGCTAAGGCCACGCTTCCGCCCGAAAACGTGGACGGATTCGAGAGAGCTTGGTGACGCTGCCGCGAGGCAAGACCTGGAGACCCCACTTTCCCGGTTCCAGGCCGCATGCCTGCGTCATCGCGATGCAGTCCTGGACAGCCGCCCGCGCTTCCTTACCCTCGGGCTGGAAGCAATGACTACGCGACAGCACGTGGGGGCGGATAGCGTCGCCCTCAGGCCCGCTTCTCCGCCAGGAAGAAGGCCCTGCCCGTCTCGTCGATACCCAGGTCGTCCCGCGCGTCGAATGCTCGGGCCTTCTCGAAACCCGCGGCTTCCAGTGCGTCGCAGACCTCCGCTTCGGAGTACGCGCGCTCGGTGAGCACGACGTCGGACCGGCGCCATGCGTCGTCCCCCAGGAAGAACATCGTGACGGAGAAGCGCCCGATCTTGGTCTCCGGGTCGTAGGTCCCACCCGCGACGAAGG
>DATADL010000133.1:0-2318 GCA_036258555.1 Actinomycetota bacterium | reverse complement strand
CGCGGCTGCGGCTCGCGGGCCCGACGGTGGCGACGATCTTCGCTCTGCGCACGGGACGGGGATACCACTATCCAGGGGCGCGCCCGCAACGTCGCTGCAGAACGCGAGCGTCCGAGCCCGGCGTAGCTACTCCTCCCTACTCGCGCGGTCCCTCGTGGCGACCTTTGCCGCGATCCCGCCGAGGACGACGAGGCCGGAGGCGACCCCCGTCACGTACACCCCGGCGCCCCTGTCCTGCGGCCGGGGCGGCTCGCCGAAGAAGCCCGTCGTGGCGAACTCGCCGAACAGCCAGGTCGCCAGCGCGCACAGGAGCGCGATCGTCGCGGCGCCGAGATAGGACCGGCGCCACGCTAGCCCGGCGCTCACCGCGCCCAGGCCCATGACCACCCAGACCGAGGAGAGCTCGATGCCGAGCATCCACCCGTCGCCGAAGTGCTCGTCGTACTCCCACGGCAGGAACCCGCCCGCGACGACGACCGCCGCGGCTCCCGTGAGGAAACGCCGAAAACCCTCGTCTACGCGGGCGAGGTCCTCCTGCACCGGGCGGTACTGCGTCACACCAATGCCCGAAGTCAGTCGCTCCGCGCCGCGGCGATGCCCGTGATGCGGATGCCGCTCCGGTCCGTCTCGTAGCGGTGGTTGATCCCTATCAGCAGCGCCGTGATCGGCTCCACGATGCGCGCGTTCTCCAGCGGGCCCGCGTCGACGAAGCGCAGGCCCGGGATCGCCTCGACCAGCTCCCGCACGACCGGCTTCGCCGACTTCGGCCCACATACGAGCACGTCGCCTTCCATCGTGTAGTCGGGGTCGTTCAACGCGACCGCCGCGAGCGAGTGGAACGCCGCGCACGTGCGGGTGCCCTTCGGCAGGAACGCAGCCGCCTGCTGCGCGGCGGACCCCTCCCACACACCGAGCGTGTGCATGACCTTGGCCCCCACGGCGGCCGCGACGGGGACGGTCCCGTCGATCACGACGGAGTCCGGGCGCACGCTCTCGGCGATCGACCGGTAGATCGCCGCCTGGCCGGCGAAGGGGACGGTCACCATCACGAGCTCGGACGAGGCGACCGCGGCCGAGTTCTCCATCCCGGCGACGAACGCGTCGGGCACGAGCCCCCGCAGTCGCTCCGCCGCCTCCTCGGCCCGGCCCGCGTCCCGCGAGCCGATCACGACCTCGATCCCCGCGCGGGCCCACCGGAAGGCGAGGCCGAAGCCCTCGTCACCCGTGCCGCCGACGACGGCGACCTTCTCGACGGCCATCAGAGCGACTTGGGCTCGTACTCGCCGAAGACGGCCCGCAGGACGTCCGACACCTCGCCGAGCGTCGCGTACGCCGCGAGCGCCTCCCGCATCGGGTGGAGGAGGTTGTCGTCCCCGCGGGCGGCCTCGTCCAGGGACTTCAGGGCCGCGTCGACCGCCGCCTGGTCCCGCTCGGCGCGGACCTTCCGGGTCCGCTCGACCTGGCGGCGTTCGAGCTCGGGGTCGAGCGAGTGGATCTCGACGTCCTCCTCGGCGTCGGCCACGAACTTGTTCACGCCGACGACCACGCGCTCGCCGGACTCGACGCCCTGCGTGATCCGGTACGCCGCGTCCTCGATCTCGCTCTTGACCCAGCCCGACTCGATGGCCTCGACCGCGCCGCCCATCGCGTCGATGCGCTCGAGGTACTCGGTCGCGAGCCCCTCGAGCTCGTCCGTGAGCGACTCGACGAACCACGCTCCCGCCATCGGGTCGACCGTGTCGGTCACGCCGGACTCGTAGCCGATCACCTGCTGCGTCCGGAGCGCGATCGTCGCCGCCTTCTCGCTGGGCAGCGCGAGCGCCTCGTCGAACGAGTTCGTGTGCAAGGACTGCGTCCCGCCGAGGACCGCCGCCAGCGCCTCCAGCGCCGTCCGCACGACGTTGTTCTCGGGCTGCTGCGCGGTCAGCGTCGCGCCGCCGGTCTGCGTGTGGAAGCGCAGCATCATCGACTTCGGGTTCGTCGCGCCGAACCGCTCCTTCATCACCTTGGCCCACAGCCTCCGCGCGGCCCGGAACTTCGCCACCTCCTCGAAGAAGTTCATGTGGCACGCGAAGAAGAACGAGAGCCTCGGGGCGAAGTCGTCGACGTCGAGCCCCGCCTCCGTCGCCGCCTTCACGTACGCGATGCCGTCGGCGATCGTGAAGGCGATCTCCTGAGCGGCCGTGCAGCCGGCCTCGCGCATGTGGTAGCCGGAGATCGAGATCGTGTTCCAGCGCGGCAGCCGGTCGCGGCAGTAGGCGAAGAGGTCGGTGATGATCCGCATCGAGGGCCGCGGCGGGTAGATGTACGTCCCGCGC
>DATADL010000132.1:0-3046 GCA_036258555.1 Actinomycetota bacterium | reverse complement strand
TCGGTGCGATACAGGAGGTAGTGCGATAGGTCGCCGTCCCGCGAGATCAGCCACCGGATGCGGACCGCTCCGTCTGTCGCGAGCGCGAGCTGGCCGAGCGGGGGTGCAGGGGGGACGACGTCCGGGCAGCAGATCGGAGGTGTCGCCAGCGATTTGCCGCTCTCGAGCCCGGACCGGGTGCGCGCGGACAACCTGTAGAACCAGTGGGCGCGCGACCTTCCGTCGACCTCGTCGGTGAACGAGCTCCCCTGCAACGGAGCCTCCGTCAGCGGGACGAACGCGTCCTCGACCTCGGTCTGACCGGCGATGAGCTGCTGGGCCCCCGCACCCAGCCCTGCGTAAGCGGAGCGGATCGCCGCGCCGTTCGCCGTCGCGAGCGCCGCGTCAAGGGCTGCCAGCTCGCTCAGCACGGCAGCCCTCCGGGACGTGTCCGCCCAGAGCGCGGGGGGCCACTTCGATTGCGGGAACACGTGCGGGTCAGTGGCGTGCACTTCGGCATCGAGCATCATCACGGCGTCTCCCAGCGCGCGGTGCACGACGTACTCGAGGTGCGGTGACGACGCCCAGCCCAGCGTGACGTAGGACACGCCGTACCAGTTCGCGCGCGTCCCCACCTGCGCGCAGTGCGGCCCGGACGGGATGAAGTCAAACGAGAAGGGGGCCGGCGGCGGCGTGGCGTCGACCGCGGTGAGGCGGCCCGGCGAGGCGTCGAGAGACTCGAGCGGACGGGCAGACCATCGACGCACCGAGCGAACCGTCACCTGCGCGTGCGCCGTGGGACGCGCGGGAGAGGCCTGCGGGCCGAAGCCCGTGTCCGGCACGACGATCGAATAAGCGGGGAACCACGTGACTGCATCCCCCGCCGCGGGTGGCGTCACGTCCGGGGGTATCCGGCAGAGGAATGCCCCGCCGTCTTGCCCGAGCACGGCGAGGCGGGCGGTCGCCCCGGCGAGCACCCCCGAGGCTCGCCGGCGTATCCCCGCTCCGGCCAGGGGCGGAGGCGCGAGGTTCGTCACTACGGTCGCGATGCGAGAGGTTCCCGGCAGGAGGTCGTACGCCCCCGGTTGCGGCGGGGCGCCGGCGGTGTGCTCGACGGTGATCGAGACGTTCGCGCCGTCTCCGTTGCCGGCGACGAGGTAGGTGGAGCCGCCCGACGCGAGCACGCCCCCGATCAGCCGGCCGCCACCCCAATCGAGCGCGAGGTCGGTCGCGCACGCGGCGTGTGTGCCGTCCAGGGCGGTGACCGCCGTCACCGTCACGCCCTGGATGCCGGGCGCGACGTTCGTGACCGCGCCCTGGAAGCGAACGGGGATCGGCCCGACCTGGGCCCGCGGAGGTCCCCACGCCACGCCTTCGTACCGCTCCGACGCCTCGTTCGGCCCGGCGCTCGTCACGATCGCGGGCTCGCGCACGTAGACGCGGAAGCCGTCGACGTCGGGCGCCTGCGCGACGCGCTCCGGACTCCACCCGAACGCGACGGCGACGGCGTTCGCGGACGGGTGGGCGGACAACCACTCGCGACCCAGCCATGACCGGCCGAGAAGCGCCGCGTCTTCAGCGGGAAGGTCTGCCTGCACGTACTCGGCGTGCAGGATGTCGGGCGGGGGAGGAAGAGCGTGGTCCTCGAGCCGTTCGAGAGCCGGCGGACTGGGCTCGCCCACCCGTCCGAACCAGTCCACGGATCGCGTCCACCACGACCGCCAGCCTTCTTGCAGGCCCTTGTCGGTGTAGTAGCGCCGGCGGACGTCCGCGACGGCCGCGGTCTCGCTCGGCACGAGGACCGGACGTCCGTCGTTCAGCAGATACGCCTCGTCGAAGGGGACGGCTGCCGGTTTCGGGGCGGCGGGGTCCGTCGACAGCTGGTGCGCCGCGACCTGGTGCAGCACCGGCGCAGCGTCGTCGTAGACGCCTTCCGGCGACGCGACGAGCTCCCACTCGAGCGCGGCCCGGAGGGAGCTCGTGGACCCTGGTTCTCGAGGAGTAGTGCCATCGGGTTGCTCCGGCCGCGCGCTGATCCATCCCGGACTCTTCGGCGGCCCGGGCTCGGTCGCGAAGATGCTGGGGAGGATCGCACCGGGCCCCGCGACTCCCGCCACACGGGCGACGATGCGGTAGAGCACGAACGTGACGGGACCACCCTCGGGGCGCCCGAACTCCACGCGGTCGATCCCCCGAGCGCCTATCTCGATCGTCGTCTGCGAGCCCGCCGT
The DNA here is from genome assembly GCA_036258555.1 of Actinomycetota bacterium. Taxonomy (GTDB): domain Bacteria; phylum Actinomycetota; class CADDZG01; order CADDZG01; family WHSQ01; genus JALZEG01. The sequence goes on along the minus strand of DATADL010000132.1, from coordinate 836 downwards.
GAGCGTGGCGGCGCCCTCCGCGAGCTCCCCGCCTTGCGGTCCGAACGCCCTCCAGACGAGGCCCGGCGCCGGGGCGCTACGAGACCCGCGAAGGCCGGCGACCAGGGTCTCGGCCCGGACGGCTCCAACCGTGAGGATCACGACGTCGACGGGTTGGGGCCGGAAGAACAGCGTTGCAGGGCGGGACCACGACTCGGTCTTCATGACGGTGCCCCCGCCGGAGAACTCGAGGTCGCCGTGTGCGCTCGACGCCGTCACCTTCCCTGCGACCGAGCTCCACGCTTCGCGCGACAGGACCCGGACGTCGAGATGGGGGGCGTCCCACTGGCCGGTGACCTGGTAGGCCCACTCCGTCCCGTCCATCGCCACCGACGTGTCGTCGAAGCCGAGACCCACGATGCGCCGTACGTGCGGGTCGAATGCCGCCGCGAGCATGATCGCCGAGAGCGGCTCCAGCGCGGACTTCGGCGCGTCGGGGTCGGCAGAGGCAGGGAACGACGCGGTCTGGCCGATCGCCAGCTTCTCGAGATAAGGATGGATGTCGTCGAACCCGGTCGAGTACCGCGCCGTCCAGTCGGCGGCGACCGCGACGGGGACGCGCCGTCTGGCTTCGTCCTCGTCGCTCCCGGTCCACGTGCCCGCGTCCGGGTAGGCAGGGTTCGAGATCGGAAGCGACAGGTGCGCGATCCTGAGCCATCTCCTCCTCACGTCGTGCAGCAGGCCGTAGCCGATCGAGGAGACGGCACCGGGAGCGCCCGGCGCCGACAACCGGACGCGCTCGATACCGCGCGTTCGCAACACGAGCGGATTCGTCCCGGGCGACAGCGTCCGGACGA
>DATADL010000131.1:0-5725 GCA_036258555.1 Actinomycetota bacterium | reverse complement strand
CAGCAGGTGGAGGGCGACGTGCTGCAGCCGCTCGTGCTCGGCCGGGCCGTCCACCTGCACCCGCTGGTGATCCTGCTGTCGCTGACGGCGGGGGCGATCGTCGCGGGGATAGCAGGAGCGTTCCTCGCGGTGCCTATAGCGGCCGTCGCGGCGGTGGCAGTGGCGCACCTGAGGGGGGAGGAGCCGGCCACCGAAGCCGAGGTGAACGACTAGGCCGCGTCCACGAACCTCTTCATGTCTTCACGCAGGCGGGCCGGGTGCTCCATCGGGAGGTAGTGCGTCGCCTTCTCGTACACCTCCAGCTCGGCGTATGGGAGCGAGCGCTGCATCTCCTCCATAGCCGAGGCGGGCGTGAACGGGTCCTTGCTCCCCGTCACGAGCAGCACCGGGGCCTGCACCGAGCCCAGCAGGCTCGCGCTGTTGTCGCCGGCGACCTCTTCGTACGTCTCCAACAAATTCCGCAGGTCGCACGACGCCATGCCCTGCAGGAAGTCGACGACCGCCGGGATGTCCGCGGTCGGCCCGACGAGCCCGGACTGCCGCACGATCCCGGCGATCGTCGGGCGCGACACGAACGACCGGAACGGCCCCTGCAACCGGCCCGAGAAGTGCTTCGCAACCCCCGCCAGCATCGGCAGCGCGGACGTCAGCTCGAGGTGCCTAAGCAGGCGGGCTGCGGGGTGACCGAACCCGGCGTTCACGAGGACGAGGGCCGCGACGCGGTCGGGGTGGCGGTTGGCGACCTGCAGCGCGATCGGCCCCCCCGAGCTCCACGACACCAGCGCGAAGCGGTCGAGCCCCGAATGGTCCGCCGCCGCGATCGCGTCCTCGGCGTGTGCGGCCGCGTCCAGCCGGTCGGACGCCGGCGGCCTCGACTCGAACAGTCCCCGGTGGTCCCACGTCACGATCGCGCGCCCGGCGGCGACGTCGTACAGCGCGCGCCGCCACACCGCGAGGTTCGCGCCGATCCCGTTCGCTATCAGGAGAGGCAACCCGTCGCCGGTCCCCATGGCGCGCACCGCGAGCAGCGTGCCGTCGAAGGAGCGAACGATCTCTACCTCGTGGTCGAGATGCGGCCCTCTCATCCGGTCCCGAGCTGCGCCGGTCCCACCGCCGGCGCCTCGTGCAGGGGGACGCCTCTCTCGTGCTCCACGAGACGGCGATGACGGTCGACCTCCGCCGCCGTTTCCGCCTCGTCCCACCCGAGCGCCGACGCGAGAAGCGCAGTCGCGTCCGATGCGCGACCGGCGCCCGCGGCGGGATCGGTCAGCGCGAGGCGCGTCCGCCGCGCGAGCAGGTCGTCGAGGTGGACGACCATCTCGGTCTCTGCGCAGTAGACGGCTTCCGCAGCGAGGGCGGGGGAGTCTCCTGCGAGCGGCCCCGTGAGGCCTTCCCGCTCCGCGACGTCGAGCACCGCGAGCGCCGCGTCACCGTAGAACCGGACGAGGTTGTCGACGCGCGCCTGGGGGATGCCGAGCCGGGCGGCGCGGCGTCCGACGGCGGCGCGCAGGCGCGGCACGTCGCTCGAGCCGAGCCGGATCCACTGGGTCCGGCACCTGGCACGCGCTCCGAGCTCGGCCGCGACGCCGTCGACCGCGTCCCTGGCCATCCGCCGCCACGTCGTCAGCTTCCCCCCGGTGATCCCGGTGATCCCGGGAGCGATCGAGTACACCGCGTGGCGGCGCGAGAGGTCGGCGGTCGCGCCGGCGCGGGCCGCGATAAGAGGGCGGAGCCCGGCGTAGGCGCCGGCGATGTCGCGCTCGTCCAGCGAGACGTCGAACGTCGAGTTCACCGCCGCGAGGCAGTAGGCGCGGTCCTCCGGCTCGACGGCCGGCGCGTCGAGGTCGCCCTCGTACGACGTGTCCGTCGTGCCGACGAGCACCGCGTCGTGCCACGGGATCACGAACAGCATCCGCTTGCGCTCGGCGTCGGGTATGAACGCGGCCGCCTCGGCCATCGGGAGGGCGTCCTTGCGGAACACGAGGTGGATGCCCTTCGACGGGCGCAGCCGCGCCTCGGCCCCCTCCCGCGACATGGCTTCGATCCGGTCGCCCCAGACGCCTGCGGCGACCAGGATGCGGCGGGCGGCGATCTCGATCTTCCCGCCCGACACCGAGTCGCGCACGGTCGCCCGGCAGCCACCCTCCGACCCGTCGAGCGACTCGGCCGCGACGTAGTTCGCGACGACCGCGCCGTAGCGGCGCGCCTGGCCGAGCACCGCGAAGACCATGCGGACGTCGTCCGTCTTGCAGTCGTAGAAGAGGTATCCGCCCCTGACCTTGCCCTTCGGCATCGCGGGGACGAAGCCCTCGGTCTCCTCGGCGCTCAGGTGACGGTGGACCTTCATGTTCTTGAAGCTCGCGAGGGCGTCGTAGGTCCACAGCCCGACGCCGAAGAGCGCGCGGTTCCACCGGCTCGACACCGGCAGCACGAACGGGATCGGCTCGACCAGATGCGGGGCCAGCCGGCGCAGCAGGTCGCGTTCGACCGACGCCTCGCGCATGAGGCCGAACTCGCGCTGCTCGAGGTACCGGAGCCCGCCGTGCACGAGCTTCGAGGACTTGCTCGACGTCCCGGACGCGAAGTCGCCGCGCTCGACGAGCGCGACGGACATGCCGCGCGACGCGGCGTCGAGGGCGATCCCGGCCCCCGTGATGCCGCCGCCGACGACGAGCAGGTCGAAGGTCCGGCCCCGCTCGGACAGGCGCGCGAGAGCCTCGTCGCGCGCGCCGAGGCGGGTCACGACAGCAGCCCCGCCGCCCAGCGCACGACTGTGGCCGCACCGATGACCACGAACACGACGCCGGCGAGGATGAGAGGGCCCATCCACCAGTCGAGCTGACGTCCCAGCGGGTCGTCCTCGGCTTCGGCGGTCCTCCGCACGACGAGCTGCGGCCCGCCGAGCTGCGAGAAGTGCAGGTGCTCGCGCTTTCCCTCGACTACGTCGGCGAGGCCCTGGAGGAGGTCGATCAGCTCCTCGTCGTCGACGGTCACGGTCGCTTCGTGCAGCGATTCTCCCTGGCGGTCCTCGATCTTCATGCGTATATCCTCCTGCACATGCCGGCCGACCTGCGCCTCTTGGACGAGGACCAGCGCGACCTCGCGGCGATGGTACGGGAGTTCGCGACGAAGGAAGCGGGTCCCGCCTCGGTCGGATACGAGGAGCGGTCGGAGGATCCACTCGCGCTCTACCGCCAGCTCGCGGACCTCGGCCTCACCGGGATCCCGTTCCCCGACGAGTACGGCGGAGGCGGCGGGTCCTACGGTACGTACCTGCTCGTGATCGAGGAGCTCGCGCGGTCGTACCTCGCCCTCGCGATCGGGCTCTCGGTGCACACGCTGTGCGCGTTCGCCGTCAACGAGTTCGGATCCGACGCGCAGCGCAAGGAGGTCCTCTCGAAGCTGTGCAGCGGAGAGTGGTTCGGCGCGTACTCGCTTTCGGAGCCGTCGTCCGGGTCGGACGCCGCGGCGTTGACGAGCAAGGCCGTCCGGTCGGACGGCGGATACGTCCTCAACGGCAGCAAGGTCTTCTGCACGCGGGGGGCCGAGGCCGACGCAGTCCTGATGATGGCGCGCACCGGTGACGAGTCGTCCCGGGGGATCTCCGCGTTCATCCTGCGGAAGGGGACCCCGGGGTTCGCCGGGTCCAAGAAGGAAGACAAGATGGGGTGGCGGTCGTCTCCGACGTGGATGCTCCAGATGGACGACGTCCACGTCGACGAGGATGCCCGGATCGGCGAGGAGGGGCAGGGCTTCAAGATCGCACTGGCGTCGCTGGACTCCGGCCGGCTGGGGATCGCGGCGTGCGCGGTCGGCGTCGCGCAGGCGGCCCTCGACGAAGCCCTGTCGTTCACGCTCGAGCGCGAGCAGTTCGGCAAGCCCGTCGCCGCCAACGAGGGCCTCCAGTTCATGCTCGCCGACATGGCGACGCAGATCGAGGCGGGCCGTCGTCTCTACCGGCACGCCGCCGCCCTGCGGGACGCGGGGGAGAGCTACTCGCTGCAGGCCGCGCAGGCGAAGCTCTTCTGCACCGACATGGCGATGAAGGTGACGACCGACGCGGTCCAGCTCCACGGCGGCTACGGGTACATCACCGAGTACCCGGTCGAGCGCTTCATGCGGGAGGCGAAGGGCTTGCAGATCGTCGAGGGCACGAACCAGATCCAGCGCTACGTAATAGGACGCAAGCTGACGGGTCTCTGACGACGGGTCGCCTCGGCGACCGGTGTAGAAGGGGTGCGGGGGTTGTCCGGCGAAAGGCTCCCGCATGAAGACCAGGCTCCTCGCCCTCGCCGCCGCCGCCCTCCTCGCCACTTCCCTGGCCCCCGCGTACGGCGGGCCCAGCGCCGGGGGCCAGTCGTCCGACAACGTCGAGTGGCTGAGGCTCGTCCCGTTCGACGCCGTCACGGCGACGGGCGCCGCCGAGATCCCCGACGACCACCTGATCGTGACGTCGTGGCGCAACTTCTCGATCTACGACGTCTCGAACCCCGAGGACCCGCAGCTCGTCCGGACCGTCCCGTTCGGCTTCCAGTTCGAGAACGAAGACGTCTCGACCAACGGCGAGATCATGCTGTTCTCCGAGTCGGTGCCGCGCAGCATCCTCCACGTCTGGGACATCGAGGACAAGAGCAACCCCGTCGAGATCGCGACCCTTCAGGGAGCCGGCGACCACACGGCGAGCTGCATCCTCGACTGCACGTGGGCGTACGGCTCCGACGGCTCGATAGTGGACCTCCGCGACCCGGCGAACCCGTCCGAGGAGGGGAACTGGCACCAGCTCGTGGGGCTGACCGGTGGCGCGCACGACGTCGAGGAGGTCCGCCCCGGGTTCGTGATCGTCTCGACCTACTCGGACCCGCTGATGTACGTGGACGTCCGCAACCCGCTGAAGCCGAAGGTGCTCGCTCGCGGCCCCCACCCGGCCCCCGGCGCGTGGATCTTCCACTCCGCGCGGTGGCCGAACCGGGGCCGGGACCGCTTCCTGCTGATGGAGGGCGAGGGGACCTCGGGGCCGCTGCTCACCTACGACACGAGGGGCTGGCGGAAGACCGGGACGTTCGACCTGGTCGACACCTGGACGGTCGACGGGTCGACGGCGAGCTCCCACTGGTTCGAGCCGCACCCGGACTTCCGCAACGGGGGGCTGGTGACGATCGGCTGGTACGGGGAGGGATCGCGCTTCGTCGAGGTGAAGCCGAACGGGCAGATGAAAGAGGTCGGCTGGTTCGAGCCGTGGGCCCAGCGCAGCGGCTTCTCGAGCTACTGGATCACCGACGAGATCGTGTACGCGATCGACCTGTACCGGGGCATAGACGTCCTGCGCTTCCACGCCGACCGGTAGCCGTTCTCCGACCGGGCGGCGCAGCGCCCGTGCCGTCAACCCGTCCCGTAACGGGTGATTGACGGCGCCGGGCAGGATTCCGACACCCCTCGCTCGAACTCGTCCCCGTCCGTACCGCCAGCGCTAGGAGGAGGAGGAACAACGACTTGAAGCGCTTCCGCCTGTTCGTCGTCGCGGCTCTCGCGGCGTCCTCGCTCGGCATCGTGGCCGTCCCGGCCTCGGCCTGCGACCCCGAGACGCGTCCGTGCTGTCCGAACGACGACCCGGTCAACCGTCTGTGGGAGAAGCTGACCGGCGACACGCTCATCCGCTGCCCCTGGGCCTAAGCCCGGGAGCAGCCCGGAACGAGAAAACGGCGGCCCCCGCGGGGGCCGCCGGTTT
>DATADL010000130.1:0-5824 GCA_036258555.1 Actinomycetota bacterium | reverse complement strand
CGTCGAGGTCGACCTTGAAGCTCGCCTCGGCGACCGCGGCCCCGCCGGGCTTCAGGTACCTCCCGTAGCGGTCGAGCATCAGGATCCCCTCGCGATGGAACTGGCGTGCCGTCGCACGGTTCGGGAAGTGGTGCTCGATCTCGGCGAACAGCGCGTCGTAGCGCGCCTCGACCGCGTCCCACTCGAGCGGAAGTTGCCGTGTCTCGATCTCCTCGAACACCTGGTGGACGACCGAGCCGAACCGCATGTTGTGGCTCGAGTCCGGGTCGAGACCGAGCACGACCGCGCCGAGGTACTGCAGGCCGCAGTTGTCGTAGGTCGAGATCCGCGAGTAGCTCGTGCGCAGCTTGTCCGGCGGCAGGTCCTCGTCGCCGGCCCGCTGCTGGGCGCGGATCGAGGGGGCGCCGTCGGTCCAGTCCCACCGCCACCACCACTCGTCGGGACGCGCCGGCGAGCAGGACGGATCGAGCTCGCAGATGCGGGCGATCGACGCCAGGGCCGCGATCCGCTCCGGACGTGGCGCCGAGACGTCGGCGAGGACCTTGCGGTGCCGGGCCGCCGCCTCCGCGAACGTGAGCGGGGGCAGCTCGCCGAGCGCGTCCACCTCGGGCATCTCGCCGGTCAGCTCCTGGATGAAGCGGCTGGGCTCGCCCCGGCGCGTCGGGCCCGGCGAGGTCGTGACGATGCATCGCCGGGACGCGCGCGTGAGCGCGACGTAGAAGACGCGCCGGTCCTCCATCTCGTTCTTCTTCGACCGGGCGATCGGGTTCGTCTCGTCGAGGTAGTACGGGTCGAACAGCCCTGCGGCCCGGCGGCCCTTCGGGATCGCGCCCTCGACGACGCCCGCGACCGCTACGACCGACCATTCCCGGCCCTTCGACCCGTGGAAGCTGAGGATCTCGACGCCGCCGCGGGACCGTTCGGGCGGGAGCCACGGATCGGAGCCGAAGTCGGCGCGGCCCATCGCCTCGCGGTACTGGTCGAAGGTGGCCTTCTTGCCGTGCCTCCGCTCGACGAACCTCCCGAGAGCCCGGCTGAACGCGACCAGCGCGTCGAGGTCGCGATGCGCGGGGTCGTCGAGGCCCTGCCGTGCCCTCGCCTGTAGCTCACGGCACAGCCGCGACCTCTCCCACACGACCCAGAAGGCCTCGTCGGCGGGCGCGTCCTTCTTGCTCGCGAGCAGGTCGCGCAGCTCGAGGAGCTCGGTCACGCGGGCGCGCGCGTCCTCGTCGATAAAGTCGGGGAGCGCGGCGAGAACCTCGCCCACCGGACGCCCCTGGAGCCGCGCCACGCGTTCGATCTCGCGCACGATCGCGTCGTCGAGCCCGATGAGCGGCGACCGCAGCAGCTCGACGATCCGGTCCGGAGCCGGCTCGTCCGCGAACGCGAACGTCGCGAGGTTGTCGAACGCCCGGACGATCGGCTCGCGCGCCAGCGGCCGGTCCGGAGCGCGCACCGAGAAGGGGACCTCGAGGGCGTCGAGGGCGCGCTCGAGCGGCGGAAGCATCGAGCGCGGCGACGTGAGCAGGATCGCCATCTCGTCGTAGGGGACGCGCTCCTGCAGGTGTGCGAGCCGAAGGGCGCGCGCTATCGCATCGGCCTCTGCGGCGAGGTTCGGGAACCGGTGGACCTCGACCTCGGAGTGGCCGGCGAACGCCGCCGGACGGTGAGCGCCGGCCCCGTTGCGCTCGATCATCGCGAGCGCGGATCGGCCGAGGTCCTCGCCGAGCCGGTAGCTGGTCGGCAGCGTCACGGTCTCGTGCGGCCCGAACTCCTTCGCGAAGTCGTCGATCCAGTCCGGCTCGGCCCCCCTGAACGTCTCGATCGCAGAGTCGGGGGCGCCGGCGACCACCAGCGACCGGCTCTCGTTGCCCGGCTCGTCGAACCCGGCGAGGAAGTGCAGGAGGCGCTGCTGGACGAGCGCCAGCTCCTGGCCGTCGTCGACCAGCAGGTGGAGGAACCGCTGCTGCAGCGCCGCCCTGACGTCGTCGTGCTGCGCGACGAGCTCCGCCGCGTCCGCGAGCAGCGTCGGGTAGTCGACGCGCGACCGGCTGCGCAGGTTGCGCCGGTGCCCCTTGAAGAACCGGACGACGTCGCCCCAGGCGGGGCGCGCCGCCGCGAGGGCGTCGAGCTGGCCGTCGTCGAGGAGCCTCTGCTCGGCCCGGATGCAGAAGTCCACGACCTCGTCGACGAAGCCGGGGTTCTTCAGCAGGTGGCCGTGGTGCGGCCAGTTGGCGGGCTGGTCGCCTTCGAGCGCGTCGCGCACGGCCCCCCACTGCTCGGGGCTCGTCAGCAGGACCGGGGGCTCGGGGTAGGCGAGACGGTCGTAGTGCCGGGTGACGAGGTGGTGCGCGAGCCCGTGCCACGTGTAGACGGGGACCTCGATCAGGGCGGCCCGATCGCCGTCGAGGAGCCGCCGCGTGAGCCGCTCCTGCAGCGCCAGCTTCTGGGCCCGGTTCGGGACGAGGAACAGGATGCGGTCCGGCGACGAGGCCTCGGCGAGGTGGAGGAACCGGCGCTCGAGCACGGTCGTCTTGCCGGAGCCGGGACCCCCGAGCGCGACGAGGGGGCCGGCGCGATGGTCGACGACGGCCTGCTGCGGCCCGTCCAGCCGAACCTCGGTGATCGCCTCGGTACCCACGAAGCCAACCTAGCGCGGGGGTACGACAGGTTCCGGGGAAACCTTCGCGACCCCGGGACCGTGGCCGAGTTTCGATCCTGTCCCGGATTCCGGGACGCGATCGAACGTCGGGACGCGGAACCGCCGGGCCCACCGGCTCGACGGGCACGGCGGTGACGGCAGTGCCTGGCCTGCGGGGCTAGGCCCTCGGGTCGGCGGCGCGCTTCTCGTTCGCCACCGGCAGCCGCACGTTCGCCGATCGGAAGTCGATCGTCGAGACGACGTTGTCGCGCCTCAAGAAGGGTGAGTCGGCCTGGCTCACCTCGATCACGATCGTGTGGTTCTTCCTGAAGCGCCAGCCGTTGCCGTGCAGGTCGAAGACCCCGCAGTCGCGATCCTCGTTCACGGCGAGGTTCACGCGGCACACGCCGCGGGTCACCAGGGTCATCGCGCCGTCCAGCCGCCGGGCGTACAGGCGGGCGGCGATCCAGTAGTCGGTCGCGTTCGTCTCGTACTCGAGCGTCAACGTCGGGATCCCGAGCAGCGTGACCCGCCTCGCCAGCGGCTCGCTCTCGTACTGCACGACGTTCGTCCCCGGCTCCGTCTGCGACGTCGTGTAGCACTTCGGCACGCTCGCGTTGCGCGACCGCGCGACCGGGTCGGACTCGATGCCGTGGATATCCGGCGCGAGCACGCTCGTCGTGCCGCCCCCGCCCCATCCCAGCACGATGTCCTTCGGCGCCAGCGCGCGCCACGTCGGCGCGGCATACGTGAGGCCGGGCTCGTCCGCGGGGAACGCTTCGGTCGCGTTCGCGGGACACGTCGTCGTCGACATCACCGCGTTCAGCGGCGGCCGTTTGCGCGCGCCCAGCAGATAGTGGTCGAGGAAGCGGTTGATGCGGCTGTTGACGCCCTGGTGCACGAGGTTCGCCGGGGGCCGCGCGAAACGCAGCCTCCCCTTGGCGTCGCGGTAGTCGTCGAGCGCGCACACGTGGCGGTCGTCGCCGCATATGTCCGCCCACTCCTTGGGCTTGTTCTGCGAGTACACGTGCTGGTAGTCGCCGAAGTACATCTCGATGGGATAGCGCGGCGAGAGCTTCTTCAGCTTGTTGTAGAACCGCACGGTCTCGATCGCCGGGAACAGCGGGTCGGTCGTCGCCGCGGCGGAGAAGATCGGGACCTTCAAGCCCTTCGCGACCCTCTTCCAGAACGGCCTCTGGTAGTACGCGGAGCTGTCGGTGACCAGGCGGTCCGCCAGCGGCTCGAGCACCGGGTCGCCGTCGTAGGGCTCACCCTGCTGGAGCCGCGCGTACGCGTCGTAGACGTACTGGGGCAGGTGCACGTGGTCGCCGGAATGGTTGTTCGCCGACGCGACGAACCCGCTGACGATGGACTGCTTCATCACGCCGATCGGAGAGCGCGACAGGGCCGCCTTCGGGTCGACCGGCGCGACGAAGGGCCTGTTCGTCCCGGGGACCCTGTCGAAGAAGTGCCCGCCCTGGACCAGCGACTCCAGGATGTCGGTCGGACCGAAGCGCGGGACGATCGCGCCGAGCCGCATCGGGATCGAGTGGGCCGGCGAGCGCCACTTGTGGTCGGTTAGCGCGAGCCAGGCGAGCCAACCCCCGTAGGAGCCGCCGTTGACGGCGATCTTCTTCGGGTTGATCGAGAACACCCGCTGCTCGCCCGCGGCGACGCGGTCGGCATCGTGGTCGGCGAGGAGCCCGACGAGGTACTGCAGATCGTTGAGCTCGTACCGGCGGGAGTCGAGCTGCGCCGTCCCGCTGGACCCGCCTTCCTCGCCGTTGCGGTGTCCGCGCGCGCGGTAGTTGACGACCACGTAGCCGCGCGCCGCGAACCACGCGTTCGACTGGTGCCACGTCTCGGTGCCGCCCTGCACGTTCGCGGCCTCCCAGCGCGCGTCGGTCTCACCGAAGCCGTGGGCCAGGACCATCACGGGCCGGCCGCCCGGCGGGACCGGGTTGTTCGTCGGCAGCGGAAGGCTGATGTCGACGTCGAGCGTCACCCGGTCGCCTTCGGAGTCGGGCTGGAGGTCGTCGCGCTCGTCCGCCGCAGCGGCCTCTTCTTCGGTGGCCGGCCTCGGAAGACCCGTGTGGTCGTCGCCGTTCTCCTTCGGGTGGTACGCGACCGGGACCGGGATCCCGTTGGCTCCCCCTCCCTCACCCGGAACCCCGTCGTCGCAGAAGAGGAAGGGGAGCTCGTTGCCGTTGTCTACGTCTTCGTCGGCCGCGTCGCTGATGCGACACGCCGGGAGCAGGCCGTGGAGCGATTCGAGGCTCGCCGTCACGAGCGGATCGGGCTCGGGCTCCTGCGCGGCCCCCGGAGCGCGGCCGAGCGGCAGCAGGAGAGCCGCCGCGAGCAGCGCCGGGAGCATCCGGCGCGGAAGCGATCGCATCACGACGATTGTCCCCCAGGCGGGGCTCTTACGGCAGCCGTTTGGCTAACCTCGATCGCATGGCGAGGTTCCCCAGGCCGAAGGCGAAGACGGAGGCGCGCAACGAGTGGGCCGCGTCGATCCGCGAGCGGCTTCCCGAGTGGCTCGAGCAGACGACCCCCGACAACGCGCGCGGGATGGTCTCGGGCAACGGGGCCGTCGAGGTCCTCATAGGTGGGAGCAAGGTGGCGTCGTTCCTTCCGACCGCGACGGGGTTGAGCGCCTACCTGGTCGGCGCGACCGACACCGAGGTGAAGCGCATCGAGAGGCTCTGCGAGAGGGCGGGCGTTCCGGAGGGGGCCCGGCCCCCGCGCACGTCCAAGTACGTGCTCGTGAAGGTCAGGGACGACGCGGTGCTCGCGACGGTGGCCGAGGCGCTACGCCTTCACTGCATAGGCCGCCGCTGAAGGACGCTTCACCGACCTGGGGACCCCTTCGGAACGACCGTGAAGGATCGAGGCGGCGCTCAGTTGACGTGGACGTGTCCGCACATGCCGTTGCAGTCGCCGTCGCTCAGCGTCGAGTGCAGCTTGCACCGGTAGTACTTCGCGCCCGTCGACGTGAACTTCTTCGACGTCCTCTCGTCGGGCCCGATCGTCGTGTCCTTCGAGGCCCCCTGGTAGAAGGTCACGGTGTGCTTGCGGTTCGTGGGGTTCCTCCACACGACCTTGTCGCCCTTGTTGACCGAGACGAAGTCCTTGTTCCACACGAACTTCCCGTCGCGCTTGACGGCCTTGATCCGGGTCGTG
>DATADL010000129.1:0-5217 GCA_036258555.1 Actinomycetota bacterium | reverse complement strand
TGTCCTCGACGACGACGAGAACGTTGTCCATGCGCTGAACGGTCATATCTGCCGGCAGCATAGGGCCGTCCGCCGACCCCGACGCGAGTGAACACGGAACGACGAGCGTGTGAACGTTGTGCGAACATCCAGCCTGCACGCTTTCACGAGAGTCCTCGGCCCTCTGACTCCCATACACTTTGGCGCAGCCGAATATGGACATGGACATGATCGAGGGCGCCGTCCTCATCGTCGTCGCCCTCGTCTCAGCGGGTGGCGGGTTCCTGATGGCACGAGCCGGATGGTTTCCGTCGTCGTCAGCGCGACGATCTGACCCCAGCACTGCTCACAGGGCCGAGGTCGACCGCGAGAGGCGGCGCAACGAAGAGATCCTCCAGAGGATGGGCGAGGGCGTCGTCGTCCTGGACGAGCGTCTGAAGCCTGTCTTCGCGAACGCCTCGGCGCGGCGGTTGCTCGGGCTTCCCGAGGCCGCGCTCCCCAGCCGCCTCCCGTCGGAGCAGCTCGCGACGCTCGCGTGGAGGGCGCTGCGCGAAGGAAGACAGATGGATCAGGTCCTCGACGTGTGGTTCCCGGCGCGCTCGAACCTCCGGTCGCACGTGACGCCGCTCGAGGCCTCCGCCGGAGTCGTCGTCGTGCTCCAGGACGTGACGCAGGAGGTCATGACCCAAAGGATGCGCCGTCAGTTCGTCGCGGACGCCTCTCACGAGCTCAAGAGCCCCGTGGCGGGCCTTCAATTGCTCGCCGAGGCCGTGCGCGAGGCCGCCAAGGACGACCCTGCGGCCGTCACTACGTTCGCGACGAGCATCGTCAAGGAGACGGACAGGCTCTCGCGGCTGATCGCCGATCTCCTCGACCTCTCGCGGCTGGAGGAGGCCGGGAGCGTCGCAACGACTCCGGTCGAGCTGTCGCAGATCGCGCGCAGCGAGATCGCGTCGGCATCGTGGGCCGCACGCGGGAAGGAGATCGCGATCACCGACAGCGTCGCGAACGCGGTGTGGGTTCGAGGAGAGAAGTCACAGCTGGAGAACCTCGTCCGGAACCTGCTCGACAACGCAGTCCGGTACACGCCGGAAGGTGGGCGGATACGCGTCGTCGTAGAACGCGACGGGGCGGACGCGGTCTTGTCCGTGCACGACGACGGTATCGGGATCCCGCTCGAGGCACAGAGCCGGGTATTCGAACGCTTCTATCGGGTCGACAGCGCACGCTCGCGAGAGACGGGTGGAACGGGGCTCGGCCTCGCGATCGTCAAACACGTAACGGAGCTGCACGGGGGGAGTGTCGCCGTCGATAGCGAGGTCGGCAGCGGATCCACGTTCACCGTTCGTCTCCCCGCGACGAAGTCGCACGACAACGTCAGGTCCATCGCCGGCTAACGCTGAGGACACGCACGTGCCGAAGATCTTGCTGATCGAAGACGAGGATTCACTCGGCGCAGCGGTCGAGTATCAGCTGACCCGCGAGGGGTACGACGTCGACCGCGTCGCGGACGGCGCGGCTGGGCTCGAACGGTTCTCGACTGCGGGAGCCGACCTCGTGCTGCTCGACCTCATGCTCCCCGGGATGCCGGGCGAGGACGTCTGCAAGGAGATCCGGCGCACGTCGAACGTCCCGATCATCATGCTCACGGCGCGCGACGCAGCCGTCGACAAGGTGATCGGCCTCGAGCTCGGCGCCGACGACTACGTGACCAAGCCGTTCCACACCCGCGAGCTCCTGGCGAGGATAAAGGCGGTCCTTCGCCGCAGCACGAACGAGAGCGCGACACCCGACGGAGTCCTCGAGGCAGGAGGCATCCGCCTCGATCCCCAGAGGTTCGAGGTCACGGTCGACGGACAGCCCGTCCACATGGCGCGCAAGGAGTTCGAGCTGCTGGAGCTCCTGATGGAGAACGCCGGCCGGGTCCTTACGAGAGAGACGCTGATCGACCGGGTCTGGGGGTCGGACTACTTCGGGGACACGCGGACGCTCGACGTGCACGTCAAGAGGCTCCGGTCGAAGTGCGAGCGCGATCCGCATGCTCCGGCACACCTGCTAACCGTCCGAGGGCTCGGGTACAAGTTCGTCCCGTAGCCGAACCGCGTTTGGGTACGGCCTAGGGCCCGACCTCCTTCGACAACGACTCGACGTCACCCGTCAGCATGTACCTGAGCCTTTCGCCCATCATCACGGAGTGGTCGGCGATCCGCTCCAGCGCCCTTCCGGCCAGCAGCGTCGTCACCGCCTGAGGTACCGCGGAAGGTCCCTCGAGGTGCAAGATCGCCTCCATGAGCCGAGCGTTGTGACGATCCATCGCATCGTCCCGGTGCTCGAGGCTGCGTCCCAGGCGTAGGTCGCGGGCCGCCCACGCCCGGGCGGCCAGCTCGAACAGGCTCTTCGCCTCCTCCGCCATGTCGCGCAGGATCGCGAACGTGTGCGGGCTCGCCACCAGCAGGTGGTGGTCCGGCGCGAGCTTCACGATGCGGAGACAGAGGTCGCCCGTCCGTTCCAGGTCCTGCACGATGCGCAGCACCGACACGACGAGCCGCAGATCGGACGCGACCGGGTTCTGCCGGCAGAGGAGGTCGTAGCAGCGCTCCGTGAGCGAGACCGACATGTCGTCGATTGCATCGTCACCGGCCAGCACCTGCTGTGCGAGCCGAAGGTCGCCTTCGAGCAGGACCTGAGTGGAGACGTCGAGCGCTCGGTCGACCTTCAAGGTCATCACCTCGACCTGGAGCTCCAGCTGCTCGAGGTCGAAGGCGAACGCGGAGCGGACCGGTTCGGAGTTGACGACTGCTCTCCTACCCGAAGCGTCCCGTGACGTAGTTCTCGGTCCTCTCGTCACTCGGGTTGGTGAAGATGTGCTCGGTCTTGTCGTACTCCACGAGGACGCCCGTCCGGCGATCCTGCTCCTCGTTCACCTCCGCGGTGAAGAACGCCGTCAGGTCGCTCAGGCGTGCTGCTTGCTGCATGTTGTGGGTCACGATCACGATCGTGTACTCGCTCTTGATCTCCTGCATGAGATCCTCGATCCGCCCCGTCGCGATCGGATCGAGGGCGGAGCACGGCTCGTCCATCAGGATCACGTCCGGCGACACCGCGATGCAGCGAGCGATGCAGAGGCGTTGCTGCTGGCCGCCCGACAACGACATCGCGGAATCCTTCAGGCGGTCTTTCACCTCGTCCCACAGCGCCGCCTTCGCGAGCGAACGTTCCACCAGCTCGTCCATGTCGCCCCCGAACCCGGCGATCTTCGGACCGAAGCAGACGTTGTCGTAGATCGACTTCGGGAACGGGTTCGGCTTCTGGAAGACCATCCCGATCCGGCGCCTGACCTCGACGGGATCGACCCCCCTGCCGTAGAGGTCGGCCCCGTGATACAGGACCGTCCCCGACACCCGCGCCGTCTCGATCAGGTCGTTCATCCGGTTCAAACAGCGAAGGACGGTCGTCTTCCCGCATCCCGACGGGCCGATCAACGCCGTGATCGTCCGCTGGTGAACCGGAAGGATCACGTCGCGCACGGCTCTGAAGGCGCCGTAATGGACCGACAGGCCTTCGATGTCGAACACCAGTGGTGTGTCGACGCGCGTTCTCGAGAGGCTCGGATCGAGGCGGACCATCCGTTCGGGCTCTTCGACGCTGGACCTCAAGCGATCACCACCTTCTGTCGTATCGATTGCGCAGGAATATCGCGGCGGCGTTCGCGACCAGGATCACCAGGAGCAGGACGAGGATCGCGGCAGACGTCAGCTCCCTGAAAGCCGCGTTCGGCTGACGGGCCCACGAGAAGACGATCGTAGGAAGGGCCGTGAACGGACCCTGGATCTGCTCCACGAAGCTTTGTGACCCCGTGGCCAGGAACCCCGTCACGGCTCCCACGAGCAGCAACGGAGCCGTCTCTCCGAGCGCCCGCGAGAGCGAGAGCACGGTGCCGGTGAGGATGCCGGGCGCCGCCGCGGGCAGCACGTGGCTGCGAACGACCTCCCACCTCGTCGCACCGACGCCGTAGCCGGCCTCTCGGATGCTGTCGGGTACCGCTCTCAGCGCCTCGGCCGTCGTGATTATCACGATCGGCAGAACGAGAACCGCCAGAGTGACGCCCCCGGCCATGACGCTCTCCCCCCCGGTGAGCCCGCCGAGGACCTGCACGAAGATCGAGAACCCGAGGATCCCGTAGACGATCGAGGGGACACCGGCGAGGTTGCGGATGTTGACGTTCACGAAGCGCGTGAAGCGCGTGTCCCGCGCATACTCCTCCAGGTAGATCGCCGCGCCGATGCCGACCGGGAACGCGAGGGCGACGACGAACACCATCATCAGGAACGATCCCTGGATCCCCTGGCCGACTCCGGCGGTCGCGGGGATCGGCGAGAGGTGTCCGCGCAGGAACTCGCCACCGCGCTCGGTCAGCACCCCGAGGCCGCCGCTGAAGACGTCGTAGAGCAACACGAGAAGGATCAGGAGCGAGAGCCCCAGCGCGGCGAGGAGTCCCAGCTCGAACGCCTTGCCCTTCACGTCGACCCGCCGGCCGCGCAGTGCCTGCTCTACGGCGCCGCGCGCCGCGGTCGCCCCGCTTCCGATCGACGACATCAGTACCGCTGCCTGACGCGCCGGACGAACCGCTCGCTGACCAGGTTGAGTCCGAGGGTCATGAAGAAGAGCAGCAGTCCCACGAAGAACAGGCTCTGGAACGCCGCCGCGTCGCCCTGCACCTGGTCGCTGCCTATGGCAAGAGAGGCCATGGCCGCCGTCATGGTCTGCCCCGGACCGAAGGGGTCGAACGTGAGCAACGACCCTCCGGTGGCGCCCGACGCGATCGCGACCACCATCGTCTCGCCGATCGCGCGCGAGAACCCTACGATCAGCGCCGCGACGATGCCCGAAACCGCCGCGGGGAAGACGACCTTCGTGGTGACCGACAGCTTGCGGGCGCCGAGCCCGTAGGAGCCCTCACGCAGGCTCGTCGGCACTGCCCTGAGAGCGTCTTCCGCGATCGTCGCGATCAGGGGTGTCACGAGGATCCCGACCCCCATGCCGGCGGCCCCCATGTTGAAGATCGTGGAGGAGCCGTTCAGCCGTTGGACGATCTCGGGGCTGATGAACGTGAGAGCGAAGAACCCGATGACGACGCTGGGGATCCCGCCGATGATCTCCAGCGCGGGCTTGACGACCTTGCGCACGCGCGGCCGCGCGTACTCCGACAGGTATACGGCGGCTCCAAGTCCGAGCGGG
>DATADL010000128.1:0-8066 GCA_036258555.1 Actinomycetota bacterium | reverse complement strand
GGGCTCGGCGAACGTCGAAGCGAGGAAGGCGCCGGTCTCGCGCGCGATCTCGCGGGCGCGCGCCGCCGCGTCGGCGAGGGTCCCGTCGACCTCGACGAGCTCGGCCCCCGCGAGCCTCACCTCCGTCTTGTTCTGCTCCGGCGCCGACCGCGCCATGGTGACGGTCATCCGTACGCCGGCGCGCGCCGCGTACAGGGCCCACGCCGCCCCCGCGTTCCCCGCGCTGGGCATCACGACGGCGTCCGCGCCGAGCTCGACGGCCCGGGACAGCCCCGCCGCCGCGCCACGCGCCTTGAACGTCCCGCTCGGAAGCGGGCCGTCGTCCTTCACGTAGACGTCGACGCCGAACCGTTCCGAGAGCCCGGGCGCGGACGGCAGCGGCGTCGGGCCCTCTCCCAGCGAGACCGGCTCGCCCCCGACGGGCAGCAGCTCCCGGTAGCGCCACATGCCGGGGCGCCGGGCGCGCAGGTCGGCGAGGCTCAGCGGAGCGAGGTCGTAGCGGGCGAGCAGGGTGCCGCCGCACTCGCAGCGGTTCTGCAGCACGCCTGCGTCGTGGGCGCGGCCGCACCGCGCGCATTCGAGGTGGTCCAGCCGCGACGCAGGGATGGCGCTAGACGAAGCCGAGGGCGGACTTGGCGAGGGGGTCCATCTTCTCGGGCGTCCACGGCGGGTACATGACGAGCTCGGTCGTCACCTCGCCGATCCCCTCGATGTAGGCGGTCGCCGCCTTGATCTCCTCGTCGAGCATCGGCCCGATCGGGCAGCCCATCGTCGTCAGCGTGAAGTCGACCTTCACGTTGTTGTCGTCGTCGACCGCGACCTCGTAGACGAGGCCGAGGTGCCAGATGTCGATCCCGAGCTCGGGATCGTTCACGGTCTTCAGCGCGTCGACGACCTCTTCGCGGATCTCTTCCTTGGTAGGCATCGCATTAACTCTAACGGCGGCCGGGCCAGGCTATTCCGGCAGCGGCTTCGCCAGCCGGACGCCGCTCTGCGCGTAGCCGAGCCGCTCGTAGAAGCGCCGCGCTCCGTCGTTGCCCAGCGAGACGTTCAGCCGCACGCCGCCGGCCCCCGAGCCGCGGGCGAGTCGCTCGACCTCGCGCATCATCGCCGTCCCCAGTCCCCGGCCCCGCACCGCCTCGTCGACCGCCAGCAGGTCGATCTCGCACGACCTCCCCCAGGACTTGGGGAGGATGCGGTACTGCACGAACCCGAGAAGCCGGTCTTCACCCTCGACGACCAGAACGGTCACGCCGGCGTCCGCCAGGACCTCCGAGACGAAGCCGTCGAGGTCGTCCTCCGGCACGTTGAACCGGCCTTCGTCCGGATCGAACTCCCGGTGGTGGGCCTTCATCTCGTCGAGCAGACGCACGAGCTCGGCGCGGTCGGACGCCACGGCCGGGCGCATCGCAGGATGGTCCACCGGGGCTACCGCCGCTCCCGCGAGCCCGGCTTCGGGCGATCGCCCGCCACGGTGACCTCCCTCAGACGTCGAGGCCCAGCAGGCGCGCCGCGTTGTTCTTCAGCACGTCTTCCTCCTTGTCCCCGAGCCCCATCTCGTCGAACTCGTCGAGGATGCGCCCGGGGTCGAGCATCGGGTAGTCGCTCCCCCACACGAACCGGTCGGACAGCCTCCCGCGCGCGTCCCGCTTGACCTCCGGCGGGATGTACTTCGGCCTCCACCCCGACAGGTCGATCCACACGTTCGTCTTGTGCATCGCGCTCGCCAGGACCTCGAGGTGCCACGGGTACCCGAAGTGCGCCATCACGACCGTCAGCCCGGGGTGGTGCGCGGCGACCATGTCCATCAGCATCGGACGGCCGTAGTCGTACGCGATGCCCGAGCCGCCGGGGACGCCGGCACCGAGCCCGGTCTGGCCGACGTGGACGACGATCGGCAGCGAGTGCTCCTCGCACTTGTCCCACAGAGGGTCGTACTGGGGATCGTTCGGATAGAAGGCCTGGACCTGCGGGTGGATCTTCAGCCCCTTCATCCCGAGCTCGACGACGGCGCGGTCCAGCTCCTCGACGGCGTCGGGCTTGTGGGGGTCCACGCTCGCGAAGCCGACGAACTGCTCCGGGAAGGCGCGGCAGATCTCGGCGACCCTGTCGTTGGTCAGCGGCGGGAGTCCGGTGGCGGTCTCCGCGTCCCACGCGAGGAGCACGCCGAGCAGGTCCCACTCCCTGTACTCCGCCGCCATCTCCTCGGCCGTCCTGACCCTGACCTCGCTGCGGAAGTACTTCGCCGTCACCTCGAGCATCGGCCCTATGGAGCCCTGTAGCCACTCCGCGGTCGAGCAGTGGACGTGGAAGTCGATGGCGCGCGGCAAGAAAGCCTCCTCAGAGGAAGTAGAAGGAAACGGCCATGATGCAGTAGGCGCCCAGGAGCTGGGCCCCCTCGAACCAGTTGGAGCGGCCGTCCAGCGCGATGAACCCGAGCACGATCGACGAGAACGCGACGGCTGCGATCTCGAAGCTCGAGAAGATCAGGTCGAGGTACGGCTCGCCGACCAGCAGCGACGCGAACACGAGCATCGGCGCGATGAACAGCGCGATCTGCGTCGAGGACCCGATCGCGATCTCGATCGAGATGTCCATCTTGTCCTTGCGCGCGAGGAAGATCGCAGACGAGTGCTCGGCCGCGTTGCCGACGATCGGGACGACGATGAGGCCCACGAACAGCTTGCTCATGCCGAGCTCCTCGACCGTCGGCTCGAGCGCGCCCACGAGGAACTCGGCCATCAGCGCGACGAGGACGGTCGCGCCCCCGAGGAGGCCGGCCGCCCGCCCGACCGACCACTTCGGCTCGCCGTGGTCGAAGTCCGACCGGAACAGGTTCTTGTGCGTCTTCAGGGCGAAGAGCAGCCCCAGCCCGTAGATCGTTACGAGGATGATCGCGACGCCGACCGAGACCGCCTCCGTGCGGAACTCGTTCGCGGCGGGCGTCAGCGCGAACAAGGCCGGGAGCGTGAGCCCGATGACCGCGATCACCAGCGAGCTCGAGTGCAGCCCGGACGCAGCCCGGTTGAAGCGCTGCTCGCCGCGGCCCCAGCCACCGACGAGGAACGAGAGCCCGAGGACGAGCAGGACGTTGCCGATGATCGACCCGGTGATCGAGGCCTTCACGATCTGGAGCTCGCCCTCGAGGATCAGAAAGAAGGCGATGATCATCTCGGTGACGTTGCCGAACGTCGCGTTGAGCAGGCCCCCCTTCTGCGGGCCGATCCGCGCCGCGAGGTCCTCCGTCGCGTGGCCGATCAGCCCCGCCAGCGGCAGGATCGCGAGCGCGGACGTCACGAAGATCGCGATGTGGTCGCCGTGCGTGAGCTCCAGCACCACCGCGACCGGGACGAAGACCAGCAGCCATTCGAGCCGGGGCTTGAACATGGGGGGACGTTACAGCGGGGCTTCGTCGAGGGTGGCGCGCAGGGCCGCAGCCGCCGTGGCCGGGTCCGGCGCGTCCGCGATCGCCCGCACGACGACTATCCGACGCGCGCCCGCGTCGACCACCTCCGGCAGGTTCGACTCGTCGATCCCGCCGATGGCGAACCACGGGAGCCCGGCCGGCACCGTCTTTGCGGCGTAGCGGAGCAGGTCGACCCCGGTGGCCGGACGTCCCGGCTTCGTCGGCGTCTCGAACACCGGCCCGACGGCGATGTAGGCGGGGGGCTCGTCCCATCCGAGCGCGTCGTCGATCTGCTCCTTCGAGTGCGTCGACCATCCGATCGACCCCCCGGGCAGGATCTCTCGCGCCGAGGGGGCCGGGAGGTCGTCCTGGCCGAGGTGCACGCCGGTCGCGCCCGCGGCGCGGGCGACGTCGGGCCGGTCGTTGACGAAGAACGGGACGCCCACCGAGCGGCACGCGTGTGCGAGACCCTGCGCGGCGCGCAGCATCGGCCCGGCCTCCATCTCCTTCTCGCGCAGCTGCAGGACGTCTACGCCGGCGCCGGCGAGCTCGGGCAGGAGCTCGACGAGCGGCCCGGCCGCGACGCGCGCGCCGGCGACCAGGTAGAGCCGCGCCGCCTCCAGGATCACAGCGCGACCGCCTCCGGTCCGTTGCCGTTGCGTCCGGCGCCCGGGACGTCGGGATCCTCGCCCGCATCCTTCTCGTACTCCTTCATCCGGTCGGCGACCGACCGCAGGATCCGCGGCGTCCGCAGGAGGGCGACCGAGACGATCAGGTACGGGGTCACGTCCCAGAGCACCTCGTGCCACCGCTTGTCGAGAAGGCTGGCGACGCCGATCCACACGATCACGAGCGCGACCATCAACGACGCGAGCCGCCGCGCCAGGGCGGGATCGGCGGCGCGCTCGCAGCGCGCCCGCATCAGGACCACCGCGCTGCGGCCGCGCGTGCGGCGCAGCCGCCACCACGTCTTCCGGGCCGGATAGAAGCGGCCGAGGCCCTCGAGGAAGCCGAGCGCCGCGACGGCGGCGAACGAGGCGATGATCGCGCTGGTCACGCGGCCAAGGCTACGACCCCGCCGCACGAAGAAGGGGCGGCCCGAAGGCCGCCCCCTGGAATGCTCGCGACGCTACTTCGGCAGCTTGACGCCCTTGCCGGCCGTGTACTTGAACGACGCGCCCGCACCGGTGTGCATGCAGATGATCGCCTTCGTCCACTTGACGCCCTTCGGGATCACGCCCGCCTCGCCACCGGCGCCGCGCTCCTCGAAGCTCCAGTTCGTCGGTGCGTACGAGGTGTCCGTCGCCTGCTCGGGCGTGCCGAACTCCGTGTAGAAGGTGATGTCCAGGTCGACGTCGCCCTGGCCCCCGGTGACCTCGAGGACGAACGGCTTGCCGATCGTCGCGGGGTCGACGTCGAACTCGAATCCGACCACGCCGTTGACCGCCCCGCCGGTCAGCACCGACACCCGCCGGTGCAGGCCCGAGTAGCACGTCGCGAAGGTGTCGCCGTAGAACGGCGCCATCATCGCGATCTCGCCCTCGACCACCTGCTGCTTCGGTGCGGCGCTCGTCGGACCGGTCAGCATCGACACGGCCAGCAGCGCCGCCGAGGTAAGACCGACGATCTTCTTCACGGAAGCTTCACCCCCTTGCCGGCGGTGTAGTCGAAGCTCGCACCTGCGCCGGCGCCGTTCGTCCCGCCGTACAGACACACGATGGCCTTGGTGTAGTCGCCCTTCGGGATGATCCCTGACTCGCCGCCCGGGTTGCGGTCCTCGAACGAGTAGCTGATCGGAGCACCTGCGCCCTGCGGGTCGTTGACGACGTCGTCGACCGTCCCGAACTCGTAATAGAAGGTGATGTCGAGGTCGACGTCGCCCTGCCCGCCGGTGACCTCGAGGACGAACGGCTTGCCGATCGTCTTGGGGTCGACGTCGAAGTGATACCCGACGACGCCGTTGACCTGCTCCTGCGTGAGGATCGCCATGCGGCGATGCACGCCGCTGAAGCAGCCGACGCCGTCCGTGAACGGCGCGGGGAGCGCGATCGAGCCGGACACCTTCTGCTGTTTGGGCTTGGCAGCCGTAGCGCTACCCGGCAGGAGCGAGCCGCCGAGCAGCGCGGCGGTGCCGAGCGCCACGATCTTCTTCATCACATCCACCTCCCGGAGTTACACGTCTAACGAGAGGGTTCGGCCCTGCGGAGGCGTCCTCCTCCCTCCCCCGGCCGGATTGGTCAGACGACGACGCGCGGGATCGGCCCCGTGTCGTCGCGGTCCGGCCCCCGCTCCGGCGGGTCGGACGTCACCTCGGGGGCCGAGGCCGACGGGAGGAGGCCTGCCGTGACCAGTGCCGTCACCGCCCGGTAGAACTCGTCGGGATGGGACAGGTAGGCGATCCGGCTGAGCGCCTGCGCCTGACCCGCCGTCTCCACGATCAGCTCGCCGTATCCCAGGATCCGCCCCCACAGGGAGCGCTGGTAGGTCATGTCGGTCAGGTTGCCCAGCGGCATCGAAGCGACCTTCCGGGTGAGGAGGCCCGAGACCTCGAAGATCCTCTTCTCGGTGACGAAGATCCGGTCGACCCACCACTCCCACGCCCTCCACAGGAAGCGCAGCAGGAACCAGAGGGCGAACAGCCCCCCGAGGGTGTCGAGGAGGTCGCCGCCGTCGCCCGGGCTCACGATCAGCCCCACGAACAGCGCCAGCGCGATCGCGCCGAGGGCGGCCAGGGCGGGCCGGGCCAGCACGGCCACGTGGCGGCGCGCCTGGAGGACGACGCTCTCGTCGGCTGCGAGGTAGCGGCCGGGGCCGGTCAGCACGGGATCAGACGAGGGACTTGACGAACCTGGACAGGCTGTCGGCCGCCGTCGACAGCCACTCGCCGGCGCTCTCGCCGGTGATCTTCACCAGCCGCGCCGCTTCGTTCGGGGACTCGATGAGGAAGAAGACCCCGAAGCCGATCAACAGGAACCACATGACCCTCTTTAGGCTCATCAGCAACACATCATAGGCCGATGGGCCGGGTTCGTGCGGATTCGGTCAGTCGCGCTCCGTCCACCAGCCGAGCCACAGCTTCCGGGACGTCCGCAGGTGCTCCCGGGTCCGCGAGAAGACCTCGAGGGTCACCGTCCCGTCGTAGCCGGCGTCCTTCAGCCACCGCACGGCCGCCCTCCAGTCGATGCTGCCGGCCCCCAGCGGGAGGTGCCGGTCCTCGGTCCCGCCGGTGTTGTCCGAGAGGTGCACGTGCGCGAGCCGGTCCCCGTAGGCCTTCAGCAGGTCCGGCGTGCGGTTGGCCTCGCCGAGGCCGAGCCGGAGGTTCGCGTGCCCGACGTCGAGGTGGAACCCGGCGTCGGGGCTGGTCCGGAAGATCTCGACGAAGTCCTCGACACGCGAGAAGCGGTTGTCGAGGTTCTCCACCATGAGGCGGATGCCGCGCGCCGCCGCGTCCTCGGCGAGGCCCGCGATCGCGTCCGCGTTCGCGGCCCGGACCTTGTCGGCGGACTGCAGCGGCACCCGCTGGTCCGGGTGGACGTTCACGAGGTCGACGCCGGCGTCGGCGAAGACGTCGAGCGCACGGCGGAAGAGGTCGCGCGCGACCTCGCGCAGCTCGGGGAACGGCGACGCGATCGGCAGGTAGTACGGGGTGTGGCCGACGGCCGTCAGCCCCAGGTCGCCGAGGAGCCGGCCCACCTCCTTGCCGTCGGGGAACCACGCCGCCGGCGGCTCGAGCGTGAGGTCGACGAAGTCGAAGCGGTCCTCGGCGATCCGGTGGATCTCCTTGAGGACCGAGCGTCCGGGGAAGTTCATCGCTCCGACTAACACCGGCCGATGATACGGACCCCTATCCTCGGGCCGTGGATGCGATCGAAGCCATCATGACCCGGCGCTCGGTCCCCCGCTGCGACGGCGAGGTCGAGCGGGAGCTCGTCGAGAAGATCCTCGCGGCCGCCGTCCGGGCGCCGAACCACCACCTCACGCAGCCGTGGCGGTTCGTCGTCCTGACTGGGACGGCCCGAGAGGATCTCGCGAGGGCCTGGGCCGCCGGGCTCGAGCGCCAGGGGGTGGACGCGTCGCGGATCCCGGAGAAGGTCCTGCGCGCGCCGGTCATCGTGTGCGTCCTCGAGCGGCCCCATCTCGACAACCCGAAGGTCGTGGCAATCGACGAGCACTACGCGGTCGGCGCCGCGATCCAGAACATGCTGCTCGCGGCGCATGCGCTCGGGCTCGGGGCGATGCACCGCACGGGCGCCGCGACGACGCTGCCGGAGGTCCGCGCCTACCTGGGGGCCGAGCCCGACGAGATCGTGGCCGGGTTCGTCTACGTCGGTCGTCCGCCGCCCGGCGACGACGAACGGCCTCGAACCCGCCGCAAGGATCCCGCGGAGATCACGGAGTGGCGCGGATGGTGAAGCCGCCGGGTACCGACCGCTCGCCGAGGCGACCGGTCCGGCGGGCCGCCTTCTTCGACCTCGACAAGACGCTGATCCCGGGATCGAGCCTGTTCCTGCTCGCCCGCGGCGCGTACGAGCGGGACATGTTCAAGGTGCGCGACCTGTTGCGCTTCGCCTGGGGTCACCTCGTGTTCCGGGTCTTCGGCGAGCGCGAGAGCAACGTCGAGATGTCGCGCACGTCGACCCTCGAGTTCGTCACCGGGCAC
>DATADL010000127.1:0-1887 GCA_036258555.1 Actinomycetota bacterium | reverse complement strand
CTCGAGCTGACGCCGACGAAGAACCTCGTCGAGAAGCTGCGCAGGCGGAAGGACGCGGAGGAGGTGTCGCTGCTGCGCGAGGCGGTGCGCATCTCCGACGAGGCGTTCGAATGGGTGCTCGAGAGGCTGGGGCCCGGCCGTACCGAGCGCGAGGTCGCGCTCGACCTCGAGGTCGAGATGCGGCGCCGAGGGGCCGACTCGGTCTCTTTCGAGCCGATCGTCGGCTCGGGTCCCCTGTCGGCGCACATCCACCACACGCCGTCGGACCGCGAGATGCAGGCGGGCGACCTCGTGCTGCTGGACTTCGGCGCCCGCTGGGGGGGCTACTGCTCCGACCTCACCCGCACCGTGGCGCTCGGCTCCGCCGGCGACCACCACCGGGAGGTCTACGAGATCGTGCTGGCCGCGCAGGCCGCCGGCATCGAAGCGACGCGGCCCGGTGCCGCGTGCGCGGGTGTCGACGCCGCCGCGCGCGCGGTCGTCGACGGCGCGGGCTACGGCGAGACGTTCGGTCACGGCCTGGGCCACGGCGTCGGGCTCGACATCCACGAGGCCCCCCGCTTCCACAAGACGTCGGAGGACACCCTGGCGGCCGGCGACGTGATGACCGTCGAGCCCGGCATCTACGAGGGGGGGTCCGGCGGGATCCGCATCGAGGACTGCGTCCTCGTGACCGACGAGGGGTGCGAGGTGCTAGGCAAGGCTCCCAAGGACGCTCTGATCGAGATCTGAGGAAGGTGCACGCGTGATCTCCACCAACGACATGAGGCCGGGTCAGACCCTGAACCTCGACAACGGGCTCTTCACGATCGTCGACTACCAGCACGTGAAGCCGGGCAAGGGCCAGGCCTTCGTGAAGACCAAGCTCAAGAACCTGAAGACCGGCGCCGTGGTCGACAAGACCTTCCGCGCCGACGAGAAGGTCGACCTCGCGGTCCTCGACAAGCGCGAGATGCAGTACCTGTACGAAGACGACGCGGGGCTCGTGTTCATGGACAACGAGACCTACGAGCAGGTCCACGTCGACCCCGCGCTGCTCGGCGACGCGCGCCGCTTCCTCAAGGACTCGACGATCGTGAACGTCCCGGTCTACGAGGGGACGCCGGTGGGCGCGGAGATGCCCGTCTCCGTCGAGCTCGAGATCGTCGACACGGAGCCCGGGTTGAAGGGCGACCGGGTGTCGGGCGCGCTGAAGCCCGCCACCGTCGAGACCGGCGCCGTCGTCCAGGTCCCCCTCTTCGTCGAGAAGGGCGAGAGGATCAAGGTCGACACCCGCAGCGGCGAGTACCAGTCGCGGGTCCAGGGGTGACACGATCCCGCTCGTGAAGGCGCGCCGCGCCGCCCGCAGGCTCGCGCTCGACGTGCTGTACGAGGCGGAGATCCGCGACGAGCTGCCGAGCGAGGCCCTGGAGGCGCGACGGGCCGGCGGCTGGGTAGTGGCGACGGCGTCGGACTCCGAAGAGCCCCCGGAGGAGCCGACCGAAGAGGCCCTCGCCTACGCGGCCGATCTGGTGGCGGGCGTCCAGGAGCACCATGCGGACATCGACCAGCTGATAGCGGGCCACGCGGACCGCTGGGCGATAGAGCGGATGCCGGTGGTCGACCGGACGCTGCTTCGCATAGCGCTGTTCGAGCTGCTGTGGCGGGACGACATCCCGGTCGCGGTAGGTATCAACGAAGC
Organism: Actinomycetota bacterium; assembly: GCA_036258555.1. Classification (GTDB taxonomy): domain Bacteria; phylum Actinomycetota; class CADDZG01; order CADDZG01; family WHSQ01; genus JALZEG01. The sequence goes on along the minus strand of DATADL010000127.1, from coordinate 206 downwards.
GGTCGAGCTGGCGAAGGCCTACTCGACCGACGACAGCGGCCGCTTCATCAACGGCCTCCTCGGCCGGATAGTGGAGGTGGAGAAGGGGGCGTAGCCGTGGCTCGGCCCACGGAGCCGGGTGATGGCCCTCGGCCTCTGGGCGCCCTGGCCAGCCCCGGCCGACCCGCATACATGTGTGCCACGAAGGCGGTGGTCGCGGTGGTCGC
>DATADL010000126.1:0-3296 GCA_036258555.1 Actinomycetota bacterium | reverse complement strand
GACAGCTTGTAGCCGAGCTCGATCATCGGGCGGCCCCTTTGCGCGTAGACGTAGGAAGAGGCGGGGGTCGCCCCCCGCCTCCGTTTCCTACCCGTGGGCCGACGCGGCTAACTGGAGACGCGCACGGTGATCGTGTTGGAGCGGGCGAACGCGCACGGCTGGGCCGCGGGGACCACCGCACGGAGCTTCCTCGCCTTGTTCATCCTGATCCTCGTCGAGTAGGCCCCGGACGTGTCGGTCGTGACGGTCTTGACGGTCCCGAAACGCCCGCCGCGCAGCGGCTTCGACTGGATGTTCACCGCCTGGGCCCCCGAGCACGCCGGATCGCCCTCGATCGCTCCGGAGAGCCGCACGCGACGTCCCTTCGCGACGCGGCTCTTGTTGCTGGAGATCGAGATCGACCGCTCGCCCGCGGGCTGCCACGACACCGACGCCGAGCGGTTCGGCTCGTTGTTGAGCGTGTCGTCGTCGTCCCGGTCGATCCACACCTGGACCTGCGTCGTGCCGGACGTCGCCGAGGTCACGCCGAACAGGAACCTCCCCGCCGCGTCCGTCTCGCCCTCCGCATGGCGAGTCCCGTCCTCCTGGTGGGCGTCGCCGACGTGGCCACCGCTCTCGGGCGGCCGCCGGGTCCCGCCGCCCGAGACGTCGCAGAACGTCACGGCCGGGTCGGGGCCCTGGATGTGGATGTCGACGTTGGCGTTGTTGAAGGGGCCGCCGCCGCGCCGGGCGAGGATCTCGAGCTGGACGCACGACCCGTTCGTCCCGTTCGCGTTCGACGGCGTCACGAACACGTCGAGCGTCGGCTCGGGCACGGGGCTCCCCCAGCCGAGCTGCGTGCCCCCGGTCGCCTCGTTGAGGTCGGGGAGGTCGTCGTCGTCGACGTCCGCCCACACCTGGATGAACGTCCCGCCGGCGAAGTCGCTCCGCAGAGCGAACCGGAACGCCCCGCTGTTGGAGGTCCCTGCGGTGGACTCGATGTGCTTGATGTCGTCGCGTCCCGGGCTGTTGTGGTCGCCCTGCTGCCCCTGGTTCTGGTTGTTCTCACAGCGTCTGGAGTTCTCCCTCGACACGTGCGCGTTGTCCGGCGCCTGGAAGGCGTCGGTGTTGTCGGCGTGCGAGCTGAAATAGAGGTCGTCCTCGGGCCCGTCGGCGTGGATGTCCACGTTCGCCGCCGGGACGGGACGGCCGAACTGGTCCGTCACGGTCGCCGTCATGTAGTGACACGTCGACAGGGTGACGGACTGGTTCCCGTTGCCGATCTCGATCGTCGACGGCTGCTGGACGTACGGGAGGACACGGTGCGCGTCGCCCGACGTGTCGAGCGCGGCGTTAGGGGGGGCCGGGGGCGCCGGAGCGGCCCGGTTGCTCACGAGCGCGACCGCCGTGACGTCCAGCGGGCTGTGGCCCTCTTCGAGCGTGCAACGCACCCGGCCGACGCCGTCCTCGTTGGGGGCCGCGAACCCGCAGGACTCCTCCCACGTAGGGTCGTTCCCCGGGTCGCTCAGCGTGTAGAAGGCGCGCACCTGCTCGGTACCCTCGCTCGCGACGAAGTCGAAGACCGTCGCGGGCTGCTTGCCCTTCGGGTTGAAGATCCCCAGCCGCGACCCGTTGTCGGGGTACGTGATCTCCACGCTCTCGCCCGAGGGAGGCGGGACCGGCGACTGGTTCACCTCGACGATGATCTCCTGGTTGTCGACCTCGTCCGCGTCACCGGGCACCCCGGCGTAGAGCCGCGCGCGAAGCCTGTACGTGTTGCCGTCCACGAAGGAGTCCGGAAGCGGGACGAACGCCTCCCACGTGTCGTTGCCGACGCGGGTGGCCGTGAACGTGGACGCGTTCTCGTTCGGGGGCTCGATCTCGAACTCGACGAGCGCCTGGGAGGGCACGTCCTTCGTCCACGCGACGAGGTGGACGCTCGTGTCGGCGTCCTCGGCATCCGAGATCTCGTAGGGCGTGACCATGTACCCCGACGGGTTCAGGAACGCGATCTCCGGTGCGGCGAGCGCGCTCTCCGCAGGCAGGAGCCACGCGATCAGCGTCATCAGAAGTAGCGTCGACCTCTTCACCTCGGGTACCCCCTCGTCGGCGTGTTGCCTCTAGATCGGGCGCGTCCGGGCCGCGAAGCCCCGCGTCCCCGTCTCGCACTTGCTCAACCGGTCGCGCCCGCCGCCGCCCTTGCAGTTGTCGCGGCCGGCGCCTCCTCCGAGACGGTCGTTGCCGCGATTGCCGCGCAGCCGGTCGTCGGCGCGGTGGCCCTTGACGACGTCGGGGCCGCCGCCACCGGACACCGAGTCCTCGCCGCCGCCGCCGAAGACGCGGTCACGCCCGGCGCCGCCGCGGACGGTGTCGCCGCCGGCGTTGCCGCGCAGCGTGTCGTCGCCGGCACCTCCGCCGATCACGTCGTCACCGCCGCCGCCCCGGATCGTGTCGTCCCCTCCGAACCCGCAGATCCTCTCGGAGGCGTCGGATCCTTCGAGTACGTCCGGTCCGTTGGTGCCCGTGATGTCGCACGCGCCTTCGACCTGCCAGTGCATGATCGATGTGTCGGTGGTCTCGTTGCCGTCCTGCACGTCGTTGTCGTTCTCGTCGAGCCACACGATCAGCTGCGAGTCGCCCTCCGTGGCCGACTCGATCCCGAGGATGAACCTTCCGTTGCCGGTCGACTCGGCTTCCGTGTGGTGGACGCGGCCTCCGGCCTCGTCGTGGTAGCCCTCGTCGGTCTCGTCGCCGTCCGTGAGGTGACCGCCGTCGTTCGGTGCCCGGCGGTTCGTCCCCGTCCCGTCGTCGGGCGAGCAGAAGTTCCCGCCGCCGCCCGGGCCGATCAGGTGGGCGTCGAGGTTCTGGCCGGGGATCGGCTGGCGCGTCTGGTCCTGCAGGGTGACGACGAACTTCTGACACGACCCCACGGGACCCGCGGTCTCGGCGGGCTCGATCGACATGATGGGGTTCGCCTCGACGCCGAAGACGCGGTGCGCGTCGCCGGTGTGGTTCGTCTGGTTCACGCGGCAGTCCTCGAAGCAGTTGTACGCGATCGCCGCGACGCCGGTGACGAGCGCGGGCTGGTCCGATCCCGCCAGCGCGCACTCGAGCGTGAACTCCTTGGGAGAGGTCCCGGCCGGAAGCGTGCTCGTGGCGCACTGCGTCCACGCCCCGGACCCCGGCGTCGCGAGGGAGCTGGCCTTCGTGTAGTAGACGATGACGCCCTCGGCCCCCGCGCTCGCCACGCCGCGCACCTGGAGGCGCCCGCGGACGAACGTCGCGCGCTGCCCGTCCAGCGGCGCCGTCAGCTCGAG
>DATADL010000125.1:0-2823 GCA_036258555.1 Actinomycetota bacterium | reverse complement strand
GTCGCCTCGCCGCCGTTCGCCTTGATCTCGTCGGCGACCTGCTGAGCGGGCGTCTGGTCCTGGCCCTCGCCGGCCGTGGAGCCACCGAGGTCGTTCACGACGACCTTCGCTCCGGCCCCGGCGAGGGCGAGCGCGTGCTCGCGGCCGATCCCCCGGCCGGCGCCGGTTACGACGGCGACCTTCCCATCGAGTGACGGCATGTGAGGTTCCTCCTTAGGACGGGTCGAGACTAATCGTGGGCCGTGGCCGGGTTCTTGACCGAGCGGTCAAGAACGAGCCGAGTATAGCGAGGGCCGCGCTCGGGCCCGCCGGGTTCGCCGGGCGACCGGGCCCACCGGACCTCCGAGCCGGGGCCGGGGTCTCGCCCGCCAACCGCCGGGCCGTCGAGTTTCGAACCGGTCCCGGAATCCGGGACGGAGACGAAAACTCGGCCCATGCGCCTCCGGATTTCACGCAAATTCGCGTCGGTACACGCGCCGTTGTGTTTTCATTTCGGTACGTGAGAAAGGAGGTGGTCCAGACTTGTTACCTAGTTTCGACGGACCTCACGAGGTGACCGGCTGCTAGTGGTCCAAGCCTCATCGTAGTAGGGGTTCTGGCCACCTAGGCGCACAGGCCACTGGCGGAATCCACACCGGTTCACCGACGCCACCCGTCCCGGTCTGGTCCACTGGGCGTCGCCGCGGCGAAGTGCCGCGGGACGAAGAGCGGGCGGTGCAGAGCCGAAAGAGCAACCGGCGCAGGGGATGCCCCTGCGCCGGTTTTCTTTCCTCAGGTGCGCTACGGGACCTCCGCCGACGCGCTCGCCGGTGACGACTCGTTCCCGGCGGCATCACGGGCCTTGACCACGTAACGGTACGTGTTCCCACTCTCCACGGCCGAGTCGACGTACTGCGTGACGTCGCTCCCGACGCCGGTCAGGAGTGTGGTGTCGCGGTAGATGTTGTAGCCCGTGACGCCGACGTTGTCGGACGACGGCTCCCAGGCGAGCGTCACGCTCCCCGACCCGACCGTGGCGGTGAACGACGGCGGGGCCGACGGTGGCTCGCTGTCGGTGCCCCCGGGCGACAGGATGAGATCCGTGAAGCGCTTGATCAGCTCGCGGAACGTCTCCTCCCTGTAGCCGATCACGAACCCGATCAAGTACGACACGATCGCCTCGGTCGTGCCCGCCTCGGTGCCGTCCGACGGCCCCGTCGCGGCCTCGGCGGCGGCGACGAAGAGCAGGTATCCGATCGATCCCAGGACCGCGCCCGTCAGGGGCCGGGCGATGTGCCAGTAATTCCACTTCGGGTTCCAGCTCAGGTTGTGGTCGAACACGCCCTTGAGCGAGATCGAGACGGCGCCGACCGCGCCGAACCACGCGACCGGCAGGATCTCCAACGGATCGGGGATGAACCCGGCGAAGCGTTTCTCCTTGACGTAGACGACGCCCACGACGAGGAGCGCCACCAGATAGGAGAGCTCGAGGATGAAGAAGCCGCGCGCGGGCTTCTCCCTGAACCAATCGAGGCTCGGCATGCCTGCCACCTCCTCGGGTTAGCGGCCCAGCAGCTTCACGAAGGCCGGCTCGTCAAGCATCTCTATCCCCAGCTCCTTCGCCTTGTCGTACTTCGACGCCCCCGGGTTGGCGCCCACCACCACGTAGTCGGTCTTCTTCGACACGCTCCCCGTCACCTTGCCGCCGAGCTCCTCCACCGCGTCCTGGGCCCCCTGGCGGCTGAAGCCCTCCAGCGTCCCGGTTATCACGAACGTCTTCCCCGACAACGGGCCCTCGTTGCGACGCGGCGCCTCCGTCGGGTCGACGCCGGCCTCCTGAAGACGGCGTACGACGTCGAGGTTGCGCGGCTCCGCGAAGAACTGCGCGATCGACCGGGCGATCACCGGGCCGATCCCGTCCATCGCGAGGAACTCCTCGTCGGTCATCTCCTTCAGACGGTCCAGCGAGCCCGCCTGCGCCGCGATGTCGAACGCGCGGCCCCCGACATGCGGGATCCCGAGAGCGATGAGGACGTTGCCGAGGGGGCGCGACTTCGAGCGCTCGATGGCCTCCATCAGGTTCCCGATCGAGACCTCGCCCCACCCCTCGTGGCCCTCGAAGTGCTCCGGCCTCAGGCCGTACACGTCGGCGACGTCGCTCAGGAGCTTGCGCTCCGTCAGCCAGATGATGGTCTTGTAGCCGAGCCCCTCGATGTCCATGGCGCCGCGCGACGCGAAGTGGAACAGGCTCTCCACGAGCTGCGACGGGCACTCGAGGTTGACGCAGCGGGTCGCGGCCTCGCCCTCTTGCCGCAGGAGCTTCGACCCGCACGACGGACACCTCGCCGGCATCTTCCACGGCTTCGAGCCCTTCGGGCGCAGCGAGGTGACCGGTCCCACGACCTCGGGGATGACGTCGCCGGCACGGCGCACGATCACGGTGTCGCCCTCGCGCACGTCCTTGCGCGCGACCTCGTCCTCGTTGTGGAGGGTCGCGGTCGAGATCGTCACCCCGCCGACGAAGACCGGCTCGAGCTGTGCCCACGGCGTCGCCACGCCGGTGCGCCCGACGTGGACGTTGATCTCGCGCAGCAGCGTCGTCCGCTCCTCGGGCGGGAACTTGTACGCGATCGCCCACCGCGGCGCCTTCGCGGTGAAGCCCAGCTCTTCCTGCTGGTCGATCGAGTCGACCTTCACGACGACGCCGTCGATCTCGTAGGGGACGTCGTGGCGATGCTCCTGCCAGTGCGTGCAGAACTCGTAGACCTGGTCCAGGTCGTCGACGCGGCGGCTGTTCGGGTTCGTGCGGAGGCCGAGATCGCGCAGGGTCTCGAGGGCCTCGGA
>DATADL010000124.1:0-3993 GCA_036258555.1 Actinomycetota bacterium | reverse complement strand
ACCCCGGAGCGCTCGCCGCGCAGGATCGCGACCATCGTGTCCGCGTCGGTCACGATCCGCGCGTTCGCGCGGTCGTCTACGCCGTGCGCCAGCATCAGCTCGCCGTGGTCGGCGTGGAAGGTCCATCCCTCGCCCGGACCGATCTCGAGCGCGACCGAGACGCGCTTGCGCGACCCGACGTCGACGGGGTCGGCGAGCCGGTCGAGCAACGCGGCCTCGAGCGCGCCGAAGCGCGATCCCACCCGGGTCACGACGCTCTCCTCCCCCGCTTGGCGAGGGGTCGCTCCAGCTCCTTGCCGAACGCGGTCTCGGTCTCGTCGGCCATCTTCAGGCGGAACGTGCCGATCACGACGTCCGACGCGAGCGCGCCGAGCTTCTCGAGCGACTTCCGGATCTCGGGCAGCTGCTCCTGCGGCATCCCGGCGTCCTTGAAGGGCCGCCACACGTCCTGCACGAACAGTCGGACGAACTCCCGCGCGACGCCCTTGGCGTGACGCTGGACCTTCTCGACGACCGCCAACGCGTGGACCAGCGGGATACCGAGCGCGACGACCTCCTCGCCGGCGTGGAGCAGGGCCGGGCTGGGGACCTCGAACGTCCCGTCGCCGAGCTCGCGCAGAAGCCCGAGCGTCAGGACCCGCCGCAGCGTCTCCGGATCGATCGGGCCGAAGCGCCGGGCGAGGTCGTCGAGCGACACGACCTCGGGCTCCTCGTCCTCCCACGGCGCCATCAGCATCCTCTCGAGCCGGAGGAGCTCCTCGCCCCCGCCGGCCGGCGCCATCTCGAGGACGCGGCCGATGGCCGTCAGGTTGAACCCGGCCGCCTGCATCTCCTTGATGAGCTCGAGCCGGGCGGCGTGCTCCGGGCCGTAGTAGCCGGTCCGCCCGCGGACGACGGGCGCGGGGAGGAGGCCGCGGGTCTGGTGCGCCCTGATGTTCCGGACGGTCATCCCGGTGCGCTGGGCGAGCTCCTCGATCGTCATCGAAGCGTCTTCCACGGAGAGAATCTTACGCCGTTTAGCGTAACATCAGACGGTGTAACATAGATCTATGGCGGGCAAGGTGACGAGGGAGAGCCGATGGCATCGACGTTGACGCAGCCACACCTGAAGCCGATCGACCACTTCGACGGACCGGCTCTCGACAAGACGCCGGCCGAGCAGCTCCGCGACGTCCGCGTGCAGGCGCCGGCGTTCAAGGAATGGTTCCGGTCGACCGGCCAGGTGTCGTTCTTCGCGGCGCGGTCGCTCGTCACCCTCCCCTACCCGAGGCGGTTCGGCCTCTGGGAGGCGTGCGTCGTCCCGGTCCCCTACGTGTGGATGACCAACCGGATGTTCGTCGTCCAGTGGGATCACCAGGGTGAGACGAAGACGCTCCTCGCCGAGCCGTCCGACTACGAGCTCGGCGTCGACACGCCGTTCCTCAGGAGGTCGATCGAGCGGCTGCCGATGCAACGCGACCGAGCCCTCGACGCGTTCTTCGTACGTCACGCGCACGTCGACGAGCACCTCGCGCAGCTGGGGCTCACGCCGGCCGACGTCGACTACCTGTCGTTCGACCACCTCCACACCCAGGACGTCCGGAGGCTGATCGGAACCACCGCGCCGGCCCCCGACCTCGGCTACGACGACGCGCCCGTCCCCGCGACGTTCCCGAACGCCAAGCTGATCGTGCAGCCGGACGAGATCGAACACGTGCGCGACGTGCATCCGTTCCAGGCGCGCTTCCACCAGAGCTGGACCTATCGCGACCTGAACGAGGACGCGCTGCTGGCCGTCGACGGCGACGTGCTGCTCGGCCCCGGCGTCGCGCTGCTCCGCACGCCCGGCCACACGCTCGGCAACCACACGCTCGTCGTCAACACGTCGCGCGGGATCTTCACGTCGTCGGAGAACGGGATCGCGGTCGAGTGCTACGCGCCGGATCACTCCCGGCTCCCGGGCGTCGCGAAGTGGGCCCGGGAATGGGGCTACGAGGTCGTGATGAACTTCAACACGCCCGAGTACGCGAGCTGGCAGTACAACTCGATGGTCAAGGAGAAGCTGATCGCCGACGCTCTGCCGGACAGGCCGGAGCTCCCCCAGGTCTTCCCGTCGTCGGAGCTCACGCGCCACCGCTTCGCGCCCGGGATCAAGCCCCTGTACGAGCACGGCGACCTCACCGTCGGAGCGGTGCGGGGGGCCGTGCAGTGATCCTCGCCCACGGCAACGACGTCGGCTTCGGGACCTTCGGGACGGACTGGCTGTACCTGCTGGTACCCGTCGCCGCGCTGCTCGCGATCGTCGGCTGGCTCTACGCGACCGGAGAGCGGGCCGGAGCCGGCTTCGTCGCGGCGACGGTCGCGCGCATCGGCTCGTCGCTCGAACGAGTCACCGGCTTGCCGTCGTGGGCCGCCGCCGGCCTCGGCGTGACGACGTGGGCGTTGCTGGTCGCGGTCATCGGCTTTCTGTGGGACGTGGCGTGGCACATCGATTTCGGACGCGACGAGTTCCTGTTCACTCCGTCCCACACGATGATCCTCGTGGGACTCGGCGCGATCCTCGCCGCCGCCGTCGTCTCGGTCCTGTTCGCCACCGTCCGCGGCGCAGAAGCGGGATGGAGGGTGCGCTCGCTGCGCGTGCCGTACGGCGCCGCCGCCCTCGGCGTCCTGGGAGGCGGAGCGATCCTCGGCTTCCCGCTCGACGAGCTGTGGCACGCGAACTACGGCATCGACGTGACGATGTGGGGCCCGACCCACCTGCTGATGATCTCGGGCGCGTCGTTCGCACCGCTCGGGATGTGGCTGCTGCTGCGCGAGGCCTTGCCGCAGGCGCGCAACGAGACGTTCGTGCGCGCGCTGAAGGTCCTCCTGGCCGGCGTCGTCGTGATAGGGCTGTCCACGTTCCAGGCCGAGTTCGACTTCGGCGTGCCGCAGTTCCAGCAGCTCTACCACCCGGTCCTGATCGCGCTCGCGACGGGCGTCGGGCTCGTGATCGCACGGATCACGCTCGGTCCCGGAGGCGCGATCGTCGGGGCGTTGGGGTTCCTCGCGGCCCGCGGCGCGCTCGTGCTCCTGCTCGGCCCCGTGTTCGGCCAGACCGTCGCGCGGCCCCCGCTCTACCTGGGCATCGCCGTCGTCGTCGAGCTCGCCGCCTTCCTCGCCCGGAGGCTCTCGCCGCTCGGGACCGCGGTCTCGACCGGCCTCGCCGTCGGCACCTTCGGGCTCGCGACCGAATGGGGCTGGATGCAGCTAATCGGTCGACACCCCTGGAACGAAAACCTGTTCCCCGGCATCGTCGTCGCGACCGGCGTGGCCGTCGCGGCCGCCGTGCTCGGGACCGCGATGGGGCGGATCCTCGCGTGCGAGCGGCCGGCCGTCCCGCGCCTGTCCCTGGCCCTGGCCGGGGTCGCAGTGGTCGTCGGGCTGACGCTTCCGCTCCCGCGTTCGGCCGCTCCGTACGAGGCCACGATGGAGACGAGCCCCGCCGGGGACGGGAGGGTCGACCTCACGGTCACCGTGGATCCGCCGGACGCGGCCTCCAGCCCGGACTTCTTCGAGGTGATGTCGTGGCAGGGCGGGTCGCTCGTCGTGACCGGCCTCGAGGAGCGTGGACGGGGCGTCTACGAGTCCGAAGCGCCGGTTCCCGCCGACCACCACTGGAAGACGATGGTGCGCATCGCCGACAAGGACGTGATGGCGGCGGTGCCGGTGTTCCTGCCCGAGGATCCGGAGATCGGCGCGAGCGAGATCCCGGTCGTCCCGGAGCGGACGGCGCCGTTCGACCGGGACACGGAGCTGCTGATGCGCGAGGCGCACGAGGGGGCCGCGTGGCCGGCGACGGTGGCGTACTCGTCGATCCTCGCGATAGCGCTCGTGTGGATCGTGACGCTGACGGCCGGCTTCGTAAGGCTCGCGGGCGTCGACGTCCCGGTCGCCCGGCGCAGCGCGAGCGGCCGCGTCGCGCCGAACCCGCTCGCCACATGAACGGCGTGCGCGTCGTCGTCACGGGGGCCG
>DATADL010000123.1:0-2228 GCA_036258555.1 Actinomycetota bacterium | reverse complement strand
GTCGTCGCTCGAGCACCTCGTAGCCGGCCTCGACGCCGCCGGCGTCGACGAGGTCGACTGCATCGTCGTCACGCACATCCATCTCGACCACGCCGGCGCCGCGGGGACGCTCGCGGCGCGCTGGCCGGCCGCCGAGGTCTTCGTACACCCGGTCGGGGCGCCCCACCTCGCCGACCCCGGCAAGCTGTGGGCGAGCGCGGCCCGCATCTACGGCGACGCGATGGAATCGCTCTGGGGCGGGATCGATCCCGTCTCGGCCGATCGCCTCGTCGAGGTCGGCGACGGCGACACGATCGACCTCGGATCGACCGCCCTCCGCGCGATCGAGACCCCCGGCCACGCTCGCCACCATCACGCCTACCTCGACGAGGCCGGCGGCACGCTGTTCTCCGGCGACGCCCTAGGCGTCCGTCTGCCCGACGTAGGGGTCATCCGCCCCGCGACGCCTCCTCCCGAGTTCGACCTCGAGGCGGCGATCGCGTCGATCGGGCGGATCCGCGACGCGGCACCCGCGCGGCTCTGCTTCACGCACTTCGGCCTCCGCGAGGGCGAGGACGTCTCGGCGACGTGCGACGCCGCGATCGACGCCCTCGTCGAGTGGGCCGGATGGGTGCGCGCCGGACGGGAGGAGTCCGAGGGGCTGGACGCCGTCACGGAGTCCGTGAGGCGCGCGGCCGCGCACGCGTACGGCGAGCGACTGGACGAACACGCGATCGCCCGGCTCGAGCAGACGACGTCGTACCGCATGAACACGTGGGGCTACATGCGCTACATGGACAAGCTCGCCGGGTCGTGAGGGTCGTCGAGCTCCACGGGCACGACGACTTCCGCCGCGCGTGGCCGGTCATGCGTGAGCTGCGCGGCCATCTGTCGGAGGGCCGGTGGCTCGAGCTCACCGACGTGATGGTTCCCGACGGGTACCGGCTGCTGTCGCTCCAGGAAGACGACGGGTTCATCGCCGCGCTGGCGGGTATCCGCGTCGCGACGAACCTCTACTACGGCAGGCACGTGTGGGTGTACGACCTGGTCACGGCGGAGAGCGCCCGGTCGCTCGGTCACGGACGGACCCTGATGGCCGCGGTCGAGCAGCTGGCCGAGGCCGAGGGGTGCGAGCTCGTCGCGCTGTCGTCGGGCCTCGAGCGCGCCGATGCACACCGGTTCTACGAGCAGCACCTGGGGTACTCCCGCGTGAGCTACTGCTTCACGAAACGCGTCGCCCCGGGCGACGCGAGCATCTATCGCTAGCGCAGCCGGGCGCGACGAGCACGCTGCGGCGCGTCGGTCGCGTCGGGATCGGCGGCCGCAACTGCTTCGAACCACTCCCGCGCCTGTGTGAAGCGACCTCGTCTTTCCAGCAGATCGGCGAGGGCATACCAGGCGCGGAGGTGATGCTCCTCGGCGTTCTCGGGTTGCAGCTCGAGGGACTCGAGCCGGGCGATCGCCTCGTCGAGCCGGTCCTGATCCGCGAGGGCGCCCGCCGCGACGATGTTCGCCTCGTAGTAGGTCTCCGGAGCGACGTTCGCGGGCGTGACCTCTTCGCAGAGCTCGACCGCGCGCTCGGGCTTGCCCAGCGCGCGGTAGCAGTCCGCGAGCGTCGGGTTCTGCTCGGGCGAGCCGGACAGCCGGCGAAAGGCCGAGAGCTCGCGGGCAGCCTCCTGCCAGCGCCCGGCCCGGTAGTAGGCGAGCCCCAGGAGCTCCCGTGGGACGGCCGCGCGTAGCGCCATGTGCTTCGCCTGCTCTCCGAGCCGGATCGCTTCGGGGTAGTCCTCGTCGAGGTAGGCCGCAGCGGCGTCGGCGAAGACCTTGACGAGCAGGTCGCCCTTGCCGGGCCGGGCGGTCGCACGTAGCTCCTTCGTGACGTCGTCCGACAGGTGAGCGGGCTCGCGACCGCGGTCGCGCCGCTCGAGCCCCCGGTTCCCGTGGGCCTTCCGGCGCTGCTGGTGGGGGCCGAGGTCGGAGACTCGCCCTGGCTCGTCGCGGCCCCCCCGCCCGCCGTGGCGCGGCTTGCCGCGGCGGGGCGGCGGCTGCGAGGTCATGCCCGACAGGGTACGCGCCGTGAACGCGAAGAAGCCCCCTTGCGGGGGCTTCTCGTGAGAAAAAATCCGGCGGCGTCCTACTCTCCCACCCCGTCGCCAGGGCAGTACCATCGGCGCTGGAGGGCTTAACTTCTGGGTTCGGAATGGGACCAGGTGTGACCCCTCCGCCATAGCCACCGGAAACCTTATTCA
>DATADL010000122.1:0-2845 GCA_036258555.1 Actinomycetota bacterium | reverse complement strand
GGCCCGGCTTCGACGTCGTCACCTCGGCTCGCGACCTCGTCGCCGCGGTCGACCCCGGCGACGGGCCGCGCCACTGGGTCGCGGGGGTGTCGGGCGGGCCGGACTCCACCTGCCTCCTCGACGTGCTGGGTCGCCTGTCGGAGTCGCTCCGCCTAAAGGTCGAGGTCGCCCACGTGGACCACGGGTTGAGCCCCGGGTCCGAAGAGACCGCGGCGGCCGTCGCCCGGGCGGCGTCCGCGGCGGGGCACGACGTCCACGTCGCGCGCGCCTCGGGGCTCGAGGGGCCGAACCTCCACGCCCGCGCGCGCGAGTTCCGGTACCGGTTCTTCGAGACGGTCGCCGCCGACACCGGCGCGACGCGCATCGTCACCGGCCACACCCTGGACGACCGCGTCGAGACGACGCTCGCGCGCCTCGTCCACGGCGCGGGAACCGAGGGTCTCGCCGGGCTGCGGCCGCGCGACGGCAAGCGGCTGCGTCCGTTGTTGCGCGTGCGCCGCCGTGAGGCGCGCGCCTACTGCGAGGACCGCGGGCTCGCGTTCGTCGACGACCCGGCGAACGACGACGACCGGTTCGAGCGGGTCGCGGTGAGGACCCGGCTCGTCGCCGCGATCGAGGAACGCTGGGGCGACGGCGCGGTCCGCGCGCTGGCGGTGTCGTCGGGGCGCCTCGCGGAGGACGCCGACTTCCTGAAGGGGCTGGGTGAGACGCTCTACGGGCAGATCGCGAAGCGTGGCCCCGGCGAGGTCGCGTTCGACCTCGACGCCTTCCTGCTCGCGCCGCGGGCGCTGCGACGGCGGCTTCTCGCGCAGGCCGTCGGCAGGATCCGCGACCGCTCCGGCGGGATCGACGCGACCCTGGACGCGCTCGACCGCCCCCTCTCCGGAAGCGGCCTCTCGTTCGACGTCGCGGAGGGGGCGACGATCTCGGTGACCCGCGAGCAGGTCGTCGTTAAGATGCCGCGATGACGCAGCTGCACGACGACATAGCCGAGGTCCTCATCCCGGCCGACGAGATCCAGCACAAGATCTCGACGCTCGCCAAGGAGATCGCCGAGGACTACCGCGGCAAGGACCTTCTGCTCGTCGGAGTGCTGAAGGGCGCCTTCGTGTTCATGGCCGACCTCGCGAGGGAGATCCCGCTCCCGCTCGCGTTCGACTTCATGGCCGTCTCGTCCTACGGGTCGGCGACCAAGTCGTCCGGGGTCGTCCGGATCCTGAAGGACCTCGACTACGAGATCACGGGCCGCCACGTCCTCCTGGTCGAGGACATCATCGACTCGGGCCTGACGATCTCCTACCTGCTGCGGTACCTCGAGGCCCGGAGCCCCGCGTCTCTCGAGATCTGCTCGCTGTTCTGGAAGAAGGGCGAGCAGGCCGTCCCGCGCGACGTGAAGTACCCCGGCTTCGAGATCCCTCCGGTCTTCGTCGTGGGATACGGCCTCGACTACGCCGAGAAGTACCGGAACCTCCCCTACATCGGCGTCCTCAAGCCGTCGGCCTACGGAGCCGACTCCCCTTCGTAAGCCCTTGTCGGAGCCCGAACGGGGGGTCATCTAGCGGCATGTCGCTGCTAACCTGAGCCGATGAACCGAATCTTCCGATCCGTCGTCTTCTACGTCGTCCTGATCTTCCTGGTCGTGTGGGTCTTCAACCTGTACCGCAACCAGGCGGATCGGCCGAAGGAGCTCGAGTCGGTCAACGCGTTCGTCGCCGCCCTCGAGGCCGACGAGATCGAGACGGCGGAGTTCCAGACCAAGGACGAGAAGGTCGTCGGCGAGTTCGTCTCCGGCGACCGCTACGAGGTCTACCTCCCCCACGACACCGTCGACGACTTCGCCGACATGGCGCAGGACCAGGACGTCGCGGTCAGCGCCGATCCCCAACAGGGCAACGTCTTTCTCTCCGTCCTGTTCCAGTTCCTGCCGATCCTGATCATCGTCGGGTTCCTGTTCCTGCTGATGCAGCAGATGCAGGGCGGCGGCAACCGCGTGATGTCGTTCGGCAAGTCGAAGGCCCGGCTCGTGACGAAGGACCAGCCGAAGATCACGTTCGCCGACGTCGCGGGGCTCGACGAGGCGGTCGAGGAGCTGCAGGAGATAAAGGAGTACCTCGCCGCGCCCCAGAAGTTCCAGGCGATGGGGGCCAAGATCCCCAAGGGCGTGCTGCTGTTCGGCCCCCCCGGAACGGGCAAGACGCTGCTGGCCCGCGCCGTCGCAGGCGAGGCCGGCGTGCCGTTCTTCTCGATCTCCGGATCGGACTTCGTCGAGATGTTCGTGGGGGTCGGCGCGAGCAGGGTCCGCGACCTCTTCGAGCAGGCGAAGGCGAACGCACCGTCGATCGTGTTCATGGACGAGATCGACGCGGTGGGCCGGCACCGCGGCGCCGGGCTCGGCGGCGGCCACGACGAGCGCGAGCAGACGCTGAACCAGCTGCTCGTCGAGATGGACGGCTTCGACATCAAGGGCGGTGTCATCCTGATCGCCGCGACCAACCGTCCCGACATCCTCGACCCCGCGCTGCTGCGTCCGGGGCGCTTCGACCGTCAGATCGTCGTCGACCGCCCGGACCTCAACGGGCGCATCGGGATCCTCAAGGTCCACACGCGCGGCAAGCCCCTGTCGAAGGAGCTCGACATCGAGGTCCTCGCGCGCCGTACGCCCGGCTTCACCGGCGCCGACCTCGCGAACGTCGTCAACGAGGCCGCGCTGCTGGCCGCCCGCTTCTCGCGCAGCGAGATCGGGATGCGCGAGCTCGAAGAGGCGATCGACCGCGTGCTGGCGGGTCCCGAGCGCCGCAGCCGCGTGATCAACGAGAAGGAGAAGAAGGTCATCGCGTATCACGAG
>DATADL010000121.1:0-7517 GCA_036258555.1 Actinomycetota bacterium | reverse complement strand
CTAGCGGAGGACGTACAGCGTCAGGAAGACCAGCACCCACACTGCGTCCACGAAGTGCCAGTAGTAGGACACGGCCTCGTTCGGCCCCCGCTCCCCACGGTCCCTCCTCAGCCACACCGTCACCAGCATCACCAGTCCCACCGCCACGTGGAGGCCGTGGAAGCCCGTGATCGTGAAGAACAGCGTCGCGAAGACGTCCGTCGACGCCGCGAAGCCCTCCCGCGCCAGCTCCGCGTACTCGTAGGCCTGGCCTCCCAGGAACAGCGCGCCCAGCACGATCGTCGCGCCGAGCCGGCCCGCGTGGACCGTGAGCGACGACGCCAGCAGGCAGACCGTGAGCAGAGACGGCAGCACGAGCGACGCTTCGATCGAACCCTCCGGCGGCCACGTGCCCGACGTCCCGCGCAGCATGAAGTACGACGCGAACAGCCCCCCGAAGAACATCACCTCGGACGACACGAACAGCGCCATCCCGAGCAGCGACGGCGGGACCCGGGCAGCCGCGGCGTGCGCGGTCACGCCTCGGACCCCTCCGCGAGCAACTGCTCGATGCGCGCCTCGAGCTCTTCGGGCCGCAAGCCCCCGAGCACGACGCCACCGCCGCCGAGCGCCTCGTCCTGGGGCTCGCCGGCGTCCGCCGCGATGAACCGGCCGTCGGCCGCGACGAAGAACGTCTGGGGGAGCCGGCACTCGATGCCCAGCGCGTCCGCGAGCTCCTGCTCGGGGTCGCGCACGATCGCGTACGTGACGTCGAACTCCTGCACGAAGTCCCGCGCCTCGGGCTCGAGGTCACACACGTTCACGCCGACGAACTTCACGCCCTCGTCGCCGTAGCGCTCCCACGCGTCCTGGAACGCCGGGGCTTCGTCGCGGCAGGGCCCGCACCACGACGCCCAGAAGTTCAGCACCACCGGCGAACCCGAGAGGTCCTCGGAGGTGAGCGACCCGCGCTCGGTCAGGTACTCCAAAGAGAAGTCCGGGAGACGGTCCGGCGCCTCGCGCGACGACGGTCGGAGCAACAGAGTGCTGAGCGCGACCGCGACCATTGCAAGTGCGATTGAGAACGCAATCAGGCGCACGCGCCTGCTCGTTCGCGGGTACTCATCGAGCTCGTCTACGGGCACCACTGCGCCTCAGGGTAGCTGGGCGTTCATATATATTGCGCTCGTCTTGGAACGCAAGCGCGGGGCACCCCACGAAGCAGCGGCGAGACGGACGGGCGGGCGCGCCCGCGTCGCCGCATTGCTCCCCGTATTCGCAATGCTGCTGGCGAGCTGTGCCAACCAGAGCCCGCAGGACTCGCTCTCGCCGGAGGGACCGGTCGCCCGGGAGCAGGACAAGCTCTGGGACCTCACGTTCCTCATCGCGGTCGTCATCTTCTTCATCGTCGAGCTGCTGCTCGTTTACGCGCTCGTGCGGTTCCGGGAGCGCCCCGGCCGCCAGGCGGCGCAGTTCCACGGCAACACGAAGCTCGAGGTCCTCCTGACCGTGATCCCGTCGCTGATCCTCGCCGGCATCGCGGTCCCGACGGTCCAGACGATCTTCGACCAGGCCGAGGAGCCCGAGGGGGCCCTGCAGGTCAACGTCGTCGGCAAGCAGTTCTGGTGGGAGTACGAGTACGTCGACGCCGGCGTGATCACGGCGAACGAGCTCCACATCCCCACCGACACGCCGGTGCACCTCACGCTCGACGGCGTGGCGACCGAGGTGAACGGCGAGCGCGGCGTGATCCACAGCTTCTGGGTCCCTCGCCTCGCGGGGGCCCAGGACGTCATCCCGGGCCGGACGACGAGCATGAACATCCAGGCCGACGAGCCCGGCGAGTACGAGGGTCAGTGCAAGGAGTTCTGCGGGCTCAGCCACGCGAACATGAGGCTGCGCGTGATCGCGCACGAGCCCCCCGAGTTCCAGACGTGGCTCGCCGAGCAGCAGGAGGAGGCCCAGCCGCCCGCCGACGAGCTGGCGCAGCGGGGCCAGCAGATCTTCCAGGAGACGTGCGTCGCGTGCCACTCGATCCAGGGCGTGACCGACTCGCCGCGCAACGTCGGGCCGGACCTCACGCACTTCGCGAGCCGCGAGACGTTCGCCGGCGCGATGTTCCCGCTCGACGAGGAGAACCTGAGAGCATGGATGGAGGACCCGCCGGCCGTGAAGCCCGGGTCGCTCATGCCCGACTACAACCTGAGCGCCGACGAGATCGACGCCGTCGTCGCGTTCCTGATGGGGCTCGAATGACGGCCCGGGCGAACGGCTCGGAAGGAGACGAGTAGATGGCAACGGTAGCGGCTCCACGACGTGGGCTCCTGGCGCGTCCGACGGCCAAGACCGGCGTGTGGGGCTGGGTCACGACCGTCGACCACAAGAAGATCGGCATCCTCTACGGGGTCACGGCGTTCGTCTTCTTCATCCTCGGGGGCCTCGAGGCGATAGCGATCCGCCTCCAGCTCGCACAGCCGAACGGCGACGTCCTGACGGCCGAGGCGTACAACCAGTTCTTCACGATGCACGGCATCACGATGATCTTCCTCGTGGTGATGCCGTTCGGCGTCGCGCTCATGAACTTCTTCATCCCGTTGATGATCGGCGCGCGTGACGTCGCGTTCCCGCGGCTCAACGCGTTCTCGTACTGGTGCTTCGCGCTCGGCGGCGTGTTCATCTACTCGAGCTTCTTCTTCGGAGGCGCCCCCGACGGGGGGTGGTTCGGGTACGCGCCGCTGTCGGTGCAGCTCCCGGGGGCCGGGATGACGTACTACTCGCTCGGGCTGCAGATCCTCGGCATCGCGTCGCTGGCCGGCGCGGTGAACTTCATCGTGACCATCCTGAACATGCGCGCGCCGGGCATGACGCTCATGAGGATGCCGGTGTTCATCTGGATGGTCCTCGTCACCTCGTTCCTGTTGCTGTTCGCGATGCCGGTCATCGCGGTCGCGCTGTTCCAGCTGATGTTCGACAGGGTCTTCGAGGCGAACTTCTTCAACCCGGCGGCCGGAGGCGACCCGCTGCTGTGGCAGCACCTGTTCTGGCTCTTCGGCCATCCCGAGGTCTACATCATGATCCTGCCCGCGATGGGCATCGTGTCCGACGTGCTCCCGACGTTCGCGCGCAAGCCGATCTTCGGCTACGCCGCGATCGTGTTCGCGGGCGCGGCCATCGGCTTCATGGGCTGGGGCGTCTGGGCACACCACATGTTCGCGACGGGGCTCGGCCCCGTAGCCAACTCGGCTTTCGCGCTCACGACGATGTTCATCGCAGTGCCGACGGGCGTGAAGATCTTCAACTGGCTCGGCACCTTGTGGGGAGGGCAGATCCGATTCAAGACGCCGATGCTGTTCGCCATCGGGTTCGTGGCGATGTTCATCATCGGCGGCCTCTCGGGCGTGACGCACGCCATCGTGCCGCACGACCGCCAGCAGACCGACACCTACTACGTCGTCGCCCACTTCCACTACGTGCTGTTCGGCGGGGCGATCTTCGGCATCTTCGCCGGCCTCTACTACTGGTGGCCGAAGATCTTCGGCCGCCTGCTCTCCGAGAAGCTGGGCAAGCTGCACTTCTGGCTGATGTTCATCGGGTTCAACCTGACGTTCGGGCCGATGCACATCGTCGGGCTCCAGGGCATGCCGCGCCGGACCTACACGTATCCCGACAACATGGGGTGGGACCTCATGAACATGATCGAGACCGTGGGCGCGGTCGTCATCGCGGTGTCGATCCTCGTGTTCCTGTTCAACGCGGTCGTGACGCGGAAGCGAGGTGAGGTCGCGACCGCGGACCCGTGGGACGCCCGGACGCTCGAGTGGTCGATCCCGTCGCCGCCCCCCGAGTACAACTTCAAGGAGATCCCGCTCGTCAAGGACCGCGACGACTGGTGGCACCGCAAGTACGCGCCGACGCCCGAGGGCGAGCCGGTGCGGGTGTTCGCCGGGGGGGCCGACGTCGAGGCCGACGACGACGACGGCCACGGGATCCATCTCCCGTCGCCGAGCTACTTCCCCGTGGTCGCGTCCGCGGGCCTCCCGGTGATGGGGTGGGGCGTCGTGTACACGGCATGGCCGGTGGTAGCGCTAGGTGGGCTCGTCACGCTGCTCGGCATCTTCGGCTGGGCCTTCGAGCCCTCGGCGGAGGAGGACCACTGATGGCGGCGCACGAGGCGGCGGTGGCCGCGCACGACGACCACCAGACGAGCACGGGCCTCGACAACACGAAGCTCGCGATGTGGGCGTTCCTCGGCTCGGAGTGCCTGTTCTTCGGGTCGATGATCTCGACGTACCTGCTCTACCGGAACAACGTCCTCGACGGCCCGACCCCGCACGAGATCTACGACATCCCCTACACCTCGGTGTCCTCGTTCGTGCTGCTGATGTCGAGCCTGACGATGGTGCTGGCGCTGAACGCGATCCAGCGCCGGGACCAGCGGGCGCTGCGCTCGTGGCTGCTCGCCACGGCGTTCCTCGGCCTGTGCTTCATCGGAGGCCAGATCTACGAGTTCACGACGTTCGTGCACGAGGGCCTCACGATGTCGACGAGCACGTTCGGGAGCTCGTTCTTCGTGCTCACCGGATTCCACGGCGCGCACGTGACCGTCGGCATCCTGATGCTGCTGACGCTCTACGGCCTGTCGCTCGCCGGGAAGCTCGAGGGCCCGGAGGGCGCACGGCCCGTCGAGTTCATCGGGCTCTACTGGCACTTCGTCGACATCGTCTGGATCGTGATCTTCACCGTCGTCTACCTGGTGCCCACGGAATGAGCATGGACGCGCCGCTCCACCCGGCCCCCAGGGAGCACGAGGAGCTCGAGCACCACCCGAGCCCCCGCAAGTACGTCGCGATCGCGGTCATCCTCGCGATCGTCACCGCGATCGAGGTCGCGATCTACTACATCCCCGCGCTGTTCGACTTCATCGTGCCGCTGCTGCTCGCGTTCGCGGTCATCAAGTTCATCTTCGTCGCGCTGTACTTCATGCACCTCAAGTTCGACAGCAAGGTCTTCCGCCGGTTCTTCCTCATCGGGATCTTCCTGGCGCTGGCGATCTTCGGCGTCGTGCTCGCGATCTTCTTCCTCGCGCAGAACGGCCCGGCCCCCGTGCTGACCGACCGCTAGGACCCCGCCGTGCCATTTGCCCACGGGACCGCCGGCTCCGCCTTCGAGTTCCACCCGCACCCCGACGTGTGGCTGCTGATCGCGTTCCTTACGTTGGGCTACCTCGCGGCGCTCCGGTACCTCGGGCCGCGGGTCGTGCCTCCCGGCCGGGAGATCGCGTCCCGCAAGCAGAAGACGCTGTGGTTCACCGGCGTCGGACTCCTGTGGCTCGGCGCCGACTGGCCCGTGCACGACCTCTCGGAGGGCTACCTCTTCTCGGTCCACATGGTCCAGCACACGATCTTCACGTTCGTCGCACCCCCGCTGATGCTCATGGGGCTGCCGCAGTGGCTCCTGCGGAAGATGCTCGCGCCGCCTCCGTTGAAGCGCGCCGTGTCGTTCCTGACGCGTCCCCTCGTGGCGTTCGCGCTCTTCAACGTGCTCGTCGCGGTGACCCACTGGGGCGCGATCGTCGACGCGTCCGTGCGGTCCGGCCCGGTCCATCTGGCCGTCCACACGCTGCTGGTCTCTTCGGCCTTCCTGATGTGGTGGCCGGTCGTCGCGCCGCTCCCGGAGACGGCGCGGCTGTCCGCGCCGGGGAAGATGCTGTACCTGTTCGGCCAGTCGATCCTGCCGACGGTCCCCGCGTCGTTCCTCACGTTCGCGACCGAGCCGATCTACAAGGCGTACGCCGAGTTCCCGAGGCTGTGGGGCATAGGTGTCGTGACCGACCAACGCGTCGCCGGACTGATCATGAAGGTCGGAGGCGGACTGCTACTGTGGTCGATCATCGCGGTGATGTTCTTCCGGTGGAGCAGCGCGCAGGAACGCCAGGAGGTCGGCGAGATCACCTGGGACGACTTCGAGAGGGAGCTGGAGGCTTGGGAGCTGAGGAAGTGAGGAGATGAGCACGACTCCGGACGACTCGCTTCGACCCGACCTGACCACCGAGGTCCGCGTCAAGGTCCCGCTCCCGCTGGTCATCCCCCTCGCCGCGCTCGCCGTCATCGCGGTCGTCGCGATCGGGTTCGCGCAGATCCTGCTGGCGGTCCCCAAGGAGGCCGCGACGATGCTCGCGATGGTGGCGGCGGCCAACGTGCTCGGCGCGTTCGCGTACGCCGCGCTCCGGCCGCGCATGCAGCCGGTGACGATGGCCGAGCTCGGCGTGATCGTCCTCTACCCCGTGATCATCGGGCTCGCGATCGCCCAGTTCG
The DNA here is from genome assembly GCA_036258555.1 of Actinomycetota bacterium. Classification (GTDB taxonomy): domain Bacteria; phylum Actinomycetota; class CADDZG01; order CADDZG01; family WHSQ01; genus JALZEG01. Next base: position 1,224 of record DATADL010000121.1, on the reverse strand, counting down.
ACTTCGGCGAGGAGGCGGGGCACGACACCGCCGCAGCCGAGACCGCGGGGGCCGGAGCGGCCGCGGAGGGTGGCGCTCCCGCCGGTCCGACCACCGCCGTGACGGCCGAGGGTCTCGCGTTCGACGTCGAGACCATCGTGCTCGAGGCGAAGAAGCCGGCGTCGATCGAGCTCGAGAACCTAGACTCGGCGGCGCACAACATCGCGATCTATCCGGACGACACCGCGACCGACGAGGCGCTGTTCGACGGCGAGGAGATCACGGGACCCGACTCGATCACCTACGAGTTCGACGCGCCGAAGGCCGGCACGTACTACTTCCGGTGCGACGTCCACCCGGACATGGACGGAGAGGTCCTCTCGGAGTAGCCGTTGGGACGGCCCGATAGATGACGGGCCTCTTCGCGCACGGCGACGCGCCCGCCGCACCCGGGCCCGGCGACGTCCTCACCGCGTGGACCTTCGATCCACTCGTCTGGACCGCCCTCGCGGTCGCCGCATGGCTCTACGCACGCGCCGTCCGGCGCACGCGTGGCTGGCCGCGCCGGAGGTCCTGGTGCGCGGCGGTCGCGTTCGCCGTGCTGTTCGTCGCGACGAGCGGCCCCCCCGCCGTGTACGAGGGCTCGCTGTTCTGGGTCCACATGGTCCAGCACCTGCTCGTGACGGTCGTGGCGGCGCCATTGCTGGCGTTCTCGGCCCCCGCAGCCCTCCTGTTGCGGTCGGCGGGCGCGCGAACCCGCGACGCCTTCCTCCGGGTCGTCCACGCCCGGCCCGTACGGTCCCTCGCTCACCCCGTCGTGACGTGGACCGTCTTCGGCGCGGTCATGTGGGCGACGCACTACTCGGCCCTGTACGACGCGGCCCTCGAGGACGGGGTCCTCCACGCGCTCGAGCACGGCCTCTACCTGACCGCGGCGGTGGCGTTCTGGGCGCCGGTCGCGGGGCTCGACCCGACGCGCCGGGTCGCCCGGCCCGTGCGCGTCGCCTACGTGCTGGCGGCGATCCCCGTGCAATCCTTCCTCGGCCTCGCGATCTACTCCGCGGACGCCCCGCTGTACGACCACTACGCGACCGGGAGCCGGAGGTGGGGTCCGTCGCCCCTCGACGACCAGCGGACGGCCGCCGGCGTCATGTGGATCGGGGGCGACGCGGCGCTGCTGGCGTGGGCCGGCGTCTCCGCGGCGGCGTGGCTGCGGGCCGAGGAGCGCGAGGGCGAACGGGAGGA
>DATADL010000120.1:0-8396 GCA_036258555.1 Actinomycetota bacterium | reverse complement strand
GGGCCGCGTAGGCGGCGGCCATCATACCGAGGGCCACCGCTTCGCCGTGTCTGAGCGGCAGGGGCCCGCGGGCCGTCACGTGCTCCATCGCGTGGCCGAAGGTGTGACCGTAGTTGAGGTGCGCGCGCGGCCCCCCTTCGGTCTCGTCTCGCGACACGATCGCCGCCTTGATCTCGGCGGAGCGGCGCACGAGGGTCGACAGGACCCCGGCGTCCGCGGCGAACACCTCGGACGATCCGGCCTCCACGGCATCGAGCAGCGACGGATCCGCTATCAGGCCGTACTTCACGACCTCCGCGAGGCCGGCGGCCATCTCCTCGCGCGGGAGCGTCCGCAGCAGCGCGACGTCGCACACGACCGCGCGCGGTTGATGGAACGTCCCCACGAGGTTCTTGCCCTGCTCGAGGTTGACCGCGGTCTTGCCGCCGATCGCCGCGTCGACCTGCGCGAGCAGCGTCGTCGCGACGTGCACGACGGGCATCCCACGGTGGTAGGTCGACGCGACGAACCCCGCGAGGTCCGTGATCACGCCGCCGCCGAACCCGACGACGAGATCGCGCCGGTGAGCTCCCAGCTCGGCGAGCCGCGCGAGCAGGTCGCCCGCGACCGCGAGAGACTTCGACCGCTCGCCCGCCGGGACCGTCAGGACCGAGGTCTTCAGCCCGGCCGCCGACAGCGCCGCCACCGCTCCGGCCGCGGTGGGCTCCAGCTCGGGATGGGTCACGACGAACGCCCTCTCCGCGTCCCGCGGCACGGGCGCGACCTCGGGCAGCGAGTCCGCGATCCCCTCGCCGACGACGACGTCGTAGGACCGGTCCCCGAGCGCGACCGTCACGCGGGCCGGGCCCTCCGGGGGGCCGGCGCCGGTGCGCAGCGCCACCTCCTCCGCCACCTCGTCCGGCGTCCGGCCGTCGACGGCCACGACGACGTCCGCGGCGCGCGCGTACGCGTCCCGGCGCGCGTCGAAGAGCGCGCGGGGGTCGCCGCGGCCGAGCATCGGCCGTGTCCTCGCGTCGCCCACGCGCCTCATCGCCTCGCCGAACGAGACGTCGAGATGGACGACCGTCGCCCACTGCAGCGCGGTCGTCACCGCGGGATCACCGAGCGCGCCGCCGCCGAGCGCTACTACCGACTCCGGCCCACGCAGGGCCTCCTGGGCCGTCTCCGACTCGAGGCGGCGGAAGACCGCCTCGCCGTCGCGCTCGAAGAGCTCGGGGATCGACACGCCGGCGCGCACCTCGACGAGCGAGTCGACGTCGACGAACGGCAGCCGGAGGCGCTCCGCCAGGGCGCGTCCGACGGTGGACTTGCCGGCCCCCATGAACCCGACGAGCACGATCACGGCTTGTCGTCGTCTTCGCGCGTCGCCCGCGCCGCTACGCGCTCCCGGTAGCGGCTCACCGCCGCCGTCAGGTCGCCGAGCGTGTCCCCTCCGAACATCTCCAGGAACGCGTCCGCGAGGACGAGCGCGACGACGTGCTCGCACACGACGCCCGCGGCGGGCACGGCGCAGACGTCGGTCCTCTCCTGGAATGCCTCGACCGGCTCTCCGGTCGTCAGGTCCACGCTGCGCAGCCGCTTCTTCAACGTCGACAGCGGCTTCATCGCGGCGCGTGCCCGCAGCGTGCCGCCGATCGTCATGCCGCCTTCGGTCCCCCCCGCACGTGCGGTGGCGCGTGACAGGTCGGGCTCGATCTCGTCGTGGGCCTCCGACCCCCGGCGCGCGGCCACCGCGAACCCGTCGCCGATCTCGACGCCCTTGATCGCCGGGACGGCCATGAGGGCCCCGCCGACGCGGCCGTCCAGCTTGCGGTCCCAGTGCACGTGCGAGCCGAGGCCCGGCGGAAGCCCGAACGCGACCACCTCGACGACGCCGCCCAGGGAGTCGCCCTCGGCGCCGGCAGCCTCGATCTCCGCGACCATCGCGCGCTCCGCGGCGGGGTCGAGGCACCGCACCGGGGAGGCGTCGATGCGCTCGGCGTCGCGGGCCGCGATCGTCACCGCGCCCTCCTCGACGCGGGCCGGACCTATCGCGACCACGTGCGAGACGACCTCCACGCCGACCTCCCGCAGCAGGGCCTTCGCGAACGTCCCGAGCGCGACGCGCGCGGCGGTCTCGCGCGCGCTGGCGCGCTCGAGCACGTTGCGCGCGTCGGAGAAGCCGTACTTGAGCATTCCGGGAAGGTCGGCGTGGCCCGGGCGCGGCCTCGTGAGCGCGCGGCCCCCGGGCTCCCCCTCGACCGGCATGACGTGCGCCCACTTGTCCCATTCGCTGTTGCGGATGACGACGCCGACGGGGCTCCCGAGCGTGAGACCGCCGCGGACCCCGGCCACGATCTCGCACGCGTCCTTCTCGATCTTCATGCGGGGGCCGCGCCCATACCCGTGCCTGCGCCGCGTGAGCTCGGCGGCGACGTCCGCGGTCGTGATCGGGATGCCCGCCGGCAGCCCTTCGAGGATCCCCGCGAGGGCCTGGCCGTGGGACTCGCCGGCGGTGAGGAAGCGGAGGCGCGTCATCGCCCTATCCTCCCCCGGGGGGAGAGGGAGCTACTTGACGATCTCCTCGCCCTCGCACAGCGTGAACTGGTCGTCGCCGTAGAGCATCGTGGCGCATTCGCCGTTGATCGACAGCAGCTGGAAGCTCTGCGCGAACTGCTCGCCCTCGTCGACGGTGTAGACGGTTCCGTCCACCTGGACCTGGGCGCGGGGGCCGTCTTCCCCGCGGAAGACGTCGACGAGCGACACGCGGTGGCCTCCTACGGTCTCGCCGCCGTCCCCGCCGCCGGTTCCGTCGTCCGTTCCGGTCCCCGTCCCGGTGCCGTCGCCCGTCCCGGTATCGGTCCCGGTGTCGGCCTGGCCGTCTCCGTCCGCGTCGACGTCACCCGCGGGCGGGCTCGTGTCCTCTTCGGCGTCCGTCTCGGGCGTGATCAACGGCTTGAAGGGATCCTTCGGAGCGAACACCTCGAACGTCTCCACGGGGCCCTTGCCGTTGCCCGGTCCCTTGCCGGTCCCGGTGTCGATCGGGACGAGCGGCTCCGCGTCGACCGGAGGCGGAGCCGGAGCGCCCTCGACCGCGGGCTCCTCGTCGCCGCCGCGCAGGAACGCGAACCAGAGCACGACGAGGAGGAGCAGCACGCCGCCCGCGACGAGCGCGATCTGCGTCGTGTTGACGTTCCTGGACTCCTGGATCTCCGGTGGGGTCGCCATCTCAGCCCTCTATGGTGTCGTGCCGGTGGTCGGGGTGGCGCCGGGCGCGGGGGCGGCCGGCGAAGCTGCCGGTGACGGCGGCGGCGCGGCCGGCGCGGGTGTCGGGGCGGTAGGCGTCGTCGGCGCGATGCCGGTCACGCCCGCGGGGGCCTCGAAGAAGATCCGGGCCGTCGTCGTCATCGTGAGGCCGTCGCCCGTCCCCGTGTCGCCGGCGGCCAGCGACAGGACGTCGATCCGTAGGGCGCGGTCGAGCGTGTAGAGGCGGCGGATGAAGTCCTGCACCGCGAAGTAGCCGCCCTCGCCGCCGATCGTGATCCTGACCTGCCCCAGCTGGGCCCCCTCGGGCGGCTGCTTGGGGAGCTCGGGCGTCAGCTGCACCAGCTCGACGCCGGACGCGGCGGCGGCCGCGTTCACCTGGAATATGAAGTTGGGCACCTCGTGCTCCTGCGGGACGAGGTCCCGGATGCGGTCGAGCTCGGCCTGGAGCTGCGGCGCGTTCCTCTGGAGCGCCTGCAGGCCGTCGAGCTGCGCCTGCAGCTGGACGGTCAGGTTCTCCTCCTGTTCCACCTGGGCCTGCACGTCGGACAGCTCGGCCTGGCGCGGCCGGATCAGCAGGAAGTACGCGAGGAGGACGGCGACCACCGCGACCACGATCGTGACGATCAGCCGGTTGCGCGCGTTCACTGACCCTCACCCACCCCGTCGAGGAACCGGCGGCTGGCCGCGCGGTCGCTCAGCTCGAGGGTCGAGTCGAAGTCGACGGTCTCGGCCCCCTCCTCGCCGCCGGCGGTCGCGGTGTTCAGCCAGATCGCCGCGAACTCGCGCACGTTTCGGAGGCTGACGAGCCACTTGGCGACGCCGGGCATCGTGAGGGACCTCCCCTGGAAGGAGATCCGGCCGAACGGGACCTGGTCGGAGACGCGGATCGGCGCGCTCTCCGTGCCGACGGGGGCCGCGCCTTCGGTCTGCCCGGCCGACGCGGTGAGGGTGGTCAGCCACACCTCGCCGGGGATGACCATCGCGATCTCGGTCATGACCCTCGGCCAGTCGACGTCACCCGTCATCACGGTGACGAGCGCCTGCTGCTTCGTGGCGACCTCGGCCTGGAGGTCGGCGAACCGCGACAGCTCCGCGATCTGGGCCTGGAGCGACTGGTTCGTGCGCTGCGCGTCGGCGAGCCTGTCCTTCTCCGAGCTCACCTGCGTGCCGAGCAGCACCCACCACCCGATGATGAGGAGCAGGACCAGCATCGACGCGACCACGACGAGCGCGAGGTTCCGGCGTTCGCGCCTCCTCTCCTGATACGCGGAAGGGAGAAGGTCGATCCGGCGCATCATCGGACGGTCGCCCCCAGCGCCAGGCCGATGGCCACGGCGGCCACCGGCTCGACCTGCGCGAGCTGCTCCTCGGTCAGGCCCGACCGCGAGGAGCTCACCTGGGACAGGACCGCTCCGCGCTGGATCTGGGTCCTGATCGTCTGTTCGAGATGGCTCGAGAGCCCAGGGGTCAACGACCCTCCGCCCGTGAGGATCACGGACGAGAGCGGCTCCGAGTCCTCCTGCGACAGGTAGTAGTCGAGCGACCCGCGGATCTCCTCGACGAGGAGCGCGACCTGGCGGTTGAGCACCCGCTGTGCCTCCGCGGAGCCGACGCCGCGTCCGAGGTCGAGCTTGGTTGCCTCCGCCTCGTCGAACGAGATCCCGAGCTCTTCGGAGAGCGCGTTCGACGCGTCGTCGCCGCCGACCAGGAGGATGCGCACGAACCGCGGCTCGCCGTTGTGGTGGACGACGATGTTGGTGACGCCCGCTCCGACGTCGATGACGGCCTCGGCCCCGGCAACGCCCGACTCGCGGCGGGCAGCCGCGCTCACCGCACGCGCGACGGCGAACGGCGCGAGGTCGACCCCGATCGGCTCGATGCCGGCCCCCGACGCCGCGTCGACGAACGACTCGACCATGTCCGTCGCGGCCGCGACGAGCAGCACGCGCATCATGTGGTCGCCGCCTTCGGTGGTGAAGTCCTCGAGCACCTGGAAGTCGAGCTCGGCCGCGTCGACCGGCATCGGGATGTGGTCGGCGACCTGGAACCGGAGCGACGCCCGGAAGTCCTTCTCCTCGAGGAACGGCAGGTCGACCTGGCGGACGACCACGCGCTGGTTGGCGACGCCGAGGACGGCGCGCTTCGACCGCAGCTTCGTGCGCTTCCACAGCTGCGAGATCGCCTCGGACACGGCCCCGGCGTCACGGATCTCACCGTCGACGACCGCCCCCTGCGGGAGGGCGACCTGGCCGAACGAGATCAGGGACGGGGTCCCGCGGCCGACCGCGACCTGGGCCGCGCGCACAGCGCTCGTCCCTATGTCGAGCCCGATCGGGGGCGGCTGGAGGAAGGCCATCAGCCGTCGTCCTCGATCCTTACGGCTCGGTCGGTGAGGTACTTGTCCACGTCGACCCGGCGGATCCGGTAATTCTTGCCAACCCGGATGGCGGAGAGCTGGCCCGACTTGATCAGGCGGTAGACGGTCATGTTGGAGACCCGCATGATGCCGGCGACTTCCCCTACCGTGAGGAGAGGGTCCCCGAAGTCGCGATCAGCCATCTGTACCTCTCGCTTTCAGCGTCGCCGATGCGGCGTTTCCCCGGTAGGCACTCTATTTGACAAGAGCGCCTCACTTCTAACAATCATCAACAATAGTCGTCAATGCTGTTCCTCGGCCACTCCTACGAACAGCTTGAGGCGGATTTGCCGCCTCCGCTCACGGTGGAGGCGTACTACAAGCCTGTCATTCACCCGCTCGCGCGAAGGGCGCGAACCGGCCAGGCCGGACGCTACGTGATTGTAGGGGGAGCGTGCCCGGCTACCTGTCTATCTCGCTCCACTGGATCGGCGTCGCGCCGAGGAAGGGCCCGGGCATGTTCTGGACCCAGCACGTGTCGAGGGAGAACGTGGCGTTGCCGCGGACGCGGAAGTTCTCCGCGATCACGGTGCCGTTGATGTGGGGGGTCCCCGTGTAGTCGAAGTTCCCGTCGACGATGAATGCGCCGTTGACCTGGTTCACGCCGGAGAAGTTCACTCCGCCGTTCTTGACGATGACGACCACGGACTTGTTGAGGTCGGGGTCGGGGTTGCACCCCGTGGGAGCGTTCCAGACGGTCGACGCCCACGAGATGTTGTTGCTGAGCCGGTCACCTGTCGGGAACTCGAAGTATGCGACGAAGTTCTTGACCCCCGCGGACACGATCGGCGAGACGTCGGTCGTGTAGCCGATCTGGGTCCCCAGGCGGATGCAGTAGGCGCCCGAGGTGGGGATGTAGCAGTAGAGGCCGAACGACTTCGCGGCATCCTTGAGGATCTCGTGGTCCTCGACGGCGAGCTTCCCCGGCGCGAGCGCGTTGTAGCGCTCCTCGGTGAACAGCGACGTCGGCGGCCACCCGGTCTGTCCGGGGCACCCACCGGAAAGGGTGCCGCCGCGGCCGTCGGAGTCCCACAGCGACTGCGTATTGCCCGCGTCCTTGTTGGCGGTGCAGTTCTTGGGGCCGGCGCCGGTGAACTCGGGGTCCTTCCCGTTGTTGTTCAGGTAGATCCCCGCGACCGAGTGGGCCCCCGCGGGTACCGGGGAGCTCGCCGTGAGGCCGTTCGTCCACGTGTGGTTGGGCCAGAAGTCGCCGAGCGTGTAGTACGGGTCGGGCCCGGCGAAGTTCAGCTGCTTGCGTCCGACGATCTCGCCCTCGGTGATCATGCTGATGTTCGTCGTGTTGGGGGTCCCGTTCGCGTCCACGTGCTCGGCGGCGAGGCCGACCGGCAGACCGATGTCCTCGATCTTCAGGACCTGCTGCACGACACGGATGGCCTTCGGGTGCGTGCCGGTCGAAACGACCGCGACGTACAGCGGCTGCTTGGGCGTCGACGGGACGGTCGCGCAGGCCGCGGGCGGGAACCGGTCGGCCGCGGTCGCGGCGAACGGGTTCACGACCGTCAGGTAGGAGTCGAACGCCCCCCTGCCGAGGGCGCCCTCGGGGACCTTCAGGACCGTGGGGCAGCCCGCCTTCCTCAGCTGACCCCAGCTGACGGTGCCGCCGCGGATGTGGTGGATGAGCCGGTCGACCCCGGCCTCGGCGTACGCGAGGGCCTCGGTGGCCTTGCGGTCGTCGGTGCCGGCACGGAAGTCCCGGATCGTGGCGACCGCCGCGACCGACGCCATCGCGGTCATCGCCGCGCCGACGAAGAGCACGGTCATCATCGCCACGCCCTTCTCACCCTGCAACCTCGTGCGTCCTCGCGGCATTCTCATCGCTGGTTCCTCAGCTGGGCTTCGGCATAGAAGTCCCGCTGGGCGGTCCCGTCCTGGACCCGCAGCGCGAACGAAACGTTGCTGATCAACGGGAGCTCCCAGTTGAGCTGCCCGTCGCCGTTGCCGACGCCGTACGTCGCGGGGGCCGAGTCCAGCTCCTCCCAACTCGTGATCCCGTTCTTGTTCGTGTCGAACTCGAGCCGGTTGCTCCCGAACGAGAACGCCGGCAAGCAGTTGCCCAGCGTGTCGCGCGCGCATTCGACGCCCTTCACGAGGATCTCGCCGTTCAGGCGGAGAGTCTTCGACACGGGGTCGAACGTGTAGGTCAGCTCCTCGAGGTCGCCCAGGGAGTTCGTGGCGGGCAACGGCGTGATCACGTTGTTGCCGTCGAAGTCGACGTGGACCTCGAACGAGTTGCGGTCGGCCGATACCGAATCGATCGCCGAGCCCTCGCGGGTGTCGCGCACCATGCGGTTGAGGCCGAGGCGCGCCTGCTCCGACACGCCGGCGATGCGCCGCGTCGTCTCGGAGCTGCGCGTGGCCGAGAGCATCACGCCGAAGATGCCGGCGCTGACGGCGGAGAAGATCGTGATCGTCACGAGGATCTCCACCAGGGTGAAGCCGGCTTGCCTGTCGCTGCGACCCGTCATCTGTTCGGACCGCTCGCCCAGTCGAACGGTCATCGGTTGTCCACCGCCCTCAACATCACGGTCGGCAGCCTCTCGTGCGGGGCGGTGGACAACCGATGACCGGTCGGCTGGGCGGGCGGTCCGAGCAGATGACCGGTCGCAACGACAGGGGCCAAGCCGGCTTCACCCTGGTCGAGATCCTCGTGACGATCGCGATCTTCTCCGCCGTCAGCGCCGGCATCTTCGGCGTGATGCTCTCGGCCACGCGC
>DATADL010000119.1:0-3908 GCA_036258555.1 Actinomycetota bacterium | reverse complement strand
AGATCTCCTTGGGCTTGGGAAGGTCCTCGAGCTTGAGCTCGGGGGTCTCGGCGAGCTCCTCTTCGATGATCTCGTTACAGAGGTCGATGCACTCGTCGCAGATGTAGACGCCCGGCCCGGCGATCAGCTTCTTGACCTGCTTCTGCGACTTGCCGCAGAAGGAGCACTTCAGCAGGTCTCCGCCGTCACCGAACTTAGGCACCTATTCAGCTCCCCTGCTACGCCTCTGGGCTCTCGACCGGAGCACCCTCGGCTTCGGCGTGTGCGATCCTCGCCGGCTCACCCTGAAGGAGGGCACCGCCGCTCCGCTCGGCGACGGTCCGGCTCGCGATCACCTCGTCGATAATACCGTAGGCCTTCGACTCCTCAGCGCTCATGAAGCGGTCACGGTCGAGGTCCTTGCGCACCTGCTCGGTCGTCTGGCCCGTGTGCTCCGAGATGATCTCGATCATCCTGCGGTTCACGTCGAGGATCTCGCGGGCGTGGATCTCGATGTCGGCCGCGGTCCCCTGGTAGCCCGCGGATCCCTGGTGGATCATGATCTTGGCGTTCGGGAGCGAGAAACGCTTGCCTTTGGCTCCGCCGCACAACAGGATCGCCCCCATCGACATCGCCATGCCGACGCAGATGGTCGAGACGTCCGGCTTGATGTACTGCATCGTGTCGTAGATCGCCATGCCGGCGTAGACCTGTCCGCCCGGCGAGTTGATGTAGAGGCTGATGTCCTTGTCCGGGTCCTCGGACTCGAGGTGGAGCATCTGGGCGACGATCAGGTTCGCCACCTGGTCGTCGACCGGGGTGCCGAGGAAGATGATCCGCTCCTTGAGGAGCCGGGAGTAGATGTCGAACGCGCGCTCGCCCCGGCTCGTCTGCTCGACGACCATCGGGACGAGGTAGTTGTGCGGCTGGGTGGTCATGAGGGGTGCGCCTCCGCTTCGTCTTGTTCCGGCGTCCCGCCCAGGCGGTCCGTCGTTGGGGGTTCTTCGGTCGGCCGACCGGTCACATTTATGGCCTCGACCACGTATTCGAGGGCCTTGCGTCGCATGATATCGGCGGCCAAGGAGCCCAAACGCCCCGCGTTCACCACTTGTTCCGCCACCTCTTTCGGATCGCGTCCGGTGCGGTGGGCGAGCAGCGCGACCTCGCGGCCGATGTCCTCTTCGGTCACGTCGAAGCGCTCGGTCCGGGCGATCTCCTCGAGCAGCAGCTCGGCCTTGACGGAGCGCTCGACCTGGCTGCGGATGTCGCGGCGGACCTCGAGCTCGGTGACGTTCGCACGCTGCGTGTAGTCCGCCATCGTCAGCCCGGCGCGCTTCAGGTCCTCCTCGAAGTGCTCGAGACGGTGGCTCAGCTCGCCCTCGACGAGCTTCTCGGGCGCCTCCAGGTCGGACGCGTCGACCAGCGCGCTCAGCGCCCTGTTCGCGATCTCGTCCCGGACCATGCCCCGCTTGACCGGCTCCAGCCGGCTGCGGACGTCGTCCTTGAGCTCGTCGAGCGTGTCGAACTCGCCCATGGTCTTCGCCAGCTCGTCGTCGAGCGGCGGAAGGCGTTTCACCTTCACCTCCTTCACGAGGACGGTGAAGGAGATCTCCTCGCCGGCGAGGTCCCCTCCCGGCATCGTGTCGTTGAACTTGAGGATCGCGCCGGGCCGGGCCCCCTCCAGCTCCTCGTCCAGGCGTGGCGGCCCCGTCCGGGAGCCGACCTCGTAGAGGTAGTCCGGCGCGCTTGCGCCCTCGACGGGCTCGTCGTGGCGGTAGCCCTTCAGGTCGACGAGGACGAAGTCGCCGCGGCGCGCCTCGCGCCCGACCGGCTCGAGCTCGGCGAACCCCTCCCGGAGCCGGTCGAGCTGCTCGTCGACCTCCTCCTCGGTCACCTCGGAGGGAGGCGCGTCGATCGAGATCGAGGCGAGGTCGGGCACCCTCACCTCGGGACGCACGTCGACGACGGCCTCGAACAGGATCGGGCGGCCGGCGTCGAACTCGAGCACCTCTATCTCGGGGGCCGCGATCGCCTCGAGCTCCTCGGCCTCCAGCGCATCGCGGTAGAGGTCGGGCAGTGCGTCCCGCAGGGCCTCCTCGCGGATGACCTCGGGACCCACGCGGGCGTCGATGATCTGGCGCGGGACCTTCCCCTTGCGGAACCCCGAGACCTTGATCTCGCCGGCCCACCTCCTGTACACCGCGTCCAGCGCGGGCTTCAGCGAGGCCTCGGGGGCCTCGACCCGCAGCTTGACGCGGCCCTTGTCGAGGCGCTCGGACGAGATCTGAAGGTCGGTCGGCATGGGCTCGTCATAGTAGCCGTGCGGGCATCCGCAACCGCCCTTCGAGATCCGGCGCGAGGAAAACCGGCGCGATACGGGGTAGCGAAGTTGGGAAAAAAGCCGTTAACCTGGCTGTTGAGAATCCTGGTTGAGGGCCAGGAGCCGCGCTAGGCGGACGAAAGTGGGGATGACGGCCCCTGGCCCTCAAGCAGAACGCTTAGCAGCCTCGTAAAAGCGTTCGTTACGCTGCGTTACTAGTCAGCGGCCGCCCCGAGGGGGCGACGCCCTGAACAATACGACCTCCGCGGCACTTCGACGACCACCGCGCTCACACACCGTAGTCGGTCGCAGAGGGTTATGCACGCACTTTCAGGTCACCAAACGTCTCGATTTCTATACAGTGTGGACAAGCGGCGGGGCTTTCGCGATCTGTAATGCTCCCTTTCCGGGACGATCGGGCCATCTCTCCGGCCGGGCAGACGAGCGGGTCGATGGGAAGATGAGGCGCGACGGGGCGTAGCGCAGCTTGGTCCAGCGCGCCTGCTTTGGGAGCAGGAGGTCGCCGGTTCAAATCCGGCCGCCCCGACTGGCGACCGGGAGGGCACGTGGGCTGGCTCGACGAGTTCCGCAAGCGCAACGAGACCGCGACCGGGCGGATAGTCGAGCGACCCCTGCTGGCGTGGGTGGGCCACGCCGTGGTCTTCACCACCTTCGCCGTCCTGCTCCAGCTCCTCCGGTCGAGCTCCGTCGACTGGACGCGGGCGGTCCTGCTCGGGACGCTCGTCGCGGCCGCCGTGGTGGCGGGGACGATCTTCGGGAGCTGGGCGCGGTCGCGCCGGCCCTAGCCGTGGACGAGCAGCTCTACGAGTGGATGGCGCCGACGATCGACGCCGTCCAGCCCTGGTGCGACGAGCCGTTGATCGCGGCGGGGACGTTCCAGGTCGCCGGGGGGTGGGCGTCCGGCGTGAGCAACGGCCTCCTCGGGGCCCTCGTGGGGACCGTCCTGAGGAGGACCCCCAAGCACGTCCGCGAGCGCGGGGGCGGCCTCCCCGACACGGTCATCCTCGCCGTCGGCCCGACCAAGGTCTTCGTCTTCGCCTACCGGGTCCGGCGGATGAAGCTCGTCGTGGAGGCGCCGGTGCGGGTGTGGCGCCGGGACGACGTAGTCGCCCGCAGCGACGAGCGTGCCGTCGCGAGCAAGCTGACGATCGACGTCGCCTCGACGGGCGACCACCACGAGCTCGAGTCGACGTCGATGACCGGGCGGCTCGGCAAGATAACCAAGGAGATCTTCCGCCTCCTCGACGATCCCGGCGTCGGCTCGCCAACGCTGACGCGGGCCGAACGGCCGCCGCGGGAGTCGACGAAGAAGGCCGACCGGAGGCGGGCGCGCTTGGGCGAGATCGCCGACGAGATCGAGGCGGAGCTGAAGCGCCTCGGCTGGTGGACGGCCGATCCGCCGTCTGAGGAGGCGGTCGTGGCGGGCGGCGCCTTCGGGATGAACGCCGTCGCGTTCCCGACGTGGCTCCAGGTCGTGTTCGTCGAACGGCTGCGCCAGGCCGCGTCGGGCGAGTTCCCGATCCCCTCGTCGAGCTCGGTGTCCACGATGGCGACTCGGGAGTTCGACGGGTACCCGGAGGACGTCGAC
>DATADL010000118.1:0-5344 GCA_036258555.1 Actinomycetota bacterium | reverse complement strand
TCCAGCGTCTCGCGCGGCTCCACGTTCCTCACCCCGGCCCCCAGCTGCAGCAACAGCGTCGCCGCCCAGCGTCTGCTGCTCGCCGCCAGCTCGACCTTCTGCCACCCGTCGCCGAGCGGCTCCGTCGAGCGCGGGTGGTAGTAGTCCGCGAACCAGCGGGCGACGTCGGGCGAGATCTCCATCGTCACGGTCGCCTCGTCGCCGCGCTCGCGGAACGCGTGCCGGTACGCCTCGGGATCGAAGTCGTCGGGAACGTCGGCGGCGTGGTCGAGGATCTCGACGTCCTTCATCCGGTCGGTGCGGAACATCCGCTCGTCCTCGCTCAGGTGGTCCCACCCGACCAGGTACCACCGGCCCAGCGCGGCGATCAGCCCCCACGGGTCGACGGTGCGGTGCGTCAGCTCGCCGCGCGTCGCCGAGAAGTACTCGAGGCGGATCCGCTTGCGCGCGAGCAGCGCCTCCTCGAGCGCCTGGAGGTGCCCTCCGGGTGTCGACGCGAGACGCACGTCGATCTCGGCCCCCTCCGCGTCGTCGCGGCTCACTCCGAGAGCGCGCCCCAGCTTGTCCAGCGCCCGTCGCAGCGCGTCCGCTTCTTCCATCCCGGGCGAGTCCACGAGCGCGGCCGCGCCCGCGTACAGCGTCAGCGCCTCCGCCGGCGTGAACCGCAGGGGGGCCGCGAAGTAGTCCGCCATCCGGACGTGCACGCGGTCGTCGTCGATCGAGACGTCGATGAGGTCGCCCGGGCCGTAGCCGGGCAGCCCGCAGAGGAACACGAGCTCGAGGTCGCCCACCAGCTCCCGCTTGGGGACGTTGAACTTCCGCGACAGCTCGTCGACGCTGACGCCCGGGTGGTGGATCGCGTAGGGGAGCAGCAACAGGATCCGCTGGAGCCGTTTACCCAGTCGACCCGGCCCGGCCGTGCTCACGGCGCCGCCCCCAGGAACGGCGCGAGGTGGCCCAGCATCGCGGCGCGCGCCGACGCCGGCTCGACGATCTCGACCCCGGGTCCCAGGCCGATCGCCCAAGCCACGAGGGCGTCTACGTTCGACACCTGGAGCTCGACGTCGACCGCGCCGCCGGGACGTTCGCGCCGCGGCGCGTCGGGGTGGTTCTGCTCGGCCCACCACCTCACGCCCGCGTCGAAGCGCACGGTGGCGGTCGCCGGAGCGTCGCCGAGCTCCCACGCCTCACCCGCCACGTGGTCGTCGGCGCGGAAGCCGGCCGGGACCTCGTAGGTCTCTTCGAGCAGGCGAGGCGCTCCGTCTATCCGCGCGACCTTGAACACCCGGATCTCGTCGATGGCTCGATCCCGTCCGACGACGTACCAGTTCCCGCGGCGGTGGACGAGGCCGTAGGAGTCGACCTCCCTGACGCGCGCGTCGGGGGCGCCGCCGCTGCGATAGGCGAAGGCCACCGACCTGCGCTCGAGCAGAGCCGGATAGATCGTGGCCAGCGCGGGCTGCTCGGCGGCGAGGTCCGCTCCCCACACGACGCGCGGGCCGCCCCAGGACTCGGTCGCGGCGTCGACCGAGAGCTTCATGAGCCCGGCCTCGGCGATCTCGCCGCCGCCGAGGACGCTCTCGGCCGCGAGCTTCAGCGCCGCCAGCTCGTCGGGCTCGAGGTCGAGCTGGGGAAGGTAGTACTGCGACTTCGGGATGACGTAGCCCTCGACCTCGCTGAGCGGGTCGACCGAGCGGAGCTCGATCGGGATCCCCATCGCGCGCAGGTCCGCCTTGTCCCGCTCGAAGGCGCGGCGGAACGCGTCGAGCGAGTCCGAGTCGTAGCCGGCGATCTCGTTGCGGATCTCGTCGGCCGTCATCGGACGCGACGTCTCGAGCAGGGCGGCGATGAGGTTGATGAGCCGCTCGATGCGCCGCATCAGCCGAGGCTATCGGGGACGAGCCGGGCCGCATGTGTGCCCGCCGCCACCGCGGCCGCGAACGTCTCCGGCACTTGCTCGAGAGGACGGCCCATCGAGGAGAGTCGCAACCCGGTCCCGCGTAGCAGCTCCATCCCGGCGGCGGGATCCACCACCGCGACACGGTGCCGCCCGCGCAGGTCGCCGAGCTGAGCCAGAAGGTCCTCGGTCTCCGGCAGCGCAGGGACCACGACGTCGGCGCGCTCGCGGCAGGCGACGCGCAGCGCGGTCAGCGTGTGGTGGCTGATCCCGCGGTGGCGCGGCCGTTCGTCCGCAAACGAGACCCGCAGGCACGCGACCGCCTGCCCGCCGAGCGCGGTGGCGGCGTCCAGCACCTGTCCCTGCTCGATCGCGGTGAACCCGAGGGCGGTCGACGTGCCCACGACCCCGGGGCCCATGGCGACGATCGCGACGTCGGCGTGCGCGGAGCGGCGGAGCGCGGCGAGCCCGCTGAACACGTTGATCGTCTCGAGGTCGCCGCCGAACGCATGGCCGGCCGTCGCGGTGACGTCGACCAGACCCACAGCCTTCGCGCGACGGACGAGGTCGCTCCACGCCAGGGGCAGCGCTCCCCCGTCGGTCATCAGGTAGCCGATCCGGGCGCCGGGTCGCTCGGCCCTCACCCCCGCGGCCACCGCCGGTACCTGCGAATGCAGCCCGCACGCGACCACCGGCATCCCGTCGATCGACTCCGCCCGCAGCAGCGCGTCGTGGTGCTCGCTCGCCTCCTCCTCGGCCGCCAGGACGTTCGTCTGCCACGGCGTGTACCGCATCTTCACGATGTGGCCGGGGCCGGGAGCGTCGGGGGGCGCGCCGTCGAGGTCCCACAGCAGGAACCCGCGGCCTCCGGTCCCCAGGCCGAGCTCGATGCCGGTCGTGTTCACGACCACGCGATCCCCCGGGGCGACGGCGCCCAGCATCGCGGGGAACCCGTCGGCTTCGCAGGACTCTCCGCCGGGCAGCTCGACCTCTACCCGCACGAGGTCGTCGAGCTCCTCGACCACGCGCCGGACGACGCCCTCACGGAAGGTCGCCATCTACAGCGACGCGATGAGCTTCGAGACCCTCTCGTCGTGAGCACGGAAGGGGTCCTTGCAGAGGACGGTCCGCTGCGCCTGGTCGTTCAGCTTGAGGTGGACCCAGTCCACCGTGAAGTCGCGCCGCTTGCGCTTGGCGGCGCGGATGAACTCACCCCGTAGCTTCGCCCGCGTCGTCTGTGGAGGCTCTTGCGTCGCGGTCTCGATGTCGGCCTCGTCGCACATGCGCTCCATCTTGTGGCGGCGCTCGAGCAGGTAGTAGAGCCCGCGCCGGCGGTTGACGTCGTGGTAAGCGAGGTCCATGAGCGCGACCTTCGGGTGCGCGAGCGAGATCTTGTACCGGTCGCGGTAGGACTCGATGAGCCGGCGCTTCGCGATCCAGTCGACCTGCTCGACGAGGGCGTCCTGGTCGTGCTCGAGCGACGTGATCGCGTGCTCCCACATGTCGGCGATCTCCGTCAGCACCTTGTCGTCGCGGCGCTCGACCCACCGGAGGGCCTTCTCGAGGTACTCCTTCTGCATGTCGAGCGCGGACGCCTCCCGGCCGTTCGCGAGCCGCACGCGCCGCTTGCACGTCGTGTCGTGGCTGATCTCGCGGATGGCGCGGATCGGGTTCTCGAGCGTGAGGTCCCGCATCTGGACGCCCTCCTCGACCATCCTCAGCAGGAGCGCCGTCGTCCCGACCTTCAGGTACGAGGCCCACTCGCTCATGTTCGAGTCGCCGACGATCACGTGTAGCCGCCGGTACTTCTCCGCGTCGGCGTGCGGCTCGTCGCGCGTGTTGATGATCGGGCGGGACCTGGTCGTCGCCGACGACACGCCCTCCCAGATGTGCTCGGCCCTCTGCGAGATGCAGAACAGAGCGCCACGTGCGGTCTGGAGCACCTTGCCCGCGCCCGCGAAGATCTGGCGCGTCACGAAGAACGGGATCATGACCTCCGCGAGCCGGCCGAACTCGCCGTAGCGCGACACGAGGTAGTTCTCGTGGCTCCCGTAGGAGTTCCCCGCGGAGTCCGTGTTGTTCTTGAACAGGTAGATGTCGCCGGAGATCCCCTCTTCACGCAGCCGCGCCTCCGCGGCCTTGAGCAGCCCCTCGAGGATCCTCTCGCCGGCCTTGTCGTGGACGATCAGGTCGTAGACCGAGTCGCACTCGGGGGTGGCGTACTCCGGGTGCGATCCCACGTCGAGGTAGAGCCGCGCGCCGTTCTCGAGGAAGACGTTCGACGACCGGCCCCACGACACGACGCGGCGGAACAGGTACCGCGCCACCTCGTCCGGCGAGAGCCGGCGTTGCCCCCGGAACGTGCACGTGACGCCGTACTCGTTCTCGGTCCCGAAGATGCGCTTCTCCACGGGCCCATTGTGTACGGAATCCGCGGGACCGAGAGGCTTTCGCGGGCGGCGGAGCGGTCTAGAGCACGCCCTTCAGCTCGTCCTTCGTCAACCGCCGGAACTTCCGGCGTGCGCGGGTGCGGTCGAGCACGGCCACCTCGAGCCCGTCGGGAGTCGGCTCGCGGCCCTCGACCGACACGAGCGCGTCGTGACCGAGCTTGACCCCGGCCTTGAGGTCCGGATCCTTCTTCGGATACTTGTCCCTGAGGAAGTCGCCGAGCGCCTCGGCCTGGCCCCCCATCGCGACCCAACCCTGCCGGTCGGTCACCGACCCGTCGTAGAGGATGTGGAAGAGCTCGTTCGTCCCGGAGCCCTCGCCGACGGCGGCCACGAGGATCTCGCACTCGTAGGGCTTCACCTCGGACGTGAATATGTTCCCCAGCGACTGGCTGTACGCGTTCGCAAGGGCCTTCGCCGTCACGTCCTCGCGCGAGTACGAGTAGCCCTTGACGTCGACGAGGCGGATGCCGCCGATGCGCAGCTGCTCGAACTCGTTGAACCGCCCGACGCCCGCGAAGGCGATGCGGTCGTAGATCTCCGAGATCTTGTGGAGCGTCGCGCTCGGGTTCTCCGCGAAGAACAGGATCCCGTCGGCGTACTCGAGCGCCATGACGGACTTGCCGCGCGCGATGCCCTTGCGCGCGTACTCCGCCTTGTCCTTCATGAGCTGCTCGGGCGAGACGTAGTACGGGGTAGGCATCGTCAGCTCTCCTGCTCCGGACGGCGCACGTCGACGGTATGGGTCTCCGGCAGCAGCATCTGGTCGCGACGCTCGCCGATGAGCTCCTGGAAGAGCCGCTCTATCTCGGGCTCCGCGATCTCGACGAGCCCCGCCCCGGTGATCGCCGCGACCGTGGGGTAGATGCCGCGCATGAGGTCCGGCCCCCCGGTGCCCACGTCCTCGTCGGCGGCGTCGAAGAGGGCCTCGATCGCGACCTTGACGGCCTCGTCGCGCGAGAGGTCGGCGCGGAAGCGCTTCTTCAGGCTGCTGCGCGCG
>DATADL010000117.1:0-1711 GCA_036258555.1 Actinomycetota bacterium | reverse complement strand
GCGGTGGTCGCGCTGGTCGCGGACTCGACCACGTCGACCACATCGACCACCGACCCCGAGGTCACATGGTTCGGTTCGGCCGGCCCCCACTGCTCCGGCGCAGGTGCCTCCCGATCTCCCGCACCCTCTCGCTCGGGACCTCCCACCGGTACGCGAGGTGCAGCCCGCCCTCGTCGCAGACCTCCTGCTCGAAGTCGACGACGATGGCCTCTTCGGGGTCGACGCCCCTCAGCTCGTACCCGTCGACGCCGTAGGCCGGGCCGAGCTCGCGCTCGTCGTCGTCGGTCACGTCGACCGGGTCGCCGGCGAGGCGCCGCGGCACGGCTTCGCACGACACGACGTAGTCGCGGCCCTCGAACGACACCGTCCTCGGGCAGTCGGCTTCGTCCGCGCAGGCCTCGTGCCCGCCGCAGGCGCCCAGCAAAGCCGCCACGACCGCCGCCGTCAGCAGGTGCCTCGACATGCCCACGCCTTTCGCCCGCGACTAGGATCGTCACGTGCTCGGACGCACTCGCTGGGTGGTTTCGTTCCTCGTGGCCCTTTCGACCGCTGCGGTCCTGAGCGCCGCGACGCTGGCGCGCGACGACGGCGGAGGCGACGACGCCTGCGAGGAGTGGCGCCGCCGATACGAGGCCGCGTTCGAGAGCGTCGGCATCGACCCGGAGTCCGTCGGGACCGGGACGCTGCAGTTCGTCAACCTCGGTCCGCTGGCGGGGCTGGAGGAATCGCGGCCCGAGGGCTGCGCCCCACCGGGCTAGCCGTAGCCGCCCCAGCGGGCCTCCCACGCCGGCGCCGGGCGGTGCGGCCGCCCCCCGAGCAGGAAGATCCCGGCGAACCCGAAGACGAAGCCGCCGACGTGCGCCATCCACGCCACCCCGGTCGCCACCGTCGCCTCCTGGTACGCGTAGAGGAACTGGTACGCGAACCAGATCCCGAGGACCGTCAGCGCCGACAGCTGCACGACCGTGATGAAGAAGAAGAAGGTCACGAGGACGTTCACACGGGCCCGTGGATACAGCAACAGGTAGGCGCCCATCACGGCGGCGACGGCGCCGGACGCGCCCACGCCGGGGAAGACCGAGCCCAGGTGCGTGAGCACGTGCGCGAACGTCGCCGCAAGCCCCCCGGCCAGGTAGAACAGCACGAACTTCACCTTGCCGAGGTAGTCCTCGATGTTGTTCCCGAAGACCCAGAGGAACAGCATGTTGCCGATGATGTGGAGCCATCCGGCGTGCAGGAAGGTCGAGAAGACCGATGCCCACAGGAACGACGTGAAGCTTCGCTCCGGGATCGGGACACCCGGCACCAGGTCCGCGGGACAATCGCCGTCGAGCTGGCAGGGGATGGGCGCCTCCTCCACGAAGTAGAGGTTGGCCTCGGGACTGACCCCGAAGTCGGGCTGCACGAACAGGAAGACGAACGCGTTCGCGACGATCAGCAGGACCGTCATCACGGGGAAGGTGCGCGTCGGGTTCGCGTCCGAGATCGGGAAGAGCGACAGCACCGATCGAGTATAGGTTCGCCGCCGCGCACCGCCGCGAAGATGGAGACGACGATCGAGCAGAGGAGACGTTAGCGAGATGTTCGACGAGTTGCGCCGCATGGCTCTCTTCGGCTCGGGCGTCGCCGAGCTCACGCGCTACCGCGCCGAGCAGATGGTCAAGGACCTCGTGAAGGCCGGCGACGTGCGGCGCGAGCAGGCCCAGACCGC
>DATADL010000116.1:0-2206 GCA_036258555.1 Actinomycetota bacterium | reverse complement strand
TCGGCGACGTCAGGTCGCTGCTCGGCGAGGTCGGCGTCGGACACGAGCTCGAGCCGCGCCTCGTGCGGGGGCTCGACTACTACACGCGCACGGCGTTCGAGTTCGTCTCGGGGGACCTCGGATCGCAGAGCGCGGTGGGGGGAGGCGGCCGCTACGACGGTCTCGCCGAGTCCCTGGGCGGCGACGCGCTCCCGGGGATCGGCTTCGCGCTGGGGCTCGACCGGATCCTGCTCGCCAGCGAGCCGCCGGAGGAGCCGCAAGGGAAAGTCGACGCTTACGTGGTGGCGAGGGAGGGCCTCGACAAGGCCGCCGTCTTCTCGCTCGTCACCAGGCTGCGCGCCGCCGGCGTCGGGGTGGAGTTCGACGTGACCGGGCGCGGGATGAAGGGGCAGATGAAGGACGCGGCGCGTTCAGGAGCCCGATGGGCGGTCATCCTCGATCCCGAAGGGGACCGGGTTGCGACCGTCAGGGACCTCGTCAGCGGTGAGCAGGACGAGGTCGCCGTGAATGACCTCGAGAGGAGACTTCGCTAGATGCTGCGGACACACACGTGCGGCGAGCTGCGCGCGTCCGACGAGGGCCGGACGGTCACGTTGTGCGGCTGGGTCCACAGCCGCCGCGACCACGGCGGCGTCGCGTTCGTCGACCTCCGCGACACGACGGGGCTGACCCAGGTGGTGCTCGGCACGCCCGAGCTCGTCGGCTCGATCCGCAACGAGTACTGCGTGAAGGTCACCGGCACGGTCGTCCTACGCAAACAGGGAACGGTCAACCCGAAGCTCGACACCGGCGAGGTCGAGGTGACGGCCGACGAGCTCGACGTCCTCTCGACGGCCGAGACCCCGCCCTTCCAGGTTGACGAGCACGCAGACGTCGACGAGACGCTGCGGCTCAAGTACCGGTTCCTCGACCTCCGGCGCGAGCGGATGCAGGAGAACCTCAAGCTCCGGCACAAGATCGTCTCGGCGATCCGCCGGTTCTACGACGCCGAGGGCTTCGTCGAGGTCGAGACCCCGATGCTCACCAGGGCGACGCCCGAGGGGGCCCGCGACTACCTCGTGCCGTCCCGCGTCCACCCCGGCAAGTTCTACGCGCTCCCGCAGTCGCCGCAGCTCTTCAAGCAGCTGCTGATGGTCTCCGGGCTCGACCGCTACTACCAGATCGTCCGCTGCTTCCGCGACGAGGACCTGCGCGCCGACCGGCAGCCGGACTTCACGCAGCTCGACGTGGAGATGTCGTTCGTCGACGTGGAGGACGTGCTCGACTCGACCGAGCGGATGTTCCGCTACGTGTGGCGCGAGGCCCTCGGCGTCGACCTGCCCCCGTTCGCGCGCCTGACCTATCAGGAGTCGATGGAGCGCTTCGGCGTCGACAAGCCCGACCTGCGCTTCGGCATCGAGCTGGCCGACCTCGGCGAGGTCTTCGCGTCGACCGAGGTGAAGGTGTTCCGCTCGGTCCTCGACGGCGGCGGCGCGGTGAAGGCGATCGCGGTCGCGGGAAAGGGCGACCTCGCTCGCAAGGAGCTCGACGCGATCGTGGACGAGGCGAAGGCCCTGGGGGCGGGAGGACTCGTGTGGATCGCGGTCACCGGAGAGGAGGGCACCGGCTTCAAGTCGCCGATCGACAAGTTCTTCACGGACGACGAGCGGCAGGGCCTGCTCAAGGCGACCGGGGCCGGTGAGGGCGACCTGATCCTGATAGTCGCCGACAAGAGGATCTCGATCGTCTACAAGGTGCTCGGCGCGCTCCGCAACCGGCTCGCGGCCCGGTTCGGGTTCGTGCCGCAGCGGGAGCGCACCGACCCCGACGCGTGGAAGTTCGCCTGGATCACCGACTTCCCGTGGTTCGAGCGCGACGAGGACGAGGATCGCTGGAACCCGATCCACCACCCGTTCACCGGTGTCGTCGAGGAAACGCTCCGGTACCTGGAGAGCGACCCCGGCCGGGTCATCAGCAAGTCGTACGACATCACGCTCAACGGCTGGGAGCTCGCGAGCGGGAGCATCCGTATCCACGACGCCGAGCTGCAGCAGCGGATGTTCGCCGCGCTCGGGATCACGCCCGCGGTCGCCGAGGAGAAGTTCGGCTTCCTGCTGCGCGCCTTCAGCTACGGGCCGCCGCCGCACGGCGGTATCGCGCCGGGGATCGACCGGATCGTCGCGCTCGCCGCGGGCGAGACGAACATCCGCGAGGTGATCGCGTTCCC
>DATADL010000115.1:0-3344 GCA_036258555.1 Actinomycetota bacterium | reverse complement strand
GGCTTCTTCTCGAAGGACGAGATCATCGGCGGCGCGCTGAGGGCCGCGAACGAGGGCCACCGGGCCGCGGCGTGGATCGTCCTGGTGTCGGGCCTCGTCACCGCCTTCCTCACCGCGCTGTACATGACGCGGGCGTGCGTGAAGACCTTCTGGGGCGAGTACCGCGGGCACGGCCACCCGCACGAGAGCGCCGGCTCGATGGTCACCCCGTTGTGGATCCTCGCGATCGCGTCGGTCGGCGTCGGGTTCCTCGGCCTCCCCGTCATCGGGCCGATCCACGACTGGATCCACCTGCCGACCCACGAGACCCACGGGTGGTCGACCTTCTACAACATCGTGCTGCCGGCGGGCTCGGTGCTCCTCGCAGTGAGCGCGATCTACATCGGCTGGCAGGTGTTCGCGAAGGGCCGGCTGAAGATCGACATCCTCGGCGGTCCGTTCGCGTGGGCGTACCGGTTCGTCGAGAACAAGTACTACCTCGACGACCTCTACTTGAAGGGGATCGTCAGGCCCATCCAGTACACGTGGGCCAAGGCTGCGTACTGGATCAACCAGAGGATCATCGACGGCGTCGTGAACGGCGCGGGGACGGCGACGTTGGGCGGCGCGAAGGTCGCCTACACGATCGACCAGGACGTCGTCGACTTCGCCGTCAACGGCGCGGCCGGCATCACGGGCGCGTCGGGTGGGCTGTTGCGATACATACAGACCGGGAACGTCCAGCGTTATGCGGCGGTGCTGTTCGCGGCGGTCGCGGTGTTCGTCGCCGCGATAGCGCTTACCTAGGGAGGGTTCGAGAGGGCTATGGACTGGTTCGACGACTGGGGGCTGAGCCTCACGACGTTCCTGCCGCTGGTCGGGGCGATCGTGCTCATGTTCGTGCCGCAGGCGAAGGAGGCGGCGATCAAGGCTGTCGGGACCGTGTTCGCGGGTCTGGCGCTGCTCGCCGGGATCCTCGTCGCGCTGCGGTTCGACTACGGCGCGTCCGGCGAGCTCCAGCAGGTCGTGAACCTCGAGTGGATCCCGACGATCGACGTGAACTACCACATAGGCGTCGACGGCATGTCGTTGCCGCTCGTCGTGCTCTCGGTCCTCGTGTCCTTCCTCTGCATGATCTACCTGTACTTCCACGTGCCGGACCCGGGGAAGCCCAAGGCGCTGTTCGCGCTGGTGCTGCTGCTCGAGACCGGCATGACGGGGACGTTCATCGCGCTCGACCTCATCTTGTTCTTCATCTTCTTCGAGGTCGTGCTCGTCCCGATGTACTTCATGATCGGCATCTGGGGCGGGCCGCGGCGCGAGTACGCGGCGGTGAAGTTCTTCCTGTTCACGCTGTTCGGCTCGATCTTCATGCTGCTGGGCTTCCTGGCGCTGTACTTCCAGACGGGGACCTTCGACATGGTCGAGCTGCGCGAGCTGGGGGCCGCCGGGATCGGCAGCGAGCTCTTCCAGTCGCTCGTGTTCCTCGGCCTGTTCCTCGGCTTCGCGATCAAGGTCCCGATGTGGCCGTTCCACACGTGGCTGCCCGACGCGCATACGGAGGCGCCGACGGTCGGCTCCGTCCTGCTGGCCGCGATCCTGCTGAAGATGGGGACCTACGGGTTCATCCGGATCTCGCTGCCGATCCTCCCCGAGGCCGCGATCGACTACGCGCCGATCATCGGCGTGCTGGCGGTGATCTCGATCATCTACGGCTCGCTGTGCTGTCTCGCGCAGACCGACCTCAAACGGTTGATCGCGTTCTCTTCCGTCGGCCACATGGGATTCGTGATGCTCGGCATCGCGACGCTGACCGACGCCGGGATCAACGGCGCGATCTTCGGCATGGTCGCCCACGGGCTCATCACCGGGATGCTGTTCTTCCTCGCCGGCTCGATCCACGAGCGCTACCACACGAGGGAGATCGCGGCCCTCGGCGGGATCCTCAAGCAGATCCCGCGGTTCGGCGCGACGTTCAGCTACGCGGCGATCGCATCTTTGGGTCTACCCGGCCTCGCCGGGTTCTGGGGTGAGTTCCTCGCGCTCGCCGGCTCGTACAACCCCGCGGCGGGTCTCGACGAGACCCTGTTCCGCGTGCTGATGGTCGGAGGCGGCATCGGGACGGTCCTCACCGCGGGCTACCTGCTCTGGACGATCCAGCGGGTGAACCTCGGGCGGGTCCCGGACAACTTCGCGGACGGCCACGGCATCCACGACGTCTCGCGGCTCGAGTGGCTCGCGTGGGCACCGTTGCTCGTGCTCATCGTGGCGGCCGGCATCTATCCGAAGATGGTGCTCGGCGTCACGAACGAGGCGGTCGACGTGCTGCTCGGGGCGTTCGGCGCGTGAACGTAGCGGTCGACTGGCACGCGCTCGCCCCGGAGGCGGTCCTCACCGTCTTCCTGTGCGCGGTCCTGGTCGTCGACCTGTTCCTGCCGCGGGACGCGAAGTGGCTGGCGATGCCCCTGTCGGCGGCCGGGCTCGTCGCCACGCTCGCCGCGGTCGTCTCGTTGATCGGCCAGGGTGACCGCAGCACGCTCGGCGGCGCGTTCGAGGTCGACACGTTCGCGCTCGTCTTCAAGGGCCTCTTCTGCGTCATCGGCCTGATCGTGCTCGCGCTCTCGTTCGACTACTTCCGCGAGGGCGACTACGCGCAGGGCGAGTACTACTTCCTGCTGCTGTGCGCCCTCCTCGGCACGCTCGTGATCTCGAGCGCCCGCGACCTGGTGTCGCTGTTCATCGCGATCGAGCTCATCAGCATCCCGGGCTTCGTCATGACGGGGCTGAGAAAGCGCGACGTGAAGTCGAACGAGGCCTCGCTCAAGTTCTTCCTGTTCGGCGTGCTGTCGTCGGCGGTCATGCTGTACGGGATGTCGCTCGTCTACGGGGCGACCGGCGGCGAGGTCCAGCTCGACGCCATCCGCGAGGCGTTCGCCGGCCGCGGGGACGACCCCATCGTGGTCATGAGCGTGTTCTTCGTCGTCGTCGGCTTCGCGTTCAAGATCTCGGCGGTGCCGTTCCACTTCTGGGCCCCCGACACCTACGAGGGGGCGCCCTCTCCCGTCGCGGCATTCCTCTCGACCGCCTCGAAGATCGGCGGCTTCGTCGGACTCCTCGTGCTGATGTTCAAGGCGTTCCCCGACGTCGCCGACGCGTGGCGGCCGGCGTTCGCCGCGCTTGCCGTGTTGACGATGACGGTCGGGAACCTGATCGCGCTGCGGCAGCGGCACATCATCCGCCTGCTCGCGTACTCGGGGATCGCGCAGTCGGGCTACGTGCTCGTCTGCTTCGCGCTCATCTCGCCGGACGGCGCCGCGAACGCACAGGCGTTCGAGTCCGCGACGTTCTACCTGGCCGTGTACGGG
>DATADL010000114.1:0-9930 GCA_036258555.1 Actinomycetota bacterium | reverse complement strand
GACTTCCCTAGGCTCGTCGGACGCATCTCGTTCTTCTGCAACGCGGGGATCCGGTTCGTCGAGGAGACCTGCAAGATGCGCGCCTTCGGCCGGATGTGGGGCCGGATAGCGCAGGAGCGCTACGGCGTGGACGAAGACCGGTACCGGCGGTTCCGGTACGGCGTGCAGGTGAACTCGCTGGGCCTCACCGCGGTCCAGCCCGAGAACAACGTGTACCGGATCCTGATCGAGATGCTCGCGGTGACGCAGTCGAAGGACGCGCGGGCGAGGGCCGTACAGCTCCCGGCGTGGAACGAGGCGCTGGGGCTCCCGCGGTCGTGGGACCAGCAGTGGTCGCTGCGCGCCCAGCAGATCCTCGCCCTCGAGACCGACCTCCTGGAGCACGACGACGTCTTCGCCGGCTCGCACGTGATCGAGTCCCTCACGGACGAGATCGAGCGCGGCGCGACCGAGGAGCTTGACCGCGTGCTCGGTGCCGGCGGGTCGGTCGAGGCGCTCGCATACATGAAGGAGCGGCTCGTCGCGGCCCACGCCGAGCGCCGGCGCGCGATAGAGAGCGGTGACGAGACGGTCGTCGGCGTGAACGCGTACGAGGAGACGGAGCCGTCGCCGCTCGTCGAGGGGCTCGACGTCATGGCGTTCGAGAAGGTCGACCCCGCCGCCGAGGCCGCGCAGGTCGAACGCCTGCAGGCCTGGCGCGACGCCCGTGACGGGGCCGCCGTGACGCGGGCGCTCGACGCCCTCAGGCGGGCCGCCGAGGGCCGCGACAACCTCCTGCCCCCCTCGATCGAGGCGGCGCACGCCGGCGTCACGACGGGCGAGTGGGCGGACGCGCTGCGCGCGGTGTTCGGCGAGTACCGCGCGCCGACAGGCGTCACCGCGAACGTCACCGCGGCCGGCGCGGGGATAGAAGGCGCGCGGCGCGCGGTGACCGACGCGGCCGCGCGGGCGGGCGTCGCCAAGCTCCGGATGCTCGTGGCGAAGCCCGGGCTCGACGGCCACTCGAACGCCGCCGAGCAGGTAGCGGTCCGAGCGCGCGACGCAGGATTCGAGGTCGTCTACCAGGGGATCCGGCTGAGCCCCGACCAGATCGCGCGCGCCGCGGCCGAGGAGGACGTCCACGTGGTCGCGATCTCGATCCTGTCGGGCGCCCACAACCTGCTCGTCCCCGACGTCATCGACCGGCTCAGGGCCGAGGGCGTGGACCCCGACGCGGTCCCCGTCGTGGTCGGCGGCGTCATCCCCGACGACGACGCGGCGAAGCTGTCGGAGCTCGGCGTGGCACGCGTCTACACGCCCCGCGACTTCGACATGACGCAGATGATCGCCGAGATCGCCGACCTGATCCCGGCCCGCTCGTAGCGACGATGAGGATCCTGTTCCTCGGCGGCGGGCGTCCGGCCGAGGAGCTGCTGGGCGCCGCGGCCGCGGGCGCGACGGTCGAGACCACGACCGGGCTGGGCGAGACCCTGCGGAGGCTCGACGAGGCCGAGTTCGACGTGGTCGTCGTCGACCTGACCACCCGCTCGGTGACCGACCCCGTGCCGGCGATCGGGGGAGCGGCGCCGAGGACACCGGTCGTCGTCCTCACCGGCGCCGGCGACGAGGAGGAGGGGCTGCGCGCGATCCGGGCGGGGGCCCAGGACGACGTCGCGCTCGAACTGCCTCCCGAGGAGGGGGTCCGCAGGAGGCTCGAGTACGCGATCGAGCGCAAGCGGCGCGAGCAGGGGCTCGCCCGCCACGCCCACTACGACCCTCTGACCGACCTGGCCAACCGGGCGCTGTTCCGGGAGCGGCTAGCCCAGGCGACGGCCCGCGCAGACCGGACCGGCAAGATAGTCGCCGTCCTGTGGCTCGACCTGGACGGGTTCAAGGACGCTACCGAAGGGTGGCCCCGGGAGCGCTCGGACGAGGTCATCCGCCAGGCGGGGGTCCGCCTCCACCGCTCGGTCAGGCAGGTCGACACCGTGGGGCGCCCCGCCGGCGACGAGTTCACGATCCTCCTGGAGGGCCTGGGGCGGCCGGCCGAAGCCGAGGTCGTCGCGCGCAAGATCGCCGCGGCCTTCCGGGAGCCGCTCCTCAAGGACCCCGAGACGACGCTCTCGGCAAGCGTCGGGATCGCCTCCTACCCGGCGAGCCCGGCCGACGCGGTCCTGCAGCACGCCTTCGAAGCGCTGCGGAGCGCGAAGCGGACGGCCAGGGGGAGCTTCCGCTTCCACGAGTGACGCGCGGCCGGCGACAGGGATTCGCGGCCCCCGGTCGAAGTCGTAACCAGACGAACTCGACCATCGACGGAGGAATCCCGTGAGAAAGATCGTTGGCATGACGGCGGCACTGCTCCTGGCGGTGGCCGGTGTGGCTCAGGCCGCGCCCGAGGCAGGCGCGGAGCTCGGCCCCTCCGCAGGCGGCATCTCCTCCGACAACGTCGAGTTCATCAGGAACGTCCCGATCTCGATCGACGGCGTCGGGGGCCGCGTGATCGGCAACTACTTCTACACGAACGACCAGAACAAGGTCATGATCTTCGACATCAAGGACCCGGAGAACCCGCAGATGACCGGGTTCGTCCCGATGCCCCAGGAGGTCCTGTACTCGCGCGAGGACCTGGACGGCAACGGCGACATCCTCGTCGTGCCGAACACGGTCATCCCGAACGAGGAAGAGCGGGAGACCCCCAGGCTCATCGGCGCCACCTACATCATCGACGTCGAGGACAAGACCAACCCGACCGTGATCGCGAAGCTCCCCGCCTCGGCGCAGCACACGATGAGCTGCATCCTCGACTGCAAGTGGGCCTACGGCTCCAACGGCAACATCATCGACCTGCGCAACCCGGCGAAGCCGAAGCTGATGGAGAAGAAGTGGGGCGAGGGGCTTCCCGCGCAGGCGGGACACGACGTCAACGAGGTGGCGCCGGGGCTCGTCCTCACGTCGACGCAGCCGATCATGCTCCTCGACGTCCGCAACCCGCTCCAGCCGAAGATGCTGGCGAAGGGCTTCAACATCGACGGCCGCTTCATCCACTCGAACGACTGGCCCCGGGCCGGGAAGGACAAGTTCTTCCTCGCCGGCGGCGAGACGAACAACCAGGTGCGGTGCAACGAGCGCAACGGCGCCCTCATGACGTGGGACGCGTCGAAGTGGCGCAAGACCGAGACGTTCACGATGATCGACGAGTACCGGATGGTGAACGGGACATACGTGGACGGATCGCCCGCGGTGAACGCCGTCGGCTGCTCGTCGCACTGGCTCGAGGCGCATCCGGACTTCCGCAACGGCGGGATCGTCGCGGCGGCGTTCTTCGAGCACGGCACGCGCTTCGTCGACATCTCGCCCAAGGGCGAGATCAAGGAGGTCGGCTGGTTCATGCCGCACGGCGGGTCGACCGGCGCGTCCTACTGGATCACCGACGAGATCGTCTACTCCGTCGACTACACGCGCGGGATCGACATCCTCCGCTTCACCGGCGAGTAGCAGGAGCGCCCGCGGGGGCGTCGAACCCCCACGGCAACGAACTACTCGACCTAGGCAGGAGCCAGACATGCGCAAGATCGGCACCACCCTCGTAGCGGGAGCGTTGCTGTTCGGTCTCGTCGGCAACGCGTTCGCCGCCAAGCCCGTAACCGTCTTCGAAGACCCCGCGAACGACGCCGGGAACACCGAGCAGGGTCTCGCGCTTCCTCCCGCGACGCTCGCGGGCCTCGACCTCGTCAGCGGCACCGTCGTGAAGTCCGGCGCCGACCTCGAGTTCACGGTCACGAACGCCGCCGCGCTCCCGCAGGCCGGCAGCGCACCCGAGGCCTTCCGCCTCCTGTGGCACATCAACTCCGGCGGCGAGGAGTACCGCTTCACCGTGAAGAGCCTCGACGTCGGCAAGCCCGACGTCATCGCCCAGGAGGGCACCGACAGGCTCGGCCAGGTCTACCAGGGCCTCGCCCGCCTCGAGCAGTGCTCCGAGGAGGCGCTTCCGGCGGTGCTCACGCTCGTCAACTGCAAGGGCATCGAGTACTTCCAGGCTACGTTCGACCCGGCGGCGGCCACGATCACGTGGAAGGTCCCGCTGGCGTCGATCAAGGCGAAGACCGGCACCGTCATCGCCGGCGGCACGACCGCCGCGGCGTCGACGAACTGCCAGATCTGCTGGGTCCCCCACTACGCCGAGCGCTCGCTCACCCCGAGCACGATCGTCGACCAGGCCACGATGGCGAAGAGCTACAAGGTCCCCAAGAAGTAGAGCGACACCGTTCCGGTATCTTCCTCAGGAGCCCCTTCGGGGGCTCCTGGTTTTTTTCGGGCAGGTGCTCGCGGGGAGGGCTGTTGGCTTTCAAGATCGGGATCGGCCTGTTCACGGGACAGGTCCCTCCGGGGTCGGACAGGTCCTTCCACCGGGACTACGCGGACGCGATCGAGCTCGTGCAGCTCGCCGAGGAAGAGGGGTTCGACTCGGCGTGGGTGTCCGAGCACCACGGCTCGGGCGACGGATACCTGCCGTCGCTCCTGCCGCTGCTCGCCGCGTTCGCGGCGCGGACGTCGCGCATCGAGCTGGGGACCGGCGTCGTGCTCGCGCCGTTCCACGATCCCCTTCGCCTGGCGGAGGACTTCGCGGTCGTCGACCAGCTGGCGGGGGGCCGCGTCGTGTGCGGCCTCGGCATCGGCTGGCGCGAGGAAGAGTTCCGCGCCTTCGGGATCGAGGTCTCGACGAGGGTCCGCCGGCTGACCGAGATCGTCGAGGTGCTACGGCTCGCGTGGACCGGGGAGCGCTTCGACTACCGCGGCCGCCACTACTCCTACGAGGCGGTCGCGGTCACGCCGCCGCCCGCGCGGGTCCCGCCGATCTACGTCGGCGGGTTCGCCGACAGCGCGATCCGCCGGGCGGGCCGCATCGGGGACGGCTACATCTCGTCGCGCGCGCAGCCCGACCGCGTCGCTCAGGCGTTCGAGATGGCGGCGACCGCCCGCCGCGCCGCGGGCCGGGAAGGCCTCCCGCTCGCGGCCCTCCTGCAGAACGCGTTCGTGACGGCGGATCCCGAGCGCGACTGGCCCATGGTCGCGCGCGGCATCGGCCACCAGCTCGGCGTCTACGCGGGGTGGCGGGCCGGGACCGACGTGCCCGGGAAGCCGCTCGAGGTGACGCCCCCGGACGACGCGACGATCCGGAACACGACGGCCTTCGGCACGCCGGACGACGTCTGCGAGTTCCTCGCCCCCGTCGCCGGCATCCTGGCGCCGCACCCGGACTCGCACCTGATCCTGCGCTTCCACTACCCCGGCATGGACGCGGCCCCTGCAGCCGAGTCGATCCGGCTGTTCGCACGCGACGTAGCCCCCCGGCTGCGCGCGGCCGCGGCGACTGCGGGGGCCTGACGTCGTGGACGGGAGCCGCCGCTCCGGCGTCGGCGCGACGCTCGCGTTCCTCACCGGCCTGGCGGGGATCTTCCTGTGGGTCTCGATGCTGTCGGGCCCGTTCCGCCTCGCGAGCGGCCTGCTGGACGCGCGCGACCATCTCGAGAGGGCGGAGCGCGCGCTGTCGAACACCGCGACGAAGGCAGCACGCTACGAGACCCTGGCCGCCGTCGCCGCCACCGAACGCGCGCGTGCGGGGCTCGAGTCGAAGAGCCCTCTGCTGGCCCTCGCACGCAAGGCGCCGGTCGCGGGCAGGGCCCTGGAAGAGGTCCCACACCTGGTCGCCGCGGCGGAGCACTCGGCCGCCGCGGCCGAGGGAACGCTGGACATCGCGCAGAACGCGCTGCGCGGTCCGGACAAGGTCATCGCGCAGGACCCGGACGATCCCGAGGGCGGGGGCCGGATCCGCCTCGACCGGATCGAGGCGATAGCTCGCACGGTAGCGGACGTCCGCGACGAGATACGCGCGGCGCGCGACGAGCTCCGGGCGGTCGACCTCGGCAACCTCCCGCGCCGGGCCCGCGGCGCCGTGCGCGACGGGATCGCGAAGGCGGAGAAGACGAACGAGCTGCTGGCCGACGTCGAGGACGGCTTCGCGATCCTCCCGGAGGTCCTCGGTGCGAACGGCAAGCGCACGTACGTCCTCGGGATGCAGAACTCGGCGGAGCTGCGGGGGACGGGCGGCGCGCTGCTGCAGTTCGCGGTCTTCACGATCGACGACGGGAGGCCCGAGTTCATCAGGAAGAGCGGCACGGTCTACGACGTGGACCTCGACCGCCGGCAGCTCACGATCCCGCTCCCGGAGGACGCGTGGTACGTCGCGGGGATCCCCGACGCGCAGCGGTTCGGCAACGCGAACTGGTCGCCGGACTGGCCGCTGTCGGCGCAGCTGACGATCGACTACGCGCAGGCGAGCGCGGCGCTGCTCCCCGAGGAGCTGGCGGAGGTGGCTCCGCTCGACGACGTCGACGGGTTCATCGCGGTCGACCCGGTCGCGATGGAGAAGCTCATGCCCGGCGTCGGCCCCTACACCGCCGGACGGCGCGAGGGCCGCCAGGTCTACGTCACGGCGAACCGGATCGTCGACTTCGTGCTCTACAAGGCCTACGCGAAGTACCCCATCCAGAAGTACCGGCGGGCGCGTCTCCGCGACATCGTCGACGGCTTCTACGAGAACGTCTTCAAGCCGAAGCACCCGACCGAGCTCGTCCAGGGGTTCGGGTCGGCGCTCCGCGAGAAGCACATGCAGATCTGGATGACCGACCCTGCGGAGCAGGCGTTCATCGAGCAGATGGACTGGGACGGCGCGATCCGGGCCGCGCGGGGGGCCGACTACCTCTACGTGGTGGAGCAGAACGTCGGCGGCAACAAGTTCGACTACTTCGCCGAGCAGACGACGACGATGGACGTCGCGATCGAAGGCGACGACGCGGCGGTGTCGACCGAGACACGGGTGCGCAGCGGGGTCTTCCTCCCGCAGCCGCGGTGGTCCGCCGGCGACTCGGCCCGCACGGGGCTGCACTGGCCGATGATGAACGTCTACGTCCCGCTCGAGGCCGAGCTCACCGGGGCGACGTACGAAGGCGAGCGCGAGGACACGCCGCCGGGCCTGGTGACCGTCGCGGACACGCCGAGCGAGCATTTCGAGAGGGGCAAGAAGGTATGGTCGTCGACGTTCGTGATCCCCCCCGGCGAGGAGGCGGCGATGCGCCTCGACTACCGGGTTCCCGGCGTCGTGCGCTCGCGCGACGGCCGCAGGGTTTACAGGCTGATCGTGCAACGTCAGCCGAAGGTCAACCCGGAGCAGCTCAGGATCACCCTGACGCTGCCCGAGGGGGCCGGGCGCGTGAACGCGCCGGGCTGGAAGCGCAAGGGCGGCGTCCTCACCTGGGACAAGCCGCTGAAGACCGACCTCGACCTGGAGGTGTCGTGGCAGGAGTGAGAGCCGTCGTCCTCGCGGCGGGGCGCGGTGTACGGATGGGCGGGGGGCTCGTGCCGAAGACGCTCCTGCCGATGGGCGACGAGGCCCCCCTGCTCTCGTACATCCTGCGCGGCCTGCGCAGCGCCGGGATCTCGGACCTGATGGTCGTCACCGGCCACGGACGCAGCCACGTCGAGGAGTACGTCGGGGCGCACTGGACCGGCGACCCGGCGACGTTCGTCTTCAACGCGCGCTACGCGTCGTGGGGCAACTTCCACTCCGTACGCGTGGCGCTCGACCAGTCCCCCGGCCGCGAGGTCCTCGTGGTGAACTCCGACGTGGTCGTCGCGCCCGACGTCTACGCGCGCGTGCCGGCCGCCGACGGCGATCTCGTCCTCGCCGTGCAGAAGAGGATGCGCCTCGACGCCGAGGACATGCGCGTCCAGCTGGACCGACAGCGCGTCGTCGCGATCGGCAAGGATGTGCCGATGGGGCTCAGCCACGGTGAGTTCGCCGGCGTGTCGCTGCTGCGGCCCGACGCCGCGCGCACCTACCTCCGCGTCGCCACCGACAACGAGTGGCGGAGCGTCACCGACGTCTATTACGAGGACGTCTACGCCGCCATGATCCCGCTGGTGCGCGTCACGGCGGCCTCGGTCCGCGAGGGCGAGTACGCCGAGGTCGACGAGCCGGCGAACGTGCCGGACGCGATCGAGGTGATCGCCACGCACGAGGGCGCCTGGAGCGCTTCCGCGTAGCGTGGAGTTCCCCGAGATCCACGTCTTCGACGCGAGCCCCGAAGAGGCGGACGCAGGTCGCCGCCTCGGCGAGGTGCTCGCGGATCTCGGCATAGCCACCCCCTTCGTGGTCGCGTCCGTCCACGGCAAGGCGCTGGCCGCCGAGCTCGACGCAGCCGACGGCGCGGTCGTGGTCCCCGTCGCGGGAGCGGACCAGGCGTGGGCGGTCGACGTCGGCGCGCGGGCGCAACGCATGGGGGCCGACGCGGTCGTCGCGATCGGCGGCGGCCGCTGCCTCGACGTCGGGAAGCTCGCGGCCGGGCGCGCGGGCGTCACGGTGATCAGCGTGCCGACGCAGCTGTCGCACGACGGCATCTGCTCGCCCGTCGCGGTCGTGCCGAACGACGCGGGGCGTGCGGAGAGCGTCCCGGCCCTCGCGCCACGTGCGGTCTTCTTGTCGTTGCCGACGCTGGTCGGCGCCCCGATCGCCTCGGTGGCGGCGGGGATCGGCGACCTGCTCGCCAACCCGCTGGCGCTGCGGGACTGGGCGCTCGCGGTCGAACGCGGGATCGACGAGGCCGACCACCGCGCCTGGGACATGTCCGCCGAGTCGTTCGCGCTCGTCGAGCCGTTCCTGGACACCGATCCCGCGGAGAGCATGCGCGACCCCGCCTTTCTGAGGACGCTCGGCGACGCGCTCGTGCTGTCGGGGATGGCGATGATCCAGGCCGGCACGTCGCGCCCGGCGTCGGGCGGCGAGCACGAGATCAGCCACGCGATCGACGAGCTCTACGGGGGCCGCGCCCTCCACGGCGCGCAGGTGGCTTTCGGGAGCATCGTCTCGGTTCGCCTCTACGGCGAGGACCACCGGCGGTTCCGCGAGCGGCTCGCCCGCCTGGGGCTGCCCCAGCACCCGCGCGAGCTCGGGCTGAGCGTCGACGACACGGTGCGCGTGCTGCTGCACGCACCGGAGACGCGGCCGGGCCGCTACACGATCGTCGAGGCCGCCGGGCTGGACGAGCGCTCCGCGCGCGGGATCATCGGCGACGTGTGGGGCGAGTCCTAGACTGCGGGTGATGCCCAGAGCAGCGGTGATCGGCCTCGACGGGGCCGCGTGGCACCTCCTCGACCCGATGATCGAAGCCGGCGCGATGCCGCGCCTCGCGGCGCTCCGAGAGCGCGGCGCGTGGGGGACGCTGACGTCGACGGTCCCGACGTACACGCCGCCGGCCTGGACCTCGGCCGCGACGGGCGTGAACCCCGGGCGTCACGGCATCTACGGGTTCATAGCCGGCAACGCGCAGAGCGACCGCCAGGAGCTCGTCCACTCCGGGATGATCAAGGCGCCGACGATCTGGGAGGTCGCGAACGAGCAGGGCGCCCGCGCCGGCGTCTACAACCTGCCGCTGACCTACCCCCCGCGCTCGCTCGACGGCTGGATGGTCTCCGGGATGATGACTCCGGGCTACGGAGAGCAGCTCAAGGGCTTCGCGTCTTGGGGCGCGGGAGAGGATCTCGAGCAGCGCATCCTCGGCTGGGCCCCCGGCTACGTCGTCGACGTCTCCGCCAACTACGAGCAGGACTGGCGCGACGAGGGCCTCGCGCGCCGGGCGCTGCAGTCGATACGCCAGCGCGAGGCCGTCCTGCGGGGCCTGCTCGAGCTCGACCCGCCCGACGTCCTGTTCACCGTGATGGAGGCTCCCGACCGTCTCCAGCACGTCTACTACCGGTACATGGACCCGTCCGACGAGCTGTACTCGTCGAACGAGGGGGCGCGCCTGCGGTCGGCTGTCGTCGAGTGCTTCACCGCGATGGATCGGATCGTCGGGCTCCTCGAGGACTACGCGGGCGCAGACGGGGGCGTCGTCG
>DATADL010000113.1:0-10600 GCA_036258555.1 Actinomycetota bacterium | reverse complement strand
GAGCGCCTGAACGCTCGCGGCGTCACGGACGTCGATCCGAACTCCCATCGCCCCGATCTCGGCCGCTGCCTCTTGCAGCGCGGCGTCCTCGATGTCGGCGATGACGACCTCCATGCCGCTGGCACGGAACTGGCGGGCGATGCCCAGCCCGATGCCGGAAGCGCCGCCGGTGACGACGCCGATCTTGCCGCTGAGGTCCGCAAACCCGCTCATCGCCCGACCCTACCTCCGTTGCTGAGGTGAGTGCCCACGGGTATCTCCTATCTGTCCAGCTTGCCCGTCTCTTAGAAAACCTGGGGTCGTTACTTTGAGCACGAAGGAATAAGTTAGAGCACTAAGGAGTTCTAGGAAGTGTCGACCCAAGGGGGGTCGGTAGACCAGGAGGACAGATCGACATGAACACCGGGGTTAGCCAGAGAGGACCAGAAACCGTGACCAGGGACGAAGGGCTAAGCGGGAGCGGGGAGAAGACCGCTGCTACGGATTTCGCTCGTTTCGGGGCCGTCGAGCTCGACGTCGTAGATCTCGATCGGTCGCTGCCGTTCTGGGAGACGGCCGTAGGGCTGGAGGTCTTCGACCGCACCGCCGGGGTCGCTACCCTCGGTGCGGGAAACAACACGCTGCTGCGTCTGTATGAGGGAGCTGAAAGACCCGCGCTGCGAGGACACAGCGGTCTCTACCACCTCGCCATCCACGTTCCCGATCAAGAGGAATTCTCAACCGTGCTCGCTCGACTCATAGCGCATCGTCTGCCCATCGCTCCGACCGATCACGTGATGTCCAAGGCGATCTATCTCGATGACCCCGACGGGATCGGGCTAGAGATAACGCTCGAGACCCCGGAGCGCATGCGGAGCATGAGCCTGAGCAACGGGCAACCAGTAGTCATCGATGCAGAAGGGCGTGTGCGATCGGGTCGGGATCCGCTGAACATCCGCGCGGAGCTGGACGCTAGCGCCAGTGACATCCACCGCTCCCTCTCGCCAGGCACCGTGATCGGGCACGTTCACCTGCACGTTGCGGACGTGGACAGGGCCCTCGCCTTCTACAGTCGGCTCGGATTCCAGATGGGTACGCACTCGAAAGAGTTCGGATTCGCGGACATGCACGGAGGAGGCGTCTTTCGCCATCGGATGGCGGTGAACACCTGGCAGGGGAAGGGTGCAACCCCCCGGCCTGCAGGTGTCGCAGGGTTACGCCGGTTCGAGATCCGATATGCAAACCCTGAGCAGCGTGAATCCGTGATCGCCGAACTAGCTGGAGAGCTCAGAGCCGGCGATGAAGGAGACGTCCGAGACCCCGACTCTCATCGGATAGCGCTGTTGTAGGTCGTTTGTAGGACAAGAACCCCAAATCACCCAGGAGGACCCATGACCGCCACCGCCACCACCCCGACCACCTCGCCCCGGTCCACCTCGACCAAGACCGGGACCGTCCTACTCGCCGCAGCCTCCGCGATCGCCGCCGCCCTCGTCGGCAACACCGTCGTCGCGCAGATCGCGCTCGCAGCAGGCGCCTCCGAGGACTTCCAGCCGCTGACCCCCGGCGCCTACGTCTTCCTTACCGTCGTCGGCGTGATCGTTGGACTTGTCGGCTGGCTGGTCGTGCGCCGCCGCGTCAACGCCGCCGACACCCTGCGCTGGCTGGTGCCGACCGTCCTGGTCCTCAGCCTGGTCCCCGACGTAACGGTCGGGTTCTCCGACCGAGCCGGCGTCTCCTGGGGCGCCGTCGCCGCGCTGATGGTCATGCACGTCGTCGTCACCGTCGCCGCCGTGACCTCGTTCCGCCGGTTCCTGCCGGTCGACTGACGCCGAGCAGATCACCGCACCGACAAGCCCCTCCTCGCGGCGTTGACGAACGTTTGGTCGACGGGCACCTATGTCCGACGACCGCGCGGGAGCGATCAGGGTTGTCGAGCAGCTACTCGAGGCCGTCGATCCAGGTCAGCACGTCCGACCAGCGGTAACGCAGGTGCTTGCCGACTCGGTGGCTGCGGGGACCGACGCCCTGGTAGCGCCACCGGTAGAGCGTCTTCTTGGGAACGTCGAGACGTCTCGCGACCTCATCGACGGTGACGACGTCTTCACGCAGGTCGATCACGTGTGATCCTTGCACCTTGAGGTTCGAGAGATCTCGCTTCGCCGTAGCCATCAAGCTACCTCCTGGGTCCAGTCGCCGGTCGACCGGGACCGCGAGCAGGGCGTTAGGACCAGCCAGCCAGGGGAGCGACAGCTCTCTCGCAGCGACGCGAGTACCGGAGCGCAGCGAGGAACGGAGCGCCCTTGCGGGGTGGGCCGGCTCTGCTACGTGAAAGAGACCGGCGGCTGGAGGAGGTGGCGGTGAGGCGATGCGTCACCGACCGGTGTAGGGCCACTGGTGCCGGACAATGAGAACGTGAAGGACAGACCAATGCTGGTAACCAGCGGACCCCTCCGTCCAGACAACGACCGGTATGCCTTCGAGGTGAAGTGGGAGCGGGTTCCGCGCGTTGATCGAGGCTTCACCGGCCAAGGTCACGATCTGGAGCC
This sequence comes from Actinomycetota bacterium, assembly GCA_036258555.1. GTDB lineage: Bacteria > Actinomycetota > CADDZG01 > CADDZG01 > WHSQ01 > JALZEG01. Next base: position 8,072 of record DATADL010000113.1, on the reverse strand, counting down.
GTAACGGTCACGACATGACTTCGCGGTACCCCGAGCTGCAAGGGCTCGCGGGTTCTGTCACGACATCGGTGATCCTCGACGGCGAGATCGTTTGCCTCGACGACAAGGGCAACCCCGACTTCGCGGCGCTGTGGTTCCGCAGTCGCGGGTCGAGCTCTCCCGCGGTCTGCTTCATGGCGTTCGACGTCTTAGAGGTGGGCGGGAAAGAACTGATCGACGACCCATACCGCGAGCGCCGTCGCATCCTGGAGGAGCTGAATTTCAACGGTTCCCATTGGTGCACTCCGGAGATGCATATCGGAGAAGGAGCGGCCTTATTCGCCGCAACAAGAGAGATGGGGCTCGAGGGCGTGGTCGCGAAGCGGCTCGACTCTCGTTACCGCCCGGGGCTTCGATCGAAGTCCTGGACCAAGACCAAGCACTTCCAGACCCGCACATTCGCACTGCTCGGATGGGTTCCGCCTGAGGAATGGCGTGAGGATCGTGGGTGCGTCGTGTTGGGCCTCCGCTCGAACGACGGGATCGCCATGGCGGGTGTCGTGGAGTCGGGCTACGGGCGCGACCTCGTCGAGCAGCTTCCGCAGCTAACGCGCGCCGATCTGCGGGTGCTAGGGAAACCTGGACGAGTTTGGGGCGGGAGCGAGCCTCTCGTCGGCGATGTGAAGTACCTCGAGTGGAGCACCGCTGGTGGCCTTCGACATGCGTCGATCGTTTGGCGAAAGGAGAAGAGGTGGGCGTCTATTTCCACTTGATGACCGACGACATACCGGCAGAGCAGATCAAGACTCATCCGCCGTACGTCACACAGGAGGAGGCCCTGAAGGCGGCAGAGACGGAGGCGGCCAAGACAAATCGAACCATCCAGATCTTCAGGATCTCCCGTAGCGGGCGTTGAACGCCCACCGGCGACGGAAGTGCCGCCTAAGTGGCTGAACTCCAGCGCCGATGGTTAGAGCGACGGTCGACCAAGGCATTGTCAGACCGATAATGGCACCGTGACGTACGAGGAGATGCGCGATCGCCTAGTCGGGCTACTCCAACAGATCGACGCGCATGTGGGCACGCACACTCCCTCGGCGCAGGTTGACACGACTCGTGATCAAGGCTTGACGCTCGCGCTGTTCGCTAATTGCCGCTCCTTGCTGAGGGGCATCACCTTTTTGTTAAAGGAAGACCACGGCCAAGAGGCAACCATCCTCATGCGCACGTTGTTGCAGGATGCGACAACGATCTTCTACGTCTTTAAGAACCAGCCAACAACGAGCGAGGTCACCCTGGAGTTCGAGGCGGCATCCCTGCGCCAAGAACGTCTCATCCTGGAAGAGGCGATGAAGCATGCTCCCGACGAGCAAACCGAGGCTGCCCTAAAGGAGGTCGATTCGCACCTGCAGCAGACAGTGGCCGACGCGGAGGAGCTCGATATCGAACTCAAGCCGCTCCCTCCCGTGGAACAGCTATTCGCCAAGGTAGGTCTTTCGGAGGGGTACTACTTCTTTCGCTACGCAAGCCACGCTGTTCACACAAGTCGTCTCGCGTTATGGAGCCGCATGACCGAGTACCCCGACGGCCGAGTCACGATCAACTTTGGTGGAACCCCGGAAGCGGTCCTTACGGTGGGTTTGTTCTCGGGAGAGCTCCTCCTTAGCGCCTATCGGGCTACGGCGCGCCTACTCAAGTGGGACACGCTCGATGACGTCGAAGCCTTCGCTGTAAATCACCAGGACGCGTTCCTTGAGTTTCGACGGGACGCGGGCGTAACCACCAAAGGTTTTGGCCACCCCGACACCTCGTAAACACGTTGAAGGCCCGACGAAGCCGGGCTCCGAACGTGCCGCGAAACGAAGGATTATCGAGCGACCGCCGCAGGGCCGCTATTGTCGAGCGCATGACGGTCCAGCGGATGGGCAACGTCTCATCGTTGTAGAACGACCTCGAGGCTGCCGAAGCGTTCTCCACCGAACTCGGTATGGAGCTGGAAGGCGAGCCGGTCTTCTACACGTCGGACATTGAGCTCTGCCGGATCGTGGATATCTGGACTCCCGGGCACCCCGACTACGACCGTTACCTATAACTGCCTGAAGGGGGCGCTCGCCACGGGGCAAAATGTCATCACCTTTGGGTGACGGCAACATCGTCAACGCCGACTTCAAGGATTTCTTCGATGAACTCCCCATCTGAAGACGGGATCCGTCGTTCCCTCGGTCTCGAAGACCAGCGCCTTTCCAGACTCGGCCAACCTCCGTGCCGCCGGAGCGAGTCGAACCCCCACCCGCGCGTCGGCGTGCGCGCGGGCAACAGGTGGGCAACAGGAATCCGGGCGATATCTCGGTGAAGCGGCGAAGTAGCCTCTGACCTGCGCCTTTACTTGTGGCCCCAACGGGATTCGAACCCGTGCTACCGCCTTGAAAGGGCGGCGTCCTGACCAGGCTAGACGATGGGGCCCCGGCCCCCACTTCGGGGCACGACGATGCTACGTCACACCGGCCGGGACGCCGCCGCTACCCTGCTCGCATGACCGTCGACCCCGCCGAGGCGATCGCCGGCAACCGGCGCGCCTGGGACGCCGGGTCGGCCGAGTACCAGCGGCAGCACTCCGACTTCCTCACCGAGAAGGCGCTTGCCTGGGGGATCTGGCGCGTGCCCGAGGAGCGGCTCCGGCTCCTCGGCGACGTGGCCGGCAAGCTCGTGCTCGAGTACGGCTGCGGCGGCGCGCAGTTCTCCACCGCGCTCGCTGAAGCCGGGGCGAACGCGATCGGGCTCGACATCTCGACGAACCAGCTCCGACACGCACGTCGACATGTCGCCGCCCACGGCCAGCACGTCCCGCTCGTCCAGGCCTCGGCCCACCTGACACCGTTCCGCGACGCGAGCTTCGACGTCGTCTTCTCCGACTACGGCGCCACGACGTTCGTCGACCCCTACCTCACCGTGCCGGAGGCCGCGCGGATCCTGAAGCCCGGCGGCGTGTTCGCGTTCTGCGCGACGAGCCCCGTCTACATCATGTGCGTCGACCTGGAGACGGACGAGCTCACGACGTCGTTGCAGCGGCCCTACTTCGGGATGCGCACGATCGAAGACGACCACGGGTTCAGCGACTACCAGATCCCCTTCGGCGAGTGGATCACGCTCTTTCGCAAGAACGAGCTGGTCGTCGAGGAGCTGATCGAGACGCAACCGGACGAGGGAGTAACGACGACGTACGCGGGTAGGCCCCCCGAGTGGGCCCGGCGGTGGCCCGCCGAGAGCATCTGGAAGGTGCGCAAGGAGCGCTAGCCGAGGCACAGGAGGTCGAGACGTGGCCGACGAAGAGCAGGTGACCACCCCCGTAGACGAGAGGGACTCGGTCGACCACTCCGAGTTCACCTCCGACTCGAACGAGTGCCCCGAGTGCGGCGAGCCCGTCGACAACCTGCGCAAGACCTGCATCAAGTGCGGGTACGAGTACTCGGGCGACGACTACGACGACACCGAGGCGGGCAACGAGCTGCGCGCAGGCTCGGCCCTCGACGACGAGGGCAACGAGATGACCGAAGAGGGCGACGAGGTCCCCGACGGGAGCGACGAGGACGCCGGCGAAGAGGCCCCCGCGCGGTGAGCCACCCCGACCCCGCCCGCAAGATCCTCGAGTCGTACAAGACCTTCGCCGTCGTCGGCTGCTCGGGGGACCCGTGGCGCGCGAGCCACGGCGTCGCGCAGTTCCTGCAGAGCCGCGGTTACCGGATCGTCCCGGTCACCCCGTTCGAGGACGAGATCCTAGGCGAGCGCTGCTACCCCGACCTGGCCTCGATCCCGGAAGAGGCAGGCGTCGAGGTCGCCGACATATTCAGACGCTCCGACGCCGCCGGAGCGCACGTGGACGAGGCGATCGAGCTCGGGCTGAAGGCCGTGTGGCTGCAGATCGGCGTGATCGACGAGGCGGCCGCGGAGCGCGCCCGCTCCGCCGGCCTCGACGTCGTGATGGATCGCTGCCCGAAGATCGAGTACCCGCGGGTGTTCGCCGGAAGGGAGCGAGCGGCCGCCCCTTGACAGGGAACATCCGTAAGCAATAGCTTACGGTAAGTGGAAGCTTACGACCGAGCCCTGGACGCCCTCGGCGACCCCACCCGGCGCCGGACCTTCGAGCTGCTGCGCGGCGGACCGCAGTCCGTGGGGGCGCTCGCCGCGCAGCTTCCGGTGAGCCGCCCGGCGGTCTCCCAGCACCTGCGCGTGCTCAAGGAGGCGGGCCTCGTGCGGGACGAGCCCGCGGGAACGCGCCGGCTCTACTCCGTCGACCCGGGATCGGTCGAGGCGCTGCGCGCCTACTTCGACGAGATGTGGAACGAGGCGCTGGCGCGCTTCAAGGAGCGAGTCGAGTCGAAAGGAGACGCGTGATGACTGCTGCGACCGAGCTGCCGTCGCTGGTGAAGGAAGTGAGGGTCGCGGCCCCCGTGGAGCGCGCGTGGAAGGTCTTCACGGACGGGATCGACTCGTGGTGGCCGGTCGCGACCCATTCCGTCGCGCCCGACCGCGTGGCGGAGATCGTGTTCGAGCCGGGGCTCGGCGGCCGGATCCTCGAGCGCCGCCGGGACGGCGACGAGTGCGTGTGGGGCGAGGTCGACGTGTACGAGCCGCCGCACCGCGTCCGCTTCTCGTGGCACCCGAACGAAGAGCGGCCCGCCGCCACGGAGGTGGAGGTCACGTTCGCTGCCGTCGCCGGCGGGACGCTGGTGCGGCTCGAGCACCGCGGGTGGGAGCGCCTCGGCGCGATCGAGGGAGCCGAGTCGCGCGGCGACTACGACACGGGATGGGACCTCGTCCTCGCCCGCTACGTCGAAGGGACGAACCGCTAGCCGGCGGGCTCCTGCAGGGGCAGCTCCAGCCGCGGGAACAGCGGGTCGAGGCGCGCGACCGGCATGTCCGCGTCGAGCGGGGGACGAGCCCAGGCGGCCGCGGCGGGATCCAGCGACAGCGCCTCGAGCACGGCCGCGGAGCTGTGCGGGAGGTAGGGGATCAATGCCGTCGCGAGCCCCGCGACCGCGCGCAGCGTCACGCCGACCACCTGGGCCGCGCGCGCGGGGTCCTCCTTCGCGACCTTCCACGGCTCCTGCTGGCTGACGTACGCGTTCACCTCTTGCACCGCGTCCATCACGATGCGCAGCCCGCGCCGCAGCTGCACGGCGTCGAGCGCGTCGCCCGCGTCCGCGACGGCGCGGTCGACCGCGGCGAGGATCGCGTCGCCGGCCTCGTCGTGAGCGGCCTCGGGCACGCGGCCCCCGCAGTACCGCTCGGCCAGCGTCAGCGCCCGGTTCACGAGGTTGCCCCACGCGCTCGCCAGCTCCGAGTTGACGCGCTGGACGATCTCGCCGTCGCTGAGCTCGGTGTCGGCCGTCTCCGGAAGGACGCTCGAGAGCGCGTACCGGAGCGCGTCGGGCGGCATGACCTTCAGGTAGTCGCGCGCGGCCTGGCCGAGGCCCCCCGACTTCGACGCCTTGAGGCCCTCGAGCAGGACGTACTGGTTGGCCGGCACGTCCTTCGGGAGCTCGAGGTCGCCGTGCGCGAGGAGCATCGCGGGCCAGATCACGGTGTGGAACGGGATGTTGTCCTTGCCGATGAAGTAGTACGGCTGCGCCTCGGGCTTCGTCCACCACTCGCGCCAGTCCGCGGCGCCGTCGCGCTGAGACCACTCGACCGTCGCGCTGAGGTAGCCCAGGACGGCCTCGAACCAGACGTAGATCCTCTTGCCCGGGGGCAGGCCGAGCTCTTCGGGCACGGGGATCCCCCAGGACAGGTCCCTCGTGATCGCTCGGTCTTTCAGGCCCCCCTCGACGAAGGCGAGCGACCAGTTCAGCACGTGCGCGCGCCATCCCGACGTGCGCGACAACCACGCCAGCAGCTCGTCCTGCAGCGCCGAGAGACGGAAGAAGAGGTGCTCCGTCGGGCGCAGGACCGGCCGGGCGCCCGACAGACGGCTGCGCGGCTCGACGAGCTCCTCGGGGTCGAGCGTCTTCCCGCAGTTCTCGCACTGGTCGCCGCGTGCCTTGGCGTAACCGCAGTGGGGACACGTCCCCTCGACGTAGCGGTCGGGCAGGAACTGCTCGCGCTCCTCGTCGTAGAACTGCTCGGTCACGTCCTTGTAGATGTAGCCGCGCTCGTGCAGGCGCATGAGGAAGTCCTGGACGACGCGGGTGTGGTTCTCGGTCATCGTCGTCGTGAAGAGGTCGAACGAGATCCCGAGCTCGTCCCACAGCGCGACGAACCCTTCGTGATAGCGCGTCACGACGTCGATCGGCTCGACGCCGGTCTCCTCGGCCTTGACGAGGATCGGCGTGCCGTGCGCGTCGCTGCCCGAGACCATCAGGACGCGTTCGCCCCGCTGACGCTTGTAGCGGGCGAAGACGTCGGCCGGGAGGTACGCGCCGCCGACGTGGCCGAGATGCATGTCGCCGTTCGCGTATGGCCAGGCGACGCAGACGAGTACCGGGCGCGCCGCACTGCTCATCGGGCGATCCTACAGTGGGGCGTCCGGCGCCCCGATGGCGGACCGGCCGTCGCCGACGTCAGCTCGAGCGGCGTCTGCGCGTGCCGGCGAGAGCCATCCCGAACAGCGGGACCATCACGAGGATCGCTACCGGCGCGGCCTCCCTCGGCGACGACGACGCCGGCTTCACGCCCCACGACGGCTCGAAGTCGTCCGTGCCGGGGCTGTTCGTCAGGTTGACCTGATCCGACCCGTTCATGTTCATCGTGAAGACGTCCCCGCGGCCCCCGCCGGGGTGGCTCGTCCATGCGATCTTCGTCCCGTCCGGAGACCACGACGGCGTGAAGTCGTCGACGGAGTTGTCCGTGACGGCTACCGGAGTCGCCGGTGACCCGATCTGCACTATGTAGATCTCGTAGTCGCCGCCCGCACGGTTGCTCGCGAACGCCAGCGTCCTGCCGTCCGGAGAGATCTCGGGATGACGTCCCTCGCCGTAGCTCTGCACGTTCTTCGACGGAAGCTCGACGAGCCGGACCTGCCACGCCCCCGCGGGATCGTCGGGCTGCACGTGGTAGGCGATCGCGGTCGTCCCGTTCGCGAGCCGGCCCCACTCGGAGTAGCCCTCGAGGTCGGGCGTGTCGACGACGATCGCCGGCGTCCCGTTCGGCGGCGACGCGGTGTGGATGTCGGGGTCGCCCGAGCTCGTCGACGACACCCATGCGAGCGAGCCGCCGTCCGGCGACCACGCCGGCGTCACGTCGAACGCGTCGGGCGTGCCGTTGAGGAACGACGCCGAGCCCCCGGTGCTCGGCACCTGGTAGATCTGGAAGTCAGGCGGGCTGCCGCCCGACGGAGACCCGATCATCCGCTGGAACGCGACGTTGCGACCGTCGGGGCTGAGGTCCGGCGATCCCTCCGACGCCGGGTCCGACGTCAGGTTCGCCTTGTCCGTCCCGTCGCCGTCCATGATCCAGACGTCGTAGTCGCCGTCGACGCCCGACGTGTAGGCGATCTGTCCGCCCGGCTCGCCCGGAACCGGAGTCGGCGTCGGTGGAGGAGTGGGCGACGGCGTCGCCGGCGGCGTGTCGTCGTTGGTGACGATCGCGCGGCCCTCGGCGTTGCCGGTCAGCGCGTTCGTCACCTGGAGGATCCTGATCGAGAACGACTCGTTGGTCTCCGCGACGGTGTCGGCGACGACCGGGACCGTGAACGTCTTCGTCTGCTCGCCGGGGTCGAACGTGATCGTCTGGTCGACCGCCGTGTAGTCGTTGCCGGTCGACGCGGACCCAGCGAGCGTGGCGACCCGCACCGTCACCTGCTCGCCGTTCGCGACGGGGGCCGACAGGAAGACGGCGAAACCGAACTGCGTCGTCCCGGTGGTCTGCCCCGCCGCAGGGTTTCCTTCGGCGAGCGTCAGGCGTTGCTGCACCGACGCCGTCACCTGCGGCGCGCCCCAGTCCGGCTCGTTCTCGTCCGTGTTGTTGAACGTCAACCTCCGGCGCGTGGCGGTGCCGCCCTCGGGAGGCTGCGTGTCGACGACGAAGATCTCGAGGTCCTGGTCCGTCGGCTGGTCCTTGCTGGCGATCGCCAGCTTCCGCTCGTTCGGCGACCACGA
>DATADL010000112.1:0-2942 GCA_036258555.1 Actinomycetota bacterium | reverse complement strand
AGCAGGGCCTCGGCCTTGTCGTACTCGTCCTGTGTCGGCGTGAACACCTCGTTGAGCACGTCGATCTGGCCCGGGTGCAGCGCCCACTTGCCGTCGTAGCCGAGGGCCCGGGCCCGCATCGCCATCTCGCGGAACCCGTCGAGGTCCTTGATCAGCAGGTAGGGACCATCGATCGCCTGGAGCCCGGCGTCCCGCGCCGCGACCAGGATCGTCTCGAGCACCCAGTGCCAGTGGTCACCGGGATAACCGGGCATCGGCAGCCCCGCGGTCACGGTCGGGAGCCCCAGGGAGGCGCTCATGTCGGCGGGGCCGAAGATCAGCGTCTCCATGCGATCGGACGCGTGCGCGATCTCGTAGACGTTCTTGAGGCCCGTGGCGGTCTCGATCTGGGCCTCGATGCCGATGCGCTTGTCGAGCCCGACGTTGGTCTCGATCATCCGCAGCATGTGGTCGACGAACTTCACCTCGTCGGCGGCCTGGACCTTCGGGATCATCACGCAGTCGAGGTAGCTCCCGGCGGCCTCCACGACGGTCTTGAGGTCGTCGGCCGCCCACTGCGTGTCGATCGAGTTGATCCGCACGACGACGGTCTTGTCGCCCCAGTCGTTGTTCTTCAGCGCGTCGACGACGTTGCCGCGCGCCTCCTCCTTCGCGAGCGGTGCGACGGAGTCCTCTAGGTCCATGAAGACCATGTCCGCCGGGAGCGTGGGTCCCTTGGCGAGCATCTTCGGGCTCGAGCCCGGTACGGATAGACAAGACCTGCGTGCGCGCAAGAGGGATCCTCCTATTACTCGACGTAGCCGAGGCCACGCAGGTGGTCCTCGATCTCTCCTTCTTCCTGTTCGTTGAGGCCCGACTCGTCCACGGTCGTGGCGCGCGTGGCGGCGCCGTCGCCCCGGACCTCGAGCGACACGCCAGGGCCGACGAGGGTCTCGAGGACCTTGCCGTCGCGCGGGATCGCGCTCGGCACGCCCAGCGCCGCCATCGACGTCGGGCCGAGGTCGATGAGCTCGGCGGTCTCCTTCAGCGGCCCCGGCGTCACCTCCGGCCCCGTGGCGACGATCACGCCCTCGAGCCGGTGGTCGCCCGACATCCAGTCGGCCTCCTCGACCATCCCCTTCGCGTGGGTCAGCGAGTAGAAGGGGGCCGGGACGAGCAACAGGTCCGGAGCGGTGTCGAGGAACTCGCCGTGGAGGATCTCCTCCTTGCGGTAGATCTTCGCGATCGGCGCCTTGCCGTTGTCCGGGTCGCGGAACGACTCGAGAGCCTGCTTGACGTCCTCGCGCACCTTCTCGTAGTCCTTCGCGTCCACTGTCCCGCCGGGCTCGCGCCCCTTCAGGTTCACGGACACGCCCTCGCCCGTCGACACGACGCTCGTGTACGCCCTCGTCTTGGACCACTCGATCGGCGACGCGGGGATAGAGATCCGGCCGTGGAGCTTGAGCAGGTCGTAGATGCGGCGGGCGATCCTGCGGCCCGGCCCCCAGCGGATGAGGTTGAACGCGAACGAGCCGCGACCGAACTCGAGGTAGCCGAGGTGCTGCAGCACGCGGTCCATCGTCACCGCTCGCGTGCACGCCTGGTGCCCGTGGTCGGACATGAAGATCACGAGGTCGTCGTCGGTCGTGCGCTCGAGCAGCCGGGCCAGGCCCTCGTCGAGCTGCTGGTAGACGCCGCGCGCCTGCTTCGCCACGCCGGAGTCCTTCATCTCCGGGTACGCGGGGTGCTCGGGGTGGATGTACTCCATCAGGCAGTGCTGGATGCGATCGGTCGACACGTACACGAGCACGCCGAAGTCCCAGTCCGTCGTGTCGAGCAGGTACTCGAACGATCGCTGCCGCTTCGCGGTGATCTCCGCGCACTCCTCGAGGAAGGCCTCGGGGCGGTTGCGGAAGGTCGTCCAGCTCATCCCGTTGACCGGGAACGGGGCGTTCGCGTCCAGCTCCTGCTGCAGCTCGACGGGGTGCGTGTAGGACCGGCTCGCCGGCAGCACGCCGCCGCCGATCACCTTCCCCTTGATCATCGGCGGCGGGAACGTCAGCGGGATGTTGACGGCCAGCGACGTCTTGTCGGCGTCGGTGAAGTCCTCGAAGATCGTCCGGTTCTTGATCGACTTGTACGTCACGGGGAGCCTCTTCGAGGCACCGGGCTTGTGCTCGAGGATGTCGAAGACCGCGTGGCCGGCGGGGTTGAGCCCCGTCATGAACGACGGCCACGCGCACCACGAATGCGACGGGACGGTCGACAGGCAGTCGCCGTAGGCGCCCCTGTCGATGAGCGCGGCGAGGTTGGGGAGCTCGCCGGCGTCCAGCATCGGCTGGAGGATCTTCCAGTCGACGCCGTCCCATCCGATGATCAGGACTCGTCTAGGCACTCGTCTCACTTCCTGTGGGAGCTCGGGGGGCCGGGCCGTGGAACGTCCCGTCCGATGATTAGGGTTGCGGAACCCCTAGGTCTGGGAGGTTAGCAGCCGAATGCGCCGAGCCTGCGTCCTGGCCTTCGTCGCGGGCTTCGTGCTGTCCGCCGGCGCCGGGAGCGCCGTCGCGAAGGAGTTCACGCTGCCCGCCGCCGACGTCCGCGCCCGGGTCCTGCCGGACGGCTCGGTGCGCGTGGTCGAGCGGATCACGTACTCGTTCTCGGGCTCGTTCACCGGCGGGTTCCGTGAGATACCGCTGCGTCCGGGCGAAGCGCTGATCGACGCCGGCGTATCGGAAGACGGCGTCGAGTACGCCCCCGGGGCGCCCGCGTCGATCGGGAGCTCCGGAGCGCCGGGGACGTTCGGCACCGCGTCCACGGGCACGGGCGTGCGCATCGTGTGGCACTACGAAGCGACCGACGAGGAGCGCACCTTCACCGTCTCGTACACGCTGATCGAGCTCGCCGAGGCGTGGGACGACGTCGTCGACGTGAACCTGCGCGTCTGGGGCGACGAGTGGGACGTC
>DATADL010000111.1:0-5490 GCA_036258555.1 Actinomycetota bacterium | reverse complement strand
GGCTCGCCTTGCCCGACGGGTTCAGGATGATCGCCTTGTCGTTCGGGTGCACGGCGCCCGGCGCGCCGCCGGAGTCCCCGCGGGCGCTGCGGCTCGCCACCGGGTCGGCGTCGAGTCGTCCCTCCGGCGGGACCTCCGTGCGCGTCTCCCAGTGCCGCACGATCGGCTCGTCGACGATCAGCTGCTCCTTCGTGTAGATCAGCGCCTCGCGCGAGTCGCCCGACAGCTCGTACTCCGTCGTCATCAGCAGGGCCTCCGTCGGGCACGCCTCGACGCACAACCCGCAGAAGATGCAGCGCAGATAGTTGATCTGGTAGATCTGCGCGTACCGCTCGCCGGGCGAGAAGCGGGCCTCCGGCGTGTTCTCGGCCCCCACGACCTGGATGGCGTCGGCCGGACACGCCCCGGCGCAGAGCTCGCACCCGATGCACTTCTCGAGACCGTCCGGATGGCGGTCGAGGATGTGACGGCCGCGGTAGCGCGGGAACGGCTGGCGCCTCACCTCGGGGTACGCGACCGTCTCCTTGCGCCGGAACACGTTGCGGATGACGACGAACATGCCGCGGGCGATCTCAGGCAGTGCCACGCGTCACCGCCCTTCCACCGGACGCCGAGCGCCGGCGCGACTCCATCAGGTCCCTGAGCCGCGGATCGCCGCGGCCGGCCCACACGAGCACGAGCAGGGCGGCGGCCCCGAACACCGCCATGCGCACGTTGCGGGACAGCTCGGCGGTGTTGAAGACCGCGGTGACCATGATCCACACGAGGGCCGCCGGGATCAGGCGCTTCCAACCCAGCCACATGAGCCGGTCGTACCGGAGCCTCGGCAGCGTCGCGCGCAGCCACACGAAGAGGTAGATGAACAGCGTGGTCTTGATCGTGAACCACAGGAGCGGCCAGACCCACGGCAGGAAGCCGAAGACCGGGCCGTGCCAGCCTCCGAAGAACAGCGTGACCGCCATCGCCGAGATCACGACGACGTGGATGTACTCGCCGAGGAAGAACATCGCGAAGCGGATCCCCGAGTACTCCGTGTGGAACCCGGCGACGAGCTCGGTCTCCGCCTCGGGGAGGTCGAACGGCGCGCGGTTCGTCTCGGCGATGCCGGCGACGAGGAAGATCAGGAACGCCGGCCACTGCGAGAGGATGTACCAGTTCGGCACGAACTCGAAGAAGTTCGCGACGCTCTCGAGGACCGGGACGCCGTCGAAGAACGTGACGTCGGTGCGGGGCGTCGACTGGATCCCGACGATGTCGACCGTCGACATCGTGCCGGCGGCCAGCGCGATCGGGACGAGCGAGAGCCCGAGCGCGATCTCGTACGAGATCATCTGCGCGCTAGAGCGGATGCCTCCCAGCAGCGGGTACTTCGACCCCGACGCCCATCCCGCGAGGACGATCCCGTACACGCCGAGCGATCCCATCGCGAGGAAGTACAGGATCCCGATGTCGAGGTCGCTCACGATGAGCCCCACCTCGCGGTCACCGGACGTGACCGTGTCGCCGACCGGGATCACCGCGAACGCGAGGAACGACGGGACCATCGCGAACAACGGCGCCAGCGCGTAGGTCCAGCGATCGGCCTTCGCCGGCCGGAAGTCCTCCTTGAAGAACAGCTTGATCCCGTCGGCGAGCGTCTGCAGGAGCCCGAACGGCCCCCACCGGTTGGGCCCGACGCGCGCCTGCATGTCCGCGAGGATCTTGCGCTCCGCCCAGATCACCAGCAGCGTCGTCAGCAGCAGCGCGAGGAACGCGACCACGACCTTGATCGCCGCCACGACGACCGGGAACGACGTGACGTCGTGCCAGAGCTCGCTCATCTGGCTCTCACCTGCACGTAGGGGTCTCGGCCCCCGATCAGCGCGTTCGCGCGCGCTCCGGGCTGGTCGAACGGCAGGAACACCGCACCTTGCGCCACGTCTCCGATGCGCAGCGGGAGCGTGAGCTCCGCGCCGTTCCCGGAGACGACGACCTCGTCGCCGTCCGCGAGGCCCAGCTCCTTCACGTCACGGTCGTTCATCTCGACGAACGGCGTCTTCGCCAGCGACCGCAGCGCTCTCGTCCTCGACACCATCGCGCCGGCGTCGTAGATCATCCGCCCCGTGTAGAGCCGGAACCCCACCGACTCGCGCCTGCGGAGATACTCGGGCTTCTCCTTGATCCCCGGCTTGTCGGCGGGCTCCGGGACGATCCCCGGCCGCTGCTTGGCTTCGAACGCCCGCAGCTCCCACGACAGCGGCCAGTTCTGGCCGGTGTGGAACGGAGCGCCGGCCCGGTGCCCCTTCGGATACCGGCCGCCGGGCCCGTGCGTCATCGCCGCGCCGCGGCTCGGATCCGTCGTCCACGGCGACTCGGCCTGCGGCGCGGGCGCCTCCAGGGGCTTCGTCAGGTCCGAGACGTCGACGTTCTTGTGCGGCTTGCTGGCCTTCCTGATCTCTTTCCACACGTCGTCGAAGCCGGCGAGCTTCCAGTCCGACCCGAGAGCGGCGGCGATCCGGGCACAGATGCGCCACGGCTCGAGGGAGCTCCCGCGCGCGGCCAGGAGCGGCTCGAGCTTCTGGATCCTGCGCTCCAGGTTGACGAGCGTTCCCTCGCGCTCGGCGTAGGCGGTGCTCGGGAGCACCACGTCTGCCAGCAGCGCGGTCTCCGTCGGGAACAGCTCGACGACGGCGGAGAACCCGACCGTCTCCAGCGCCTTGCGCGCGAGCGCGCCGTCGGGGAAGTCGGTGACCAGGTCGGCGCCGAATACCAGCAGGGCATCGAGCTCGCCGGCGGCGGCCGCTTCGAGCATCTCGCGCGTGGATCGGCCGGGCTCCTTCACGACCTTGTACCCCGGCTCCAGCCCGGGGTGCACGCCCATGTCGATCATCCCCTGCGACCCGGCGTGCGGCGGGCAGACCAGCAGCTTCGCTTCCTTGGCGAGCGCGAGGTCGGTCGCCGCCAGGAACGTCTCGCTCTCGTCGACGCCGGGCGACGACGGACCCCAGCACACGACCATCGGGCCGCCCAGGTCGGTCGCGGCCTCGGGGTCCCCGGTGATCGTCCGCACGGCGTCGGCTGCGCGGCCCGGATCCGTGCGCACCGAGTGCGTCGCGAAGTCGTCGAGCGAGATCCGGCGCGGGCCTATGACCGTCAGCTTCACGTTGCACTCCCGCACGGCCTTGCGCAGGCGGAGGTACAGGACCGGGAGCGTCTCCTTGGGGTCGGGGCCGATCCACACGATGCTGCGGGCGGCCTCGAGGTCGCGCATCTCCGCAGACGAGCCCGCTGCGCCGTGCAGCCTGAGCGCGAGCTCGTACGGAGCCCCGTCGTCCTGCAAGCGCGAGTCGACGTCCTTCGTCTTCAGCTCCTTGCGCGCGAGCCGGGCGATCGCGTAGGCGTCCTCCGTCGTGAGGTGTCCGCCCGCGATCACGCCGACGCGCTTGTCCTTCACCGCGCCGGCGACCTTCTGCACCGCCGGCCCCCACCCCGCCGGCTCGAACTCACCCGCGGCGTTGCGGACGAGCGGGGTCTCGAGCCGGTCCTCCGAGTTCACGTAGTGGAAGCCGTAGCGCCCCTTGTCGCACACCCAGAAGTCGTTGACGTTCTCGTTCGGCATCGCCTGGCAGCGCACGAGCTTGTCGGACCGCTCTTCGTTGCTTATCGGGCAGCCGACCGCGCAGTAGCTGCAGACGCTGGGAGAGGTGTCGAGGTCCCAGGGCCGCGACACGAAGCGGTAGGGCCGCGAGAGCAGCGCCCCGACGGGGCAGATCTGGACGGTGTTGCCCGAGAAGTAGCTGTCGAACGGCTCGTCCGAGAACGTCAGGATCTGCGTCCCGGCCCCCCTGTCCACGAGCTGGATGAACTGGTCGCCCGCGATCTCCTCGCAGAACCGGACGCAGCGCCAGCACAGGACGCACCGCTCCCGGTCGAGCACGACGAGCTCGGAGATCTCGAGCGCCTTCTCGTAGGTCCGCTTCGGCTCGACGTAGCGGCTCGACCCCGGCCCGTGCGCATAGGTCTGGTCCTGCAGCGGGCACTCGCCGGCGCGGTCGCAGATCGGGCAGTCGAGCGGGTGGTTGATCAGCAGGAACTCGAGCATCCCCTCCTGGGCGTCGACGGCCTCCTCGTCGACCGTGTTCACGTTCATCCCGTCGGCGACCGGCGTCGCGCACGCGGGCAGCAGCTTGTTCTGACCCTCGACCTTGACGAGGCACATGCGGCACACCGCGACGGACTTCATGCCGGGGTGGTAGCAGAAGCGCGGGACGAAGATCCCCATCTCCTCGGCGACGTCGATCAGCAGGCGGCCCTTCTCGGTCTGGACCTCGCGCCCGTTGATCGTGACGTTGGCTACTTCTCCCATTCGTCGCTCCAGATCCCCGAAGAGGGCTGCGATTCGATCCCGGCTTCACCCAGACCGGTTCCGGACTGCCGCGCGCCTACGAGCATCCGGTGGTCGTCGCCGAACGGGCAGCGGCCCTGCGACACGTGCTCCTCGAACTCCTCGCGGAAGAGCTTCACGTTCGACCGGAGCGCCCACGACGCCGCGTCGCCGAGGGGGCAGAAGCTCCGCCCGTCGATGCCGTTGCAGATGTCGAGCAGGAGGTCCATGTCCTCGGGACGTCCCTCGCCGTGCTCGAGGCGCTCGAGCACCTTGACCGCCCACCACGTCCCCTCGCGGCACGGCGTGCACTTGCCGCACGACTCGTGGGCGAAGAACTCCGTGGTGACGAGCGCGTTGCGCACCATGCACGTGGTGTCGTCCATGAACACGACCGCGCCCGACCCGAGCATCGTCCCCGCTTCCTTGAGCGCCTCGAAGTCCATCGCGATGTCGGTCGTCGTCAGCAGCGGCGCGCTCGCGCCGCCGGGGATGACGGCCTTCAGCGCGCGTCCCGGGAAGAGCCCGCCCGCGAGGTCCAGGACGTGCGCGAGCGACGTGCCGAGGGGGACCTCGTAGTTGCCCGGCTTCTGCACGTGCCCCGAGACCGACAGCATCTTGGTACCGGGCGACTTCTCGGTCCCCCACTGCTTGAACCACTCGGGACCCTTGGCGACGATCGCCGGCAGCGTCGAGAGCGTCTCGGTGTTGTTGATCACCGTGGGCTGGCCGTAGAGACCCTTGACGGCGGGGAACGGGGGCCGGAGCCGCGGCTGGCCGCGGTATCCCTCCAGGGAGTCCAGCAACGCCGACTCCTCGCCGCAGATGTAGGCGCCGGCGCCGCGGTGCAGCACGATGTCGAGGTCGTAATCCGACCCGAAGATGCCCTTGCCGAGGAAGCCGCGGTCGCACGCCTCGTTCAAGGCCCGGTCCATACGCCGCGCGCCGAGCGCGAACTCGCCGCGGCAGTAGATGAAAGCCTTCGAGGCCTGGTTCGCCCAGGCGGCGATGATGATCCCCTCGAGCAGCTGGTGCGGGTCGAGCTCCGCCAGCTCGCGGTCCTTGAACGTCCCGGGCTCGCCCTCGTCGTGGTTCACGACGACGTACTTCGGGAAGACGTCCTTCGG
>DATADL010000110.1:0-4130 GCA_036258555.1 Actinomycetota bacterium | reverse complement strand
GGCTTGAACTGCTCGAACGGGTTCCGGCACGCCTCGCAGTAGTACAGCGCCCGGCACGGCGTGGGGCCGAACGGGTTCTCGGCCCTCGTGTCGCCGCTTCCGCAGAACGGACAGCGCGCGACCGCGGGAAGGCCGATCTCGGTGATCAGCACCGGTCCATGGCCCGTCGGGGGGGCGAGCCCGAACTCCTTCAGCTTCCGGCGGCCGTCTTCGGTGATGCGGTCGTCGGTCCACGGCGGGTCGAAGGACGTCCGCACGCGCGCCTCGGACACCCCGTCGACCGACTCGACGGCCGCGGCGACGTCGCGCTCGATGATCGGTATCGCAGGGCATCCGGTGAACGTCGGGAGGACGACGACGGACGCGACCCCCTCGGACACGGCGACCTCGCGGATCATCCCCATGTCCACGACCGAGACCGCGGGGATCTCCGGATCGGGCACGCCGGCGAGCGCGTCCCACACGCGCTCCTCGAGCGTCGTCACCGTCACCATGACGCCCCCGGGTGCGATCGGTACGTCACGGTCATGACGTCCCACAGCTCCTTGAAGTCGTCGGTGTGGCGGCCCGCGCGGCCCCCCATGGCGACGCCCGGGGTCGTCGACGACAACTCGACCTCACCCCGATCGTCCGCGATGAGGTCGCCGGACGACGACGCCTCGAAGCGTGCCGTGTCGCCCGCCGACTTGTGAGACTCGGTAGGGAGGCCGAGCTCGTCGAGCGCGTTGCCGGTGCGCTCGACGAAACGCGCCAGCATCTCGCCCGACGGGACGGGCAGCAGTCCCTCGGCGACCGCGGCGGCCTCCTCCTCGACCGGCTCGAAGAGCCCCAGCGCCTGGACGTAGACCTCCGACACTGCGTCGATCAACTTCGTCCGTCCCTCGACCGGGCCGCGTACGATCCGCTTGATCCACGTGTCGGCGTGGATGAGGTGGTACCGCTCCTCGCGCCTGATCTTGCGGGCGAGCGCGGCGAGCTCAGGATGAGAGGCCGACTCGAGCGCGGCGAGCCGCACGTCGTCGGCGTTGTCGTAGAGCCAGTGGCGGGCGAGCGTGAAAGCCCAGTCGCCGTTCGGGCGCTCGCAGACGATCGCGTGTCGGTACTCGCCCGGGTCGCGCCCGAACGCGAGCGCGTCGGGGGACTCGCCGGTCGCCGCCGCGGCGATCGAGTAGTACGCCGCCGCGTGCCCGATCTCGTCCTGGGCGATCGAGGAGAACGCGACGTCCTCCTCCATGTGGGGCGCGCAGCCGGTCCACTCGGAGTGGCGGTGGCCGAGAACGAGCTCGTCGTCGCCGAGCGCGGTCAGAAGGGACACCAGCGCCTTGCTCACGACGCTTGCCTCTTCGCTTCCTCGGCCCGCTTGCGCGCCCGCTCCCTCTTGTTCACCACGTCGCGGTAGGCAGACGCGAACCGGTACGACTTGTCTGCCGCGATCTCGAGCAGGCTCTCGTCCTGGAACGAGTGGATGTCGGAACGCTTCACGACCCACATGTGCTCGCCTTCGCGGCGGCGCAGGAAGCATTCCTTGCCCATGAGCAGGGCCATCTCCGGGTCGGGCGCGATCACCGCGCCGGCGTGCTCGAACGGCTCCTTGTGTCCGCTGCGACGGAAGACCTCGTAGACGTCCATCGCTGCGCCTACGCCGCGTGGAGCGCGGGCTCTTCGAGGGCCTCGCGGACCCACCGGTGCGACTCGTACATGTGACGTCTGGTCGCCAGCCGCCGCGCGGTCTCCGGGCCCTCGTTGCGCTTGATCGCGTCGAGCGGCCCCCAGTCGATCTCCTCTTCGACGAGCACCCAGTGCGCATCTTCCTGGACCGGTACGGGAGCCGGGATCGTGAACCCCAGCTCGTAGATCTTGGGCACGTAGCGGTCGAGGAACTCGTTGCGCAGGTCCTCGTTCGTCCGCGTCTTGACCTTCCAGCGCAGCAGGAGGTCCTTGGCCACGTTCGAACGGGGGCCGAAGAAGTGGATGATCGCGAGCCACCACCGGTCCAGCGCCTCCTGGAACATGGCGCGCTGCTCGTCCGTCCCCGAGGCGAGCTCGAGCGTGATGTCCTCGCCGTGCCGGAGATGCAGCTGCTCCTCGGCGCAGATGCGCTTGAGGACCCTCGTGTACGGCGCGTAGGAGGAGTCGAGGAGCGCGGCCTGCGTCACGAGGGCGGCGCCGTCGATGAGCCACCCGATGATCGCGACGTCGCCCCAGTGCTTCACCGGGTAGTGGAAGACGTTGTGGAACTTGGCCTTGCCGTTGACGAGGTCCTCGTACATCGCGACGCGGCTCTTGCCGAGGTCCTCGGCGACGCGGTAGAGGAGCTGCGCGTGGCCGACCTCGTCCTGGATCTTGGCGCAGAGAGACATCTTGCGCTGGAGGGTCGGCGCGCTCGGAAGGCACTCGCGCTCGGGGAGCGCGCCCATGATCTCGGAGTTCGCGTGCATCTCGATGAACTTGAGGACGCCGCGCCGGAAGTCGTCCGGCATCCAGTCGTTCGCCTCGACCTTCCCGCCGGCCTCGATGTGCTCGTTGAAGCGTGCGAGCTTCTCCTCGTACGTCACCTCGACAACCCCCTTGTCAGTAGCTCTGCAAACCTCTCGCCGATCTCGGTCGGGCCGAGCTCGCCCCCGGGCCGGTACCAGGAGAACAGCCAGTTCCCGGCGGAGAGCACCAGCGTCGCCGCGAACCGCACGTCGGCGTCCGCGCGGAACTCGCCCGTAGCGATGCCGTCCTCGATCACCGACCGCACCATCGCCTCGTAGCGGTCGCGCTTCGCCTGCACCGCGGCCCGGGGCTCGTCGGACAGGTACCTCCACTCGTTGAGGAACACGGTCGCCGAGTCGAGGTGCTCGGCCGCGGTCTCGGCATGGCCGACCAGCAACGCCCTCAGCCGGTCGGCTGCGGAGCCGCCACCCTCGAGCGCCCCCCGTCCCCGCTCGAGGAACCGCTCGGCCCCCTCGTCGACGACGTCGAAGAGCAGCTCCTCCTTCGATCCGATGTGGGCGTACAGCGACCCGCGCTGGAGCCCCAGGGCGTCGCCGAGGTGCTGCATCGACGTGCCGTGGTAGCCGCGCTCGGAGAACAGGCGGGCCGCGGCTCTGACGACGTCGGCCCTCCGGGTTCGAACGGCGGTCTCTGGCATCCGGCCTCCGATCGGGCGTTGCCGCCGAGGCGGCCCAAACAAACAGTCGTTTGGAAACCGTACCAGATACCCTTCCTCCATGCCCGTGCCAGACCGCGACGCCCCGGCTCCCGAGCGCCTCCCGCACGTCCTCAGGCGGCTGAAGAAGGCGTACCCCGAGGCGAAGATCGCCCTGAACTACACGACGCCCCTGGAATGCGTCGTCGCCACGGTGCTCTCGGCCCAGTCGACCGACGCCAAGGTCAACGAGGTCACGGCGGACCTCTTCCGCAAGTACCGCCGCCCCGAGGACTACCTGGCGGTCCCGGAGGAGGAGCTCCAGCGCGACATCCACCCGACGGGGTTCTTCCGGCAGAAGACGAAGGCGCTGCGCGGGCTGTCGCAGAAGCTCCTCGACGACTTCGACGGCGAGGTGCCGAGGTCGATCCGCGAGCTGATCACGCTTCCGGGCGTCGCGCGCAAGACGGCGAACATCGTCCTCGTCAACTGCTATCCGGACGCCGCGCGGAAGGATCCGGACGCGGGGATCGCCGTCGACACCCACGTGGGGCGGCTGGCGGTGAGGCTCGGCTTCACGAGCTACGGATCCAAGGAGGCCGAGAGGATCGAGCGCGACCTGATGGAGCTCGCCCCCCGCAAGGAATGGCCTCAGGTCCCGTACCTGTTGATCGAGCACGGGCGTGCGATCTGTCTGGCGAAGAAGCCGCTCTGCGCCGACTGTCCGGTGGAGAAGTTGTGTCCTTCCAGTCAGGTTGCGGGAAGGCCGGACCTCTATAGGCGTTGACATCATTACGATGAGGTCGTGAAAAAGGTCATCCTCGCCGCTCCCCGCGGCTACTGCGCCGGCGTCGACCGCGCCGTGCAGATGGTCGAGCGCGCGCTCGAGAAGCTCGGCGCGCCCGTCTACGTCCGCAAGGAGATCGTCCACAACCGCCACGTCGTCGAGGAGCTCGCGCGGCGCGGCGCCGTCTTCGTGGACTCGGTCGACGAGATC
>DATADL010000109.1:0-5390 GCA_036258555.1 Actinomycetota bacterium | reverse complement strand
GGGCCGGTAGGGCCGAGGAGCTGGAGATAGCTCTCGCCGAGCGGGAGCATCGCCTCCTCGACGCCCTGGTCCTCGACGCGCTCCCGGTGCGAGACCGCGAGGCCCCAGACGCTCTCGTAGTGCTCGACGGCGGCGTCGAGGTCCGCGACCGCGAGGGCGACGTGTTCGATCTTCCCGAGCATGCCGGGCAGTCTAAGAGCGCGTCTCGCCTCGGCGAGACGCCCGAACTAGACGGATCCCTCGCCGTGGCGCCCTTCCCCCGCCGCGAAGCGCTGCACGTTCGGCAGCGTCTGTCCCGCGTTCAGCGACTCGACGCCGCGGGCGAACTCGTTGCGCATCGCGTCTTCGAGCGGGAGCGCGGCGCCTTCGATCGCGGCGAGACGGTCGCCGCGCAGCGGGCCCTGCGGCCACGACGCGATCGTCCGCGCCAGCTCGAGCGCGGTCTCGAGCGCCCGCCCCGGCGGGCACAGCCTGTTCACGAGACCGATGGCGTGTGCCTCGGCCGCGCCGACCGCTCGCGCGGTGAGGATCATGTCGAGAGCGCGGCCGAGCCCGACGACCCGCGGGAGCCGGACGTTGCCGCCGTCCATGAGCGGTACGCCGAAGCGCCGGTTGAAGACGCCGAGCACCGCGTCCTCGGCGGCCACCCGCAGGTCGCACCACAGGGCGAGCTCGAGACCTCCCGCGACCGCGTAGCCCTCGATCGCGGCGATCACCGGCTTGCGCAGCAGCATCCGGGTCGGACCCATGGGGCCGTCACCGTCCGGCTCGACGCGGTTCGCACGCTCGGGATCCTCCGTCATCGCCTTGAGGTCCGCGCCGGCGCAGAAGTGGCCGCCCGCTCCCGTCAGGATCGCGACGTCGAGCCCGGCGTCGGCTTCGAAGTCCCTGAAGGCGGTGGCCAGAGCGCCGGCGGTGGGCCGGTCGACCGCGTTGCGGGACTGGGGCCGGTCGATGGTGACGACGAACACCCGGTCCCTCGTCTCCGTCCTGAGCGTGGGCATAGAGGCGACTCTAGAATGGTTGCTCTCCACGACAGGCAGGACTGCAAAGGAGCTTCCTCATGCCCTCCGTCATCGTCTCCGCCGCCCGCACCGCGATCGGCAAGTTCGGCGGCGCGCTCGCGAACGTCCCGGCCGTCGACCTCGGGGGCCGCGCGATCGAGGCCGCGCTGCAGCGCGCTGGGATCTCGGGCGACCAGGTCGACTACGTGATCATGGGCCAGGTCCTCCAGGCGGGGACCGGCCAGATCACCGCGCGCCAGGCCGCGATCAAGGCCGGGGTCCCGGACACCGTCCCCGCGCTCACGATCAACAAGGTGTGCCTCTCGGGGCTGAACGCCATCGCGCTCGCGGACCAGCTGATCCGCGCGGGTGAGGTCGACGTGGTGGTCGCCGGCGGGATGGAGTCGATGGACATGGCTCCGTACCTGCTCCCGAAGGCGCGCAACGGCTACCGGATGGGCGACGGGAAGCTCGTCGACTCGATGATCTTCGACGGCCTCTGGGACGCGTTCACGGACAAGCACATGGGCGACCAGTCCGAGGACGTCAACATGGAGTTCGAGGTGTCGCGCGAGGCGCAGGACGCGTGGTCGCTGCGCTCGCACCAGCGGGCCGCCGCGGCGATCTCCGAGGGTCGCTTCGCCGAGGAGATCGTCCCGTTCGAGATCGCGCAGCGCAAGGGCGACCCGATCCGGTTCGAGACCGACGAGGGCGTGCGCGCGGAGACGACCGCCGAGACCCTCGCGAAGCTCCGCCCCGCGTTCCGGACCGACGGCACGATCACCGCGGGCAATGCGTCGCAGATCTCCGACGGGGGCGCGGCCGTCGTCGTCACGAGCGCGGAGCGGGCCGAGGCGCTCGGGATCGCACCGATGGCGGAGATAGTCGCCCACGGGATGTCGGCGGACCGGCCGCCGTACCTGCACACGGTCCCGGCCCTCGCCGTGCAGGCCGCTTTGAAGAAGGCCGGGCTGTCGGCCGGAGACCTCGACCTCGTCGAGATCAACGAGGCGTTCGCCGCGGTGGCGATCCACTCGACCCGGATGCTGTTCAACGGCGACAGGTCCGCCGAGGACAAGGTCAACGTCAACGGCGGCGCGGTCGCGCTCGGTCACCCGATCGGCTGCACGGGCGCGCGCCTGACGGTGACGCTGCTGCACGAGCTGAAGGGCCGCGGGGGAGGCCTCGGTGCGGCGGCGCTGTGCGGCGGCGGGGGCCAGGGCGACGCGCTGGTCTTCCGCGTTCCGTCAGGCGGCTGAGGGGATCTCCCGCACGCTGCGGGGCATCAGGCCCGCGGCCATCGCGACGACCGCGATCGCGGCGCCGCCCGCGAACGCGAGCGGGACGCCCACCGCGGTCGCGACCGGGACGGCGAGAGCGACGCCGAGCGGCTGCAGGCTCAGCGACACGAGCCAGTCCGTCGAGGTGACGCGGCCGAGCAGGTGGCCCGGCACGAACTTCTGCAGCAGCGTGGCCCACGTCACCTCCGCGATCTGCCCGGCGAACCCGACGACCGCCATCAACGCGGCGGCGACGACCGCGGACGGCGCGATCGCGAGAGCTGCGATCGCGAACGTCCCGATGCCCCAGCCGAGGTACGCGGGGACCACGCTCGCGAACCTCATCGTCTTCGTCCCGGCGAAGACCGTGCCGGCGAGGCCGCCGGCGCCGTATCCGGCGAAGACGAACCCGAGCGCGGTCGCCCCCTCGCCCAGCTCCCGCTCGACGAACAACGGGACCAGCACGGGCAGCGGCCCCCAGCTCACGCAGTTCCCGATCGTGCCGACGACGACGAGCGTGACCCACACCCACGGCGTCCTCACGACGTACCCGAGCCCCTCCTTCACCTGCGTCACGACGTTCGCCCCCGGCTCCGGCGCCGCAACCCGCGTCGGGCGGACGAACAGCAGCGCGGTGATGCTCGCGAGGAACGTCGCGGCGTCGACGGCGAACGCGAACGCCGTTCCCGCAGCGGCGACGAGGAGGCCGCCCGTAGCCGAGCCCAGGAGGTCCGTGAGCACGATGCTCGTGCTCCGCAGGGAGTTCGCGGACTGGAAGTAGTCCTCGTCGACGAGCTCGGGGATGATCGCCGTCGACGCGGACAGGAAGACCGCGCTCCCGGCGCCGCTGACCCCCGCCACCGTGACGAGCTGCCAGGTCTGGAGGTCGCCCGTCGCGACGACGTAGGCGAGCCACGCGACCGCGATCATCTGGATCGAGTCGCCGGCGAGGACCAGCAGCCGCTTCTGGTAGCGGTCGGCGAGCGCGCCCGCGAGCAGCAACAGCGCGACGCGGGCCGCGCTGCGGACGACGAGCACCGTGCCCAGCACGCGCGCGCCGTCGGGCAGCTGCAAGGCCTGCCACGCGAGCGCGACGGAGAAGATCCCGTCGCCGATCAGCGAGACCGTCTGGCCGCCCCACAGAAGGGCGAAGTCGCGCTGCGTGAGCGCGCGTGCGAAGGGAACGCGCATCGCCGGGACCTACGAAGGGCTCAGTCGCTGAAGCGCTTGAAGAGCTCGATCTGGTCGACGTGGCGCGCGCGCTTGGCCTCGTCGGTCACGCCCATGCCCTCCTCGGGCGCGAGCACGAGGATGCCGAGCTTGCCCTTGTGGAGGTTCTGGTGGACCTGGTACGCGGCCTCGCCGGTCTCCTCGAGCGGGTAGGTCTGCGACAGGATCGGGTGGATCATCCCGAGGGCCGCGAGGCGGTTCGCCTCCCACGCCTCCTTGTAGTTGGCGAAGTGGCTCCCGATGATCGACTTCAGGTGCATCCACAGGTAGCGGTTGTCGTAGACGTGCTCGTAGCCCGACGTCGACGCGCACGTGACGACCTTCCCGCCGCGCTTCGCGACGAAGACGCTCGCGCCGAACGTCTGCTTGCCCGGATGCTCGAAGACGATGTCCGGGTCCTCGCCGGCGAGCTCGCGGATCTTCTTGCCGAAGCGGCGGAACTCCTTCTGGTTCGGGCGGTCGCCGTCCCAGAACTCGTAGCCCTCGGCCTTGCGGTCGATGACGTGCTCGACGCCGATCGCGTTCAGGAGCTCGCACTTGTCCGGCGACGAGACGACCCCGACGGGGATGCCCCCGCCGTTCAGCACGTACTGGCAGGCGAAGCCGCCGAGGCCCCCTGTCGCGCCCCAGATCAGGACGACGTCGCCCTGCTTCATGTTCGCCCCGTTCGGCGACACGAGCATGCGGTACGACGTGGACGACACGAGCCCGAGGCAGGCGGCCTCCTCCCACGTCAGGTGCGCGGGCTTCGGCATCAGCTGGTTGGCCTTGACCATCGCGATCTCGGACAGCGAGCCGAAGTTCGTCTCGAAGCCCCAGATCCGCTGGCTCGGATCCATCATCGAGTCGTCGTGCCCCTGCGGCGCCTCCATGTCGACGTAGTTGCAGTGGACGGTGACGTGGTCGCCGGGCTTCCAGCGCGTGACGCCGGGGCCCGTGCGGAGCACGACGCCCGCCGCGTCCGATCCGACGACGTGGTAGTCGAGGTCGTGCCGCTTGCCGAGGTCCGACTCGCGGCCGTACCGCTCGAGGAACGCGAACGTCGAGACCGGCTCGAAGATCGACGTCCACACGGTGTTGAAGTTGATCGCCGACGCCATGACTGCGACGTGGCACTCGTTCGGGCCGAGCGGAGGCAGCGGGACCTCGTCGACGTGCAGGGCCTTGCGGGGGTCCTTCGCGCTCGACTCCATGCCCTCGAACATGTCCTGCTCGTCCTTGCGCGTGAAGACCGCGCGCACGGACTCGGGGGACTCGAGCGCGGCGATCTCCTCGCCGGGCGCGCCTTCGAGGATGGCGTTCCGAAGCTGGTCGATCGTTCCGGGCACCGTGCCTCCTGGGTGTTCGTCGTCGTCCCGCCCCTGCCCCGCGCAGCCTACCGAAGGAACTAGACCGGCCGGTCGGGTTCGCCGGGGGCCGGTACCATGGCCCTATGAGCGAAGGACTCAGCTTCCGCCTCACCGAGGAGCAGGAGGCTTTCCGCCAGTCCGTCCGCCAGGTCGTCGAGGACAAGATCGCACCCCGCGCGGCCGAGATCGACGAGTCCGACGAGTACCCGTGGGACATCGACGAGCTGATGGTCAAGAACGGCTTCCACGGCGTGTCCTACCCCGAGGAGTACGGCGGGGCCGGCGGCGGCGCGGTCGAGCTCTGCCTGCTGGTCGAGGAGGTCTCCCGGCACTCCGGCGGTGTGGCCCTGATCACCGCCGTCAACAAGCTCGGCGCCATCCCCGTTCTGCTCGCCGGCAGCGAGGAGATGAAGAAGAAGGTGTGCACCGGCATCACGAACGGCGAGCACCGGATGTCCTACTGCCTGACCGAGCCGAACTCGGGCTCAGACGCCGCCGGGATGAAGAGCCGGGCGGTCCGCGACGGC
>DATADL010000108.1:0-4455 GCA_036258555.1 Actinomycetota bacterium | reverse complement strand
GACGACCCGGTTGAGCTCGAAGGGCGTGCCCTCGAAGAGGATCGGATCCCAGAAGAAGAGATGGTTTACATCGATGAGGGGTTCTTCCATCGAATCAGCTCCTTGTGTCGGCCGCGCTCAGGGAGTTCGTCTGGGTTTCAGAGTGTTTGTAAGCCTTGCCGTTCTGCGGTCCGGCCGAGCCCGCACCGCGTGCAGCCTCCCACAGCACGAGGCCGAGGTGGCACCCGATGAGGGTGAACCCGGTGACGGGGAAGTACACGACGTCGAGCTCGCGCAGCGCGAGCGCGACCATCGTGAGCAGGAAGAGGCCGAGCATGAACGCGGCGAGACCGGCGGGCAGCAGGAGCCGGGGCGCCCGCTCGGCCACCCGTCCGAGGATCGCAGCGGAGAGCCACAGGTTCCCGAGCGTCATCGCGACGCCCGCGAGGGCGGAGAAGCCCCACTTCGGTCCGTCGACGACCCAGAGCACCGCGACGAGAAGCGGCGTCAGGACCAGCGCGCGACGGGCCATCCGGCCGACCATGCCGAGCTCGATCACCTGGTCCCTCTCCCTTGTCCGTAGCCCCGAGCCTTGACGGCGTAATAGACGTGCAGGAAGCCGCCGATCCAGCCGAGCACGCCGCCGACCACCTGGGCGATCGGGTCGGTGTCGAGCCACCGGTCGACCAGGAAGCCGAGGAACCAGAACAGGGCGACCGCGCCGGCGAACTCGAACGCAAGGGACATGCCCATGCCCGCACCCGCCTGCGCGCTGTAGCGCCTGCCCGGTACCTTGCTCAACCGCCCGCCTCCCCTGACAGCGCCCGCGGGCACAGACGTGCTCCGGGAGCGTTCTGGTGTGGGAGGCACGGCATCCTAACCCATCTCCTTGCTTGTGAAAGTTTTCACAAGCTACCCCAGACCGGGGCGTCTTGCAACTCGCCAAAAGTCAGGTTTTGGGGGGCCGAAACCTCAGCCCAGGCGGTCCTGGATCGCCTTCGTCAGCACCGGGAACAGCGTGTACAGCACGATCGCCCCCACCGCGATCGGGAGCCCGTAGATGAACTGGTTCCGGTCGACGAACCGGAACGCCAGCCCGGCCCCCGCGGCGAGCGCCGACCACAGGTACATGACGAGGACCGCCTGGCGATGGCCGTGGCCGAGGTCCATCAGGCGGTGGTGGAGGTGCTCCTTGTCCGCGTGGAAGACGCTGCGGCGGCGGCGGGCGCGCCGGACGATCGCCAGCAGCGCGTCGACGATCGGCAGCGCGATCACCATCAACGGGATCACCAACGGGAAGTAGGCGAAGAAGACCTGGGTCCCGGGGACGCCCGGGTTGATCTGGGGCGCGTGCCCGATGCCTGCGACCGTCGTCGCGCCGAGCACGAAGCCGAGCAGCATGCTGCCCGAGTCGCCCATGAATATGCGCGCCGGATGGAAGTTGTGCCTGAGGAAGCCGAGCGCCGATCCGACCACGACGATCGCGACGAGCGGCGCGGTGGGGACGCCGGCGTAGAAGCCGCGCACGTCGAAGTCGTACGTGTAGACGAAGAACGACGCGGCCGCGATCGCCACGATCCCGGCCGCGAGGCCGTCGAGCCCGTCCACCAGGTTCACGGCGTTGATCATCGCCACGAGCCACAACACCGTCACGAGCACCGACACGTCGTCGGAGAGGTTGTACGCGCCGCCGGGCAGCAGGACGAACTGCATCTTCACGCCCGACAGGAAGAGGATCCCCGACGCGAAGACCTGCCCCGCGAGCTTCACGGGGGCCGGGAGGTCCCTGAGGTCGTCGACGAACCCGAGGGCAAAGATGATCACGCCGCCGGCGAGGATCCCCAGCGCTTCGGACGAGGCCGTGAAGACCGCCTCGAACTCGCGCATCTGGCTGGCCACGACGCCGGCGACGACCAAACCCAGCAGCAGCGCGATCCCGCCGAGCGTCGGTGTGGGATGCGCGTGGACCTTGCGGTCGTTCGGGTGGTCGATCGCGCCGAACCGGAGCGACCCCCACCGCACCACCGGCGTCGCGACGTACGTGACGACGGCCGCGACGAGCCCGACGAGCAGGTAGGGCGTCACGGCCGCGGCCCGCCGCTCACCTCGCACTCCTCTTTCTCGATAGCCGCGATCTGCTCGACGCGCGGCACGTGCCTCCCGCCCTCGAACGGGGTCTCGAGGAACAGGTCCGTGATCCGGAACGCCATCTCGGTCGCCACTATGCGGGCGCCCAGCGCGAGGACGTTCGCGTCGTTGTGCTCGCGCGCGAGGCGCGCGGTGTACTCGTCGAGGCACAGGGCCGCCCTGACGCCGTGGACCTTGTTCGCGGAGATCGCCTCGCCCTGACCGCTGCCGCCCATGACGATCCCGCGGTCGGCGTCGCCGGACGCGACGGCGCGGCCCACCGCGGCACAGAACCGCGGGTAGTCGGCGGGTTCCTCCGAGTCGGTGCCGACGTCGACCACCTCGTGGCCGAGCTCCTTCAGCCGGTGGCCGAGCGCCGCCTTCAGCGCGTACCCCGCGTGGTCGGACCCGAGGGCGATCTTCACGCCACGCATCCTAGAAGACGGCGCCGAGGCGCTCACGGCTATTGCGCGGCTCCGCCGGGGGCCGGGTCGCCGATTCCTTCGCGGTCTCCGCACAGCGCGTCGGCGAGCACCCTGACGCCGGCCTCGATCTCGCCCGCCGCGCGCTCGTACGACCTCGGCAGGAGACCCATGGGGTCGTCGACGTCGAGGTTCCGGCGCGGCGCCGGTCTCGTAGCCGCGAGCAACGCCTCCAGGCCCGCTCCGGGTCTCAGGTCGAGCTCGACCAGTTCCTTCACGAGGCGCACCTTCGGGAGTGCTGCGGGAGCCATCTGCTCGATCTCGCGGACGTGCACGCTCGTCATCGCGAGGACGAGATCGGCGTCCTCCAGCTCGTTCGCGTCGAGGGCGCGCGAGCGGTGGGCGCTCAGGTCGATCCCGCGGCCCCCGAGAACCGTCACCGCGTGGCCGGTCGCCGGCTGCGGCGCCGACGCCCACGTGCCGCAGCTGCTTACTTCGACGTCGGCGCAGCCGCGCCGCTCGAGCTCGTGACGGAGCAGCGCCTCGCCCATCGGGGACCGGCAGATGTTCCCCGTGCAGACGAACACGATCTTCATGACCCGAGACTTCCACACGGTACGGTGGCGCGGATGAGCGGGTCCTGGGAGACGCTGTTGCCGCGGCTGCGCGAGATCGATCACCTCGGGTCGGCCGTGCGACTGTTGCACTGGGACCAGGCCGTGATCATGCCTCCCGCCGGGGGTCCCGCCCGCGCCTCCGCGATCGCCACGCTGCAGGGACTGCTCCACGAGCGGCACACCGCCCCCGAGGTCGGGGCCCTCCTCGAAGAGCTCGACGGCGACGAATCCCTGGGCGACGACGAGCGCGCCCACGTCCGCGTCTTCCGGCGCGACTACGAGAAGGCGACGAAGGTCCCGCCGGCGCTCGTGAAGGAGCTGGCGGAGCTGGAGGGCCTCGCCTACCAGGCGTGGACCGAAGCGCGACCGGCTTCGGACTTCGGGATGCTCGAGCCGCACCTCGAGCGGCTCGTCGAGCTGAAGAAGGAGCAGGCCGACGCGCTGGGATGGGAGGGCGAGCGGTACGACGCCTTGCTCGACACGTACGAGCCCGGGATGACGACGGCGGAGGTCGAGACGATGTTCGCCGACCTCGGCGACGGGCTCCGCCCGCTGGTCGAGCGCGTCCTCGACGCCACGCCCCACCCACCCGAGTTCCTGACGCGGACCTACGACGCGGCGAAGCAGGAGGCATTCTCGCAGTGGCTCGTGCGGCGGCTCGGGTTCGACACGAACGGCGGGCGGCTCGACACGTCGCCGCATCCGTTCACGGCGCACATAGCCGCAGGCGACGTCCGCCAGACGACGAAGGCGGACCCGCGCGACCTGATGATGTCGATCTTCGCGACGATCCACGAGACCGGGCACGCGCTCTACGAGCAGGGCATCCCCGAGAGGCTCGCGGGGCTCCCCGCGGGACACGCGCCGTCGCTCGGCATCCACGAGTCGCAGTCGCGCATGTGGGAGAACCAGGTCGGGCGCAGCCGCGCGTTCACCGAGTTCATGCTCCCCCACCTCAAGGAGCACTTCCCGGACGAGCTGGGGATGCTCACGCCCGAGGGCTTCTACCGCGGCGCGAACCACCCGCGCCGGACGCTCATCCGCGTGACGGCCGACGAGCTCACCTACAACCTCCACGTCGCGCTGCGGTTCGAGATCGAGGTGGCGCTGTTCCGCGACGAGCTCGCGGTCGCCGACCTCCCCGACGCGTGGGACGCGGGCATGGAGAAGCACCTCGGCATCCGTCCCGAGAGCCACGCCGACGGCGTGCTGCAGGACATGCACTGGTCGATCGGCGCGCTCGGCTATTTCCCGACCTACACACTCGGAACGGTTTATGCGGCCGCGTTCTACGAGAAGGCGGAGCGTGA
>DATADL010000107.1:0-3307 GCA_036258555.1 Actinomycetota bacterium | reverse complement strand
CACCCCGACGCGGCCCCGCTCAAGGTCAGCGTGAACCTGTCGGTCCGGCAGTTCCAGGAGCCCGACCTGGTCGACCAGGTCTCCGACACCCTCGGCGTGACGGGCTTCCCCGCGGGCGACCTCGTCCTCGAGATCACCGAGAGCGTCTTCCTGAACGACTCGCCGTCGACGCTCGCGACGATCGAGGGGTTGAAGGCGCTCGGCGTGACGATCGCGATCGACGACTTCGGAACGGGCTACTCCTCGCTCAGCTACCTCCGGAGGTTCCCGATCGACGTCCTCAAGATCGACCGGTCGTTCATCGACGGGATCGACCGCGGCGTCGAGGACGCGGCCCTCGCGCGCGCGATCGTCCAGATCGGCGAGAACCTGAACCTGCGGATCGTGGCGGAAGGCATCGAGACGCCCGAGCAGCTGCACGAGGTGCGGCGACTGGGCTGTCACGAGGGCCAGGGCTTCTTCCTCGGGACGCCGCTCGACCACGAGGCGCTGCGGGACCTCGTGGCGAGTGGGGCGACGACGACGGACTGGCTCGACGGGGCCGCGCTGGAGACCGTCGCCTAGGCCAAACCCGAAGCATCGCACCGGCGATAAGCCACGAGGGGTGTGCGAAAGTGGGGCCGCCATGGCGATGGTCCCCGAAGACCCCGACCTCGAAGAGCTACGCAGCACCGCCGCGACGTGCACCGCGTGCGACCTCTATCGCAACGCGACCCAGACCGTCTTCGGAAAGGGCCTGAAGAGATCGGAGGTCATGCTCGTCGGCGAGCAGCCCGGCGACCGCGAGGACCTCGAGGGAGAGCCGTTCGTCGGACCCGCGGGGAGGCTGCTCGACGAGGCCCTCGTCGCGGCCGGGATCGACCGCGACCACGCGTACGTGACGAACGTCGTCAAGCACTTCAAGTTCGAGCAGCGCGGCAAGCGGCGCATCCACAAGAAACCGAACATGGCGGAGATCACCGCCTGCCGTCCGTGGCTCGACGCGGAGATCGACGTGGTCCGCCCGAAGGCGCTGGTCTGCCTCGGCGCGACGGCCGCGCAGGCGCTGCTCGGGCGTTCGTTCCGCGTGACCCAGCACCGCGGAGAGTTCGTGGACTCCGACCTCGCGCCGCTCGTGACCGCGACGATCCACCCGTCCGCGATCCTGCGCGCTCCCGACGAGCGCGAGGTCGAGATGAAGGGCCTCGTCCAAGACCTCTCGAAAGTCCGCAAGGCGCTCGCTAAGCTCTAGGCAACGACGAAAGGGGGTCCCCGTGAGCAAGACCGCCCGCCTGTTCGCAGGGTTGCGAGTGGACGACGAAGATCCCGAGAACGCGTTCCTGCGCGTGACGCGCTACCACCAGGGCCCGGGCGGTCACGTGCGGTTCAGCGTCTGGGTCGGCGACCGCGCCCGCTGCGTGATCTCGATCCCCGAGGGCGAGGCCCGGGACCTGGTCGCGTTCCTCGCCGCGGAGACGGCGACCCCGCAGCCCGTCTGACGCCGTCCGAATACGGAGCGCGTCCGCAGGGTATGGACGCGCCCATGTCCCGGCAGGAGACCGAGCGACTCGTCGGAGGCCGTTACCGGCTCGAGCGGCCGATCGGGCGCGGGGGCATGGGGACCGTGTGGCGCGCCACGGACCGCCTCCTGCAGCGAGAGGTGGCGGTCAAGGAGGTCCAGCTGCCCCCGACCGTGCCCGAGGCCGAACGCGCCGTGGCGCGCTCGCGCGTGCTGCGCGAGGCCCGCGCCGCCGCTCGCATCTCCCACCCCGGCGCCGTCATCGTCTACGACGTAATAGAGGAGGACCGCCGCCCCTACATCGTCATGGAGCTCGTCGAGGCGCCGACGCTCGAGGACGTCGTCCGCCGCGAGGGGCCGCTCGACGAGGCGCGCGCCGCGCGGGTGGGCATCGAGGTGCTCGGGGCGCTCGAGGCTGCCCACGCGCAGGAGATCGTCCACCGCGACGTCAAGCCCGCGAACGTCATGCTCCCGGACCGGCGTCACGCGAAGCTCGCCGACTTCGGGATCGCCTCCCTCAAGGGCGACCCGCGTCTGACGGCCACCGGGCTCGTGCTGGGCTCGCCGTCCTACATGGCGCCGGAGCAGGCGAGCGAGGACGTCACCGGGCCCCCCTCCGACCTGTGGTCGCTGGGCGCGACTCTGTACTTCGCCGTCGAAGGCGAGCCACCGTTCGACCGCGGCCAGGCGATACCGACGCTGACCGCCGTGGTGGGCGAGGAGCCGCGCCCGCTGCGGAAGGCGCGTGCTCTGCGCCCGGTGATCGAGGCGCTGCTCGCCAAGGACCCGGCGCACCGCCCGTCGCCGGAGACGTTGAGGCGGATGCTCGAGGGGGCCCTCGCGAACGAGCCGCCCCCGGCGACCGTTCCCGTGCCCGAGCCGGTCGCCGAACCCTCTCCGGCCCCCGTCCCCGAGGCGACCGGCGCGCCCTCGCACCCGCGAGCCCGGCCGTGGCTCGGGATCCTGGCGGCGGCCGGCGTGCTGTTCCTGGTCGCCGTTCTGCTGCTCACCTCGATGAACGGCGACGACGGCGGGGACGTCTCCGAGCGAGACGGACGGAACCGGCGCGCCGCGCCGGCGGGGGGCGAAGGCGACGCGCAGGCGGAGCCGGACGTCGACCCGGCGCTCCCCGAGCTGACCGTGTACGAGGACCCGGAGGCCGGCTACCGCGTCTCGTATCCGGCGGGATGGACGGTGAACCCGCTGGGGGACACCCGCACGGACTTCCGCGATCCCGAGACCGGCGCCTACCTGCGAATGGACTGGACGCCCGCCCCGGGTGACGACCCGGTCGCCGCGTGGGAGTCGCAGTCCGCGAGCTTCGCGACCCGCCACGACGGCTACGAGGAGCTGCGCATCGACGAGACGACCTTCCAGGGGTTCCCGGCGGCCGAGTGGGAGTACACGTACGTCGACGGGGGGGCCGAGCTGCACGCGATCAACATCGGGGTCGTGACCGACACGTACGGCTACGCGCTGAACTTCCAGACGCCCGCGGGGGACTGGGAGGAGTCGCAGGCCCTGTTCGAGGCGATCAAGGAGTCCTTCGTCCCGGCCGGATAGGGAGGGACCCGCGAGGGGGCGGTCGAATGCTCTCGCGGGACGCGGACGAAAGGACGGACATGAAGGAGACGCGACGGTTGCGAGAGCGCGCCCTCGCCGCGGCAGTCGCCTGGGCGATCGCCGGGATGGCGCCCGCGCACGCGGTGCCCGCTCCGGAACGCGAGTGGTCGGTCGCGGTGCAGTGCTTCGAGGTCGCCGCAGGGGGCCGCTCCACCGTATGGGGCTACGCGATCGCGGTGGGGCCCG
>DATADL010000106.1:0-11312 GCA_036258555.1 Actinomycetota bacterium | reverse complement strand
CCCCCCCCCCCCCCCCTCTCTACGAACGTCGTCGAGCTAGCAGGACAGAGCGCCCTGGTACGTGCAGTTGACCCACTTCGCCGGGTCGCACGCCTGGGCGCAGTTGCACAGCCGGTCGCTGCCGGCCCCCTGCTGCACCGGACACAGGTTGTTGCACTGGTTCTGGCACGTGCTGCCGCATCCCGAGCCGCTCGCCTGGCAGGCCGACATGCATCCGCCGCCGCTGATG
Source organism: Actinomycetota bacterium (assembly GCA_036258555.1). Taxonomy (GTDB): domain Bacteria; phylum Actinomycetota; class CADDZG01; order CADDZG01; family WHSQ01; genus JALZEG01. The sequence continues at coordinate 11,083 of DATADL010000106.1, read as the reverse complement.
CCGCCGAGCGAGTGGTGGCAGGTCGCGGGGGTGGTCGACGTCTGGGCGAAGGCCGGCGTCGCGGCGACCGTCTGGACGATCGGAGCGGCCCAGGCCGCGGCGGCGCCGGTCACGGCGGCCTTGCGGAGGAACTCCCGCCGCTCGACGCTCTTCCTGTCTTCGGTGCTCATGGGCGCTCCTTGGGTCGTGGCTGGTGGGTCGCTGGCTCCTGGCAATCATAGGGAGGGCGCGGGCGGCTGACGATACGCCCCGCGGCGTAGCTCCCGGCCCGGCCTCGCGGCCCCCCTCGCCCGCGAAACCGCAGGTCAGCGGCTCGTCACGACGGTGCCTACGACGTTCGGCGTAGGACCCCGGCGCGTATGTCACTACGGGGCCGCCGGTATCGTCCGACGATGCCGACGAGCCCGTCCCGGGTCCACCGCATGCTCCTGGAGATCGCACGCGGACGGCTCGGGCCGCTCCCCGCCGACGGCGACCCCGTCTGGGAGCGGCTGGCCGCGGCCGCCGGGGCCCACGGCGTCCAGGGGTGGGTGGCGCTGGCGTTGCGTGGGGCCGCGGGCGTCCCGAAGGGCTTCCAGGTGGGACTGCAGGCGACCGCCCTGAGGATCGCCGGCAACCACCACCGCATGCTGCGCGAGACCGCCGGCGCCGTGGCGCTGCTCGACGCCGCCGGGGTCCCGGCCGTCGTGTTCAAGGGGCCCGCGCTGGTCGAGCGGTACTACGACGACCACCGGCTCCGGTCGTACGGGGACGTCGACCTCCTGGTCCGGCCGCGGGACTTCGAGGCGGCAGTCGCCGCGCTCACCCGGGGCGGCTACGCGCTCGCGGATCGCAACTGGGAGTTCCTCGTCGACGACCTCCGCGGTCAGGTCCACCTGACGAGCCCCGCGGGGGCCGTGGTCGAGCTGCACTGGCACCTCGTGAACGGTTCGAGGCAGCGGCGTGCGCTCGGCATGGGCCCCGAGGAGATGTGGGACGCGGTCGAGGCCGCGCGCCTGGGGGACGCCTCCTGCCTGGTCTTCGCCCGGCCGGACGAGCTCGCGCACCTCGCGCTCCACGCCGCCATGCACGGGTGCAACCGGCTCGTCTGGCTGCTGGACGTCGCCGCGGTCTGCGCGGCCCCCGGCCTCGACTGGGACCGCGTGGCGGCGCGCCTCCGCGGCTGGCGCTTCGGCACCGGAGGGGGCCTCGTGCTGTCGCTGGCGGCGCACTGGGCGGGAGCGTCCGTCCCCGCAGAGGTCACGAGGGACCTCGTGGGCCGCCCGACCCGCGCGGCCGCGCGGCGCGTGGTCGAGCGCTGGGACCTGGGCGCCCCGGGCGAGGCGTCACAGGCGCGCGGGCTGTTCTTCGCCACCGCCGCCGACGACGCGACGACCCGGGCGCGCCTCGCGGTCGACGCCGTGGTCCCCGCCCCCGGACAGCAGCCCGAGAGCCGCGACGGGCCGCTATACCGGGCGACCGTCGGGGCGTTCCGCCGGGTGCGCGGAAAGGTCTTCGCGCACGACCGGGGCGACGCCCTCGTGGAGTACGTGGCGGTCGGCGACCCCGCCGAGGGCCGGCGGCGGTTCCTCGACGCCGTCGCCGCGACCGCGCCGGACGACGGAGACCGCCGGGTCGTCGTCGTGTCGCCGTCCAGCTCGGTCGGGATGTCGCACTACACGGACGCGCTCGCGCGGGCGATCGAAGGCGCGGCGCATGTCGAGGTCGTGGACGCGGCCCGCGGCGACGAGCCGGCGTCGCTCGTCGCGAGCTGGCGGCGCAGCACCTCCGCGGAGCGCGAGCGCACCCGCGTCCTCGTGACGTCGCCGCACTGGTCGACCCCGGTGCTGTTGCGCGCCACGGGCTGGGGGGGCGGGTTCGTATGGCACGACCCGATCCTCGACGCCGCGACGACGCTGACGAAGCCGCTCCACGAGCTCTACTACCGGCTGCTGACGAAGCGGCTGCGCGTGGTCGTGCTGCACGGCTCGGTCTTCGAGCACCGCGTCCGCGACCTCGGCCTCCCGGCTCGGACGACGCTCGTCGTTCCGCACGGGTTCGTCCCCGAGCAGCTCGTCGCGGACGAGCCCTACGATCCGGCGGGACCGTTGCTGTTCGCGGGACGCCTCCACCCCTACAAGGGGCTCACGGTCCTCCTCGCGGCGCTGTCGATCCTGCCGCCGGCGGACGCTCCGCCCGTCGTGGTCGGCGGTGCAGGCGTTACCCGCGACCTGGTCCCGGCCTCGCTGGGGTCCGTCGAGGTCCGTCCCGGCGAGATCCCCGACGCCGAGCTGCGCGCGCTGTTCGCGGCGTGCAGCGCCGTGCTCCTCCCCTACGAGCGCGCGAACCAGTCGGGCGTGCTCGCCACGGCCTTCCGCTCGGGCCGGCCGGTGATCGCGTCGCGCGTCGGCTCGTTCGCCGAGTACGTCCGCGACGGGCACAACGGCCTGCTCGTCCCGCCGGGCGACCCCCGCGCCCTCGCGGCCGCGATGACGAGGCTGCGGGACGACGCCGGGCTCGCGCGGCGGCTCGCCGCGGGAGCCAGGCAGACGTGGGAGGAGGAGCTGTCGCCCGAGAGGTGGGGCCGCGCGATAGTCGACGCGCTGTTCCGCTGAGCGTCAGCCGCGGGAGCGCACGGCCGCGTCGCCGCCCTTGCGCCGGAACAACGCGCGGGTCGCGGCCGGCTCGTCGACCGGCGCCTGGTGGATCGACGCGAGCTGCTCCTCGGCCGGGGCCTCCTCCGCCTCGGGCCCGGCGGCGTCGTCTTCCGTCGGCGTATCGCCCGGCCGATCCTCAGGGACGCCCTCGACCTCGGCCCACGAGCCGTAGTAGCGGCGGTAGCGGCGGCGTTCGAGCCTCCCGACCCTTGCGGCGTTGAGGACGAGGCCGGCGACGGCGGCGTCGTGCCTGACGAGCACCTCGAGGGCCTCGGCGGCCTTGTCCTCGAGGGTCTTGCCGTCCCGGACGACGACCACAACGGCGTCCGCCTCGGCCGCCAGTAGCAGCGCGTCGGCGAAGGCGAGCAGCGGCGGCGTGTCGACGACGACGACGTCGTACGAGTCGCGCAGGATCCTGATCGCCTCGACGAGCCGCTCCTGGACCGCGCCGCCCTGGTGCATGTTCGAGCCGGGCAGGACCTCCCAGAACCCTCCCGGGCTCCTCTGGACGGGGACGTCGGGCGTGTCGCCGGCTACGAAGTCGGTGAGACCGGGCCCGGGATCGCGATGGCGGCGGTCGGCCCGGAGGTCGGCGTGGACGAGCACGGCCCTCTTCCCCGCGAGGGCGTACGACGCGGCGAGGTTGCTCGAGATCGTCGACTTCCCGTCGCGCGGCTCCGGGCTCGCCACGACGACGACCTTCAGCTGCGCGCCCCTCTCCTCGACGAGCTGCAGCTCCGTGCGCAACATGCGGACCCCTTCCGCGCCCCACCCGGACGTGCGCTGGACCACCAGCGGGTCCTTGTCCATGCGCCGGTTCTTCACGCGCGGGATCACCGCGAGGACCGGGTATCCCAGCTGCTCCTCGGTGCGGTCGCGCCCGCTGATGCGCGGGCGCAGCACGCCGACCGCGACGGCGAGCGCGCATCCGAGCAGGAGGCCCACGAGCGGTCCCGCGAGCAGCCGGATCGTGCGCGCCGGGATCGCGCCCACCCGCTGGACGATCGGCGACCCGATCACGTCGACCTGGTTGCCGGCGAGGCTGGTCTCGAGCTTGAAGAGCTGCTTGCGCGCGATCAGCTGGCTGTAGATCGTGCTGAACGTGTTGTACTTCGTCTGGGTCTCGGCGGAGGCGCCCCCGGCGGCCGTCTCGGCGTTCAGCCGGGCCGAGAAGCGCTCGAGCTGGACTCCGACCTCGCGGATGCTCGCGTTGACGTCGGCGAGAGCGCGCTCCAACCGCTCGACGTCCTGCTCGGCGCGGTACGCGACGTAGTTCTGGACGTAGGTCTCGAGCGTGTCGACAGTGTCGAGGCCCTCGCCGGTGAGGCTGATCCGGAGCAGGTCGGTGTTCTCCTCCGCGCTGACGCTGAGGCGGCCCAGGATCTCGGCCCCGCCGTCCGTGTGCCCGAGCTCCTCCGCGGTCTCGGCCGCGACGTCCACTGAGCGCGCGGCCTCGACCTCGGCGGGCGGGATCCCGTCCTGCGGCACGATGGCGTTCTCGCCCGTCCCCGTGAACCCGAACGTCTGGACGCGCATGGTCGAGGTCGCGGTGTACAGCGCGGTCGCCTCCGGGGGCCGCGTCGCGACCGCGAGCGCGGTGGCGGCCACGACCGCGACCAGGACGATCCAGCGCCGTTGCCAGATCATCCGCACGTAGTCGCCGAGCGCGACGCTGCGGCTCAGACGGGATTCGGGGGTGGCCACGGCTCTATCGAGGCGAGGCTTCCGGGCTCGCGTCCTCCACAAGGCCCATGGCGTCGAGCTCGGCGATCAGGCTGGTGATCTGCATCGCTACATTCTCCACCGGAAGACCGTACTCGTCCGCGATCTCGCGCGCGAGCTGCTCGACGGTCGCGACGCCGTCCAGAACCTGCCAGACGACCGCGGCCGTCGGATTGAGGTGGTGGACCAACGACGAGTCGTGGTTGTAGAGGATGAACCCGTCTCCCATGTCGAGCTCGAGCACGTCGGCGCGCTTGCGGGGCCGGTACTCCGGCGGGACGGTGATCGCGTCTTCCGACATCTGGCTCACAGCATGTACCTATCCGCTACCTCGGGGGGCAGGAACAGGAAGCGCGTGCTCCGCGCCATGATCTCGAGGTCGAACCGAAGGGACCGGTTCGCGAGGTGGTACAGGTCGAACTGGTGCGCGAGGTACTTCGCCTCGATCGAGTTGCCGTACCCGACCTTCACGGTGCCCCAGCCGGTGAGCCCCGGACGCACCGTGTGGCGGAGCTCGTAGTGCGGCACGTGCGTCTTCAGGATGTCGACGAAGAACGGACGCTCCGGCCGCGGCCCCACGAGGCTCATGTGTCCGGCGAGCACGTTGAAGAACTGGGGGAGCTCGTCGATCTTGAAGCGGCGGAGGAACGCACCGACGCTGGTCGTGCGTTCGTCGTCGGCGGAGGCCCACGCCGGCCCCGCGGTCTCCGCATCCGGTCGCATGCTGCGGAACTTGAGCAGGTCGAAGGTCCGGCCGTTACGGCCGACCCTCTCCTGCGCGTAGAAGACCGGGCCCCGGTCCTCGATCCAGAGCGCGAGCGCGACGAACGGGAGGACGGCCACGGTCGCCGCGACCCCGACCAGCGCGACCGCGAGGTCGAGCGTCCGGTGGAGGGCTTCCCGGAGACGCTTCGGGGACGGGGTAGACGGTTCGTAGTCGAGGAGCTCGAGCCGGCAGCGTTCGCGGACGACCGCCGCGAGCGGGACGACCGGCAGGCCCTTCTCCTCCAACCGGCGGAGGTTGCCGAGCAGACCCGCGTCGCACTCGAAGCCGTCGGGGACGGCGACGATCGGCGCGAAGCCGCCGCGCCCCCACAGGCCGTGCGGCTTCCGCGCCGGCGCGGCGAGGAGCGCCTTGACGCCGTCGGCCGTGAGGGGGTGGAAGCCCTTCTCCGCACGGAGGAACGAGGGGATCTCGTCCCCGAGGACGAGAACGTCCGGACGGATCCAGGGGGGCCGGGCTCGACGCGGGAGCAGCGGGACGACGTCGGCGGCGGCGTCCGGCGTCCACACGACGCGGAGGTCGCCCTCCGACGCCGTGACGGCCCCGTCGGGGGCGGTCTCCACAGGGGGGAGGACGATCACCCTGTGGGCGCCGAGGGTCTCGGGGAGACCGTTCTCTTCGGCGTGCGGGGCGACGGGCGGCTGCGCGTCCGGACTCGAAACCTCGAAAGCCACCTACCCTCCTGCCCCTCGTCTTCCCGGCGGCGGGCGGAGCGTGCCCTACGCTCTGCACCCGTACTGCCGCGGCACGGCGTCGAAGATAACCCCCGTCCGGGTCGACTCACCCACCCGGACGAGGGCATAGCCTAAAGCTTCCAGGGAATTCCTTCCACCCCATTCGCCAGGAAAAGTTGCCCACTTCGGTGGAACGTCCGCCCGATTGGGGAGGTTACGCCCGGTTCACGCGTTCGCGCGGAACCACGCGACCGTCTGGGCGAGGCCGTCCTCGAGCCCCACTCGCGGAGACCACCCGAGCTCCCGGCCGGCCTTCGCCGGATCGACCGCGATCCTCTGGAGCTCCCCGGGGCGCGCCGCCGCGTACACGGGCTCGAAGCGCGAGCCCGTGAGCTTCGCGAGCCTCGAGTACAGCTCGTTGACCGAGAGCTCCGTCCCGCTGCCCACGTTGACGAGCTCGCCGCCGCCCTTGTCGCGCGCGGCGACGAACGCGGAGACGACGTCGTCCACGTAGACGAAGTCCCGCGTCTGGGTGCCGTCGCCGTAGATCGTGCAGGGGCGCCCGCCGAGCATCTTGCGCGAGAAGATCGCCACGACCTGACCCTCGAGCCCCACCTCGGAGGCGGGCTCCTGCCGCGGGCCGTAGACGTTGCTGAGGGCGAGCGCGGTGTAGTCGAGGTCCTGGACCGTCTTGAAGTAGCGCAGGTAGTCGAGGGCGATCTTCTTGCTGACGCCGTACGGCGACTCCGGGAGCGCCTCCGGCCAGAACACCTGGTCCTCGGTGACGGGAAGCCGCTCGGGTGCGGGCTCGCCGTAGATGCACCCCCCGGACGACGTGAACACGACCTTGCGCGCGCCGACCTCCGACGCAGACTGCAGGACGTTGAGCGTGCCGAGGACGTTGACGGTCGCGTCGTGGATCGGGTCGGCGACGGACTTGCGCACGTCGACCTGGGCCGCGAGGTGGAAGACCACCTCGGGCTTCTGCCGCTTCATCAGCTCGCCGAGCGCGTTCGACGTGACGTCGACGCGTTGGAACGTGAACTTCCCCGTCGTAGAGCGCCGGGCCTCGCCGAGGTTCGCGAGCCGTCCCGACGAGAGGTTGTCGACGGCGAGGACCTCCTCGCCCTGCGCGAGCAGGCGGTCCACCAGGTGCGAGCCGATGAACCCAGCAGCTCCTGTCACGAGAACGCGCACGTCTACTCCTCTGCTAGATCGTGGTCGCCGAGCGTCCGGCCCTCGACGGCCGCGCCCGGCGCCAGCTTCACGCCTTCGCCGAGGACCGACCGGCGGACCTCGGCGCCCTCGCCGACCGTCACGCCCGGCAGCAGGACGGATTCCGCGACCCGGGCGCCCGCGTCGACGGTCACACCGTGCCCCAAGCACGAGGAGGATACTTCGGCGCCGGCGGCCACCCGGGCCCCCGCGTCGGCCGTCCCGCGAAGGGTCACGCGTCCCGCCAGCGCGTCCAGGTTCGCCTGCAGGTACTTGTCCGGCGTCCCGATGTCGATCCAGTACGCGTCCGAGGGCTGCGCGAACAGGCGGGCCCCGTCTGCGACGAGCTCGGGGAACGTCGCGCGCTCGATCGACCACGGCTCGCCGGCGGGGATCCGGTCGAGCACCGACGGCTCCAGGACGTACACGCCGGCGTTGATCAGGTTCGTCGGCGCGGTTCCCGGCGGCGGCTTCTCGACGAACTCGGCGACGCGGCCGTCGGCGGAGGTCGGCACGACCCCGTAGATCGACGGGTCGTCGACGGGCGTGAGCAGGATCGTCGCCTCGGCCTCCCGCTCGCGGTGGAAGTCGACCAGCCCGCCGACGTCGGCGTCGGTCAGGACGTCGCCGTTGAACACGAGGAAGGTCTCGTCACGGACGAGCTCCTCCGCGTGCTTCAGCGCCCCGGCGGTCCCGAGAGGCTCGTGCTCCTGGTTGACCTCGAGCTCGAGACCTCCGCGCGCGGCTTCCTCCACGACGTCCTCGAACGTCTCCGCCAGATACGAGGTGAGCAGGACCGCGCTCGTCACGCCGTGGCGCTGCAGGAGGTCGAAGACGTGCGCGATGTGCGGCCGGTTGAGGACCGGGAGCATCGGCTTGGGCCGCGTCAGCGTGAGCGGCCGCAGGCGCGTGCCGAAGCCGCCGGCCAGCAGCAGGGCCTTCACAGGAGCTAGAGCGCGTCGCCCGAGACCCGCCTGAACGACAGGCCGATGATGGCGATCCCGAGCGCCACGACCGCGACGCCGACCCAGCGCGACGCGGGGACGTTCTCGTGGAGGACGAAGCGGGCGAACCCGACGACGAAGATGTACGAGATGCCGACGAACGGATAGGCGACCGACAGCGGGACCCGCGAGAGCACCACGAGCCAGAACAGCGAGGAGATCCCGAACAGGAACAGCCCCGCCCACAGCCGGGGCTCCCGTGCGGCCCTCCCGACCGTCTCCAGAGGCTCGGAGACCTGCTCGAACCCGATGCGGCCGATGTGGTCCATCGCGGCCTTGAGCGTCAGCTGCCCCGCCACCGCGAAGCCGACGCTGACGACGACGAGGAGGATCGAGATCAGGCCGGACGTCCGCGACTCGGGCGCGGCGACGACGGGGATAGCTTCGGGAGGCGGTACCTCGAGGGCCATGCGGGCGAGTTTAGGCCCACCGGCGCGCGGCTCGGGCTAGCCGCAGGCCACCTTGACGCCCGCCGCCTCGGTCCACGTGATCACACCGTGCTCGAACGTGCCGGTCGCCGCATTCGCAGTCGCCGTCAGGCGCTCGGTCGGGTACCCGCAGGCCGAGCCCGCCTCGCCGATCTTGCGGTAGCGCGCCGCCACGGGGCCCCACAGGGCGAGCACCGCGTCGGTCTTCGGGTTCAGGTACAGGGTCCCGTGCTGGAAGCGCTGGCGCCGGCCGCCGTTCGGAAGCGACTTCGCCTTGGTCTGTGCCGCTACCGGCAGGCCGAGCGGCCCCTTCGCGCCGTCGGTGCGGCGGTATGCGGTGCGGAACGCGCCGCGCACCGTGCGGCCCCCGGTCTTCTTCGACCAGAGGACGTCGCCCTTGGCGTAGGAGGCGCCGCGGTAGGCGCCGGGCCCCCACACGTCGGACGTCGGCATCCCGAGCCCCGACTTCTCGCGGCCGAGGCGGTCGTAGGTCGCCAGGACCTCGCCCCACTGCCACACCGCCCGCTTGACCGACTTGTTCCACCACATGCGGCCGACGCGGAAGTCCTGCGCCCACCCCTGCGGCCGCTTCCAGCCGCGCGGCACCGCGTACGGCTCGGTCTTCGCGGGCCCGGGCGCGCCGTCGAGGGCCCGGTACTTGCGCTTCATGTTCTCGCCGACCTCGGTCTCGATCTTCACGTAGAACAGCGTGTCGCGAAGCCCGAAGGCGTTGCGGAAGTCCCAGCCGTCGACGCGCAGGGTCTCGTCCGAGCCGCGGATGCGGACGCCTCCGCGGTTCGTCGCCTCGTTCACCGGAGTCACCCGGCCCGACACCCCGCGGGGGCCCACGACCTCGAAATCCTTCAGCGGAAGCCCCATGCCGTACAGGTCGTCGAGCTTCCTGGCGAACTCGGACCAAGTCATCCTCTCCGGGTCCCACTCGTGGTTGGGATTCGAGGAGACCGAGTCGGGCTTGTCGGGGACACCGCGCAGGTACGGGACGGGCGTGGCGCCGCCCCACACGTTCTCGACGTTCTCCGTGTGCCCGCCCGACGAGGACGAGTAGTAAGCGGTGATGGGCTGCCCGGCGTAGAGGACGACCTCGTCCTTCGTGTCGTCGACCGCGCCCTGCCAGTCGTCCCACCACTCGCCGGAGCCGATCCTCTTCCCGTCACCCGAGTAGACCTGGTCGACCGGCGTGTCGTAGACCGCGCAGTCGCACGGGTAGCGGTCCTGGTCCGGCGTCTGGCGCAGCTTCGCGTAGGCGTACGTGCGCGCCGCGACCACCTGTGCCCGCAGCGCCGCGTGCGGCCACGACGCCGGCACCTCGCCGAGGCCGTAGAGGTACTTCTGGATCCCCAGCTGCACGACCATGCGCGTGCAGTAGCCCGCCCCGCACGCATCGGTCCGGTACGTCCCGAAGTCGATGCGCCCGAGCGCGTAGTCGTAGGTCTTGTCCGCGGGATCGATCCGCGTCCCGTGCTTCTCGTAGAGGAGGACCAACCGGTGCGACGGGTCGCCGAAGACGGTCCGGCCCTCGTGCTTCACCCGGTTCCCGTTCTCGTAGAGGCGCATGCCGCCGGTGGAGCTCGCCTCGACCTTGAACGTGGTCCCCGCGCCGCCCTCGGCGATCACGCCCTTGCGGCCCTGGACCTTGAAGACGGCCTTGCCGCCGCCGTCCCGGTGCGCCTCGGTCGTGACCGAGATCGCCGGCCGTCCCTGCAGGAGGCCGACGCGGATGTGGCCGGGAAGGTCCACGGCGGTGACGTTCGCCCCGGAGTAGTAGTGCTCGAGGATCTTCTTGTGGCCGTCCCCGCGCTGGGCGCGCCCCAACGAGCCGTACTGCGACATCCCGATGCCGTGCCCCCACCCGCCGCCGGTGATCGTGACGGTTCGCTCGGCGAGCGCGGGGGCCGCGGGCACGAGCGACGCGACCAACCCGAGCGCGAGGAGGGACACGAAGCGGCGCATCCACCCATGTTGTCGGAAAACAGACATAACGACCATCCGTAGAACTACGTAGACCCGTCCACCGGTTCCTCGACGACCGGCGCTACAAGATTGAACGGTACGCGGAGATAGTCGCCGCGGCCGTCGCCTCCCACGTGAACCCCGTCGCATGCGCCCTGCCCGCGACGGCGTAGGAGCGGCGCAGGCCGGGGTCTTCCGCGAGGGTCCGCAGGGCGTCCACGAAGCCGTCCGAATCATGGGGGTCGACGAGCAGCACGGCGTCTCCGAGGACCTCCGGCGCCGCCGAGTACCGGCCGACGATCGCCGGCGTGCCCGCGGCCATCGCCTCGAGCGGGGGGAGGCCGAAGCCCTCGTACAGCGACGGGTAGCAGAACAGCTCGGCCCCCGCGAGCAGACCGGGCAGCGTCTCGTCGCCGACCCAGCCGATCGGGACGACGCCGGGCGTCTCCGGCAGGTCCGGCCCCCATCCCCGCGGCCCGGCGAGCACGAGGGTCCAGCCGTGGAGCCCGGCCTTCCGCCACGCGTCCAGCAGCGTGGGGAGGTTCTTGCGCGGCTCGATCGTGCCGGTCGCGACCGCGTAGGGAGGCCGGATCCCGAGCTCCGCGAGCGCCGCCTCGCCGAGGGCGGCAGCGCCGAAGAAGACCGGCGC
>DATADL010000105.1:0-18132 GCA_036258555.1 Actinomycetota bacterium | reverse complement strand
GAGCCTCCAGGTCCCGAGTGCCCGTGTGGCAGACCGTGACGGTCGAGTTGGCCCCGGGACCTTTCTGAACCATCAGGGCGGCAAGGGGCTTCCCGACGATGTTCGAGCGGCCGACGATGACGACCTCGGCCCCCGTGGTCTCCACGCCCGTGCGCACGAGCATCTCCTGGATCCCCGCCGGGGTCGCCGGCGCGACGACGTGGTCGCCGGTGACGAGGCGGCCGAGGTTGCAGGGGTGGAACCCGTCGGCGTCCTTCGCCGGGAGCACCGCATTCAGCACGGTCTCCTCGTCGATGTGCTCGGGGAGCGGGAGCTGCACGAGGATCCCGTGCACGCGAGCGTCCTCGTTGAGCTGGGTCAACAGATCGTGGAGCTCCTGCTGCGGCGTGCTCGCGTCGAGGTCGTGGTCCCACGCCTTGATCCCGACCTCCGCGCAGGCCTTGCGCTTGGAGGAGACGTAGACCTTCGACGCGGGGTCCTCGCCGACGAGCACGGTCGCGAGCCCCGGTACGACGTCGCGCTCGCCGAGGGCCGCGACGCGCTGCGCGACCTCGGCGCGCACCTCGGCGGCAATCGCCTTCCCGTCGATGATCTTCGCCGTCACCGCGTTCCCCCCGTCTTTTTTCGGCGATCCTACTGAGGTGTCGGACAGCCTCCTCCCCCATCCTCCTCCCGCCCCGCCGGCCGGTCCCGACGACGGACCGCTCGGCCCGCTCGCCCGGCGGCTGACGTCGTTCCAGATCTTCCGAGCACTGCGCGTCCGCGACTTCAGGATGCTCTGGACCGCCATGAGCGTGTCGCTGTTCGGCGACGGCATCTACTACGTCGCGCTCGCGTGGCAGGTCTACGAGCTCGAGGACGCGCCCTCGGCCCTCGCCGCGGTGGGCGTCGCCTCGTCGGTGCCGCTCGTCGTGTTCGCGCTGTTCGGCGGGGTGCTGACGGACCGGCTCGACCGCCGCAAGGTCCTCATAGCGTCGAACGTGCTGCGCGGCGTCGCGATCACCGCCGTCGGGCTGCTCTCGGTCACCGGGGAGCTCGAGCTCTGGCACATGGTCGGCCTCATCGCGCTCTACGGCGCCGGCGACGCGCTGTTCGGCCCGGCCTTCGGCGCGATCGTCCCCGACCTCGTGCCGAAGCACCTCCTCGTCCAGGCGAACTCGCTGGACTTCCTCGTGAGGCCGCTCGCCCTGAGGCTCGTAGGACCCGCTCTCGGAGGCCTCTTGATCGCGGTCTCGAACGTGGGGACCGCGTTCCTCGTCGACGCGGTCACCTTCCTCGTCGGCTCGATCGTCATCGCCCGGATCCCGCCGCGGCCGCTCCACCGCGAGGGGAGGCCGACGTGGAGGAACGCGCTGACCGACCTCACCGAGGGCTTCCGCTTCGCGCGGTCACACGTGTGGCTGTGGGGCACCTTGCTGTCCGCGGCGATCACGATGCTCGCGTTCGCCGGGCCGATCGAGGTGCTCGTCCCTCACCTCGTCAAGTACGACCTCGGCGGCGGCGCGGACGACCTCGGGCTCGTGTTCGCGGCGGGCGGGACCGGCGGCGTGATCAGCTCGCTCGTGATGGCGCGCCGCGGTCTCCCGCGCCGGCACATCACGTTCATGTACCTCGCCTGGACGCTCGCGGTCGGCATGCTCGTCGGCTACGCGCTCGTGACGACGGTGTGGCAGGCGATGATCGTGTCGTTCATAGAGCACGGCGCGGCGTCGGCCGGGATGATCGTGTGGATGACCCTCATGCACAACCTCGTCCCGAAGGAGCTGATGGGCCGGGTGAGCGGGCTGGACTGGCAGATCTCGATCGGGCTCGTGCCGGTCTCGTTCGCGCTCACCGGCTGGGTCGCGGAGCGCGCCGGCGTCCAGGAGACGTTGCTGTGGGGGGGCATGGCCGCCGGGGCGATGACGCTCTCGTTCCTGTTGCTGCCCGGGATGCTGGACACGGAGCGAGACGGAAGCCTCGCGGGGGCCAGGGCCGACGACGACCCCGTTACCGCCTAGTGCCGGAAGTGCCTGCGCCCCGTGAAGACCATCGGGATCCCGTGCTCGTCCGCGGCCGCGATCACCTCGTCGTCGCGGACCGAGCCGCCCGGCTGGATCACTGCGGCGGCGCCCGCCGCGACGGCCGCGTCGAGGCCGTCGCGGAAAGGGAAGAACGCGTCGGAGGCGCACGAGGTGCCCCCGGCCCGCTCGCCTGCCCGCCGGGCCGCCAGCTCCGTCGACTCCACGCGGCTCATCTGCCCGGCCCCCACCCCTACCGCCATCCCGTCCTTCGCCAGCACGATCGCGTTCGACTTCACGTGCTTCGCCACGACCCACGCGAACCGTAGGTCGCGCCACTGCTCCTCGGTCGGCTCGGCCTTCGTCACGACCTTCGCGTCGTCCGCGAGGTCGCGCGGATCGGGCGTCTGCAGCAGGAAGCCGCCCGCGACCCGCCGGACGTCCATCTCCGGCATCGAGTAGCCACCGGCCTTCAGGATCCGGAGGTTCTTCTTGGCGGTCAGCACCTCGAGCGCGTCGTCGTCGAAGCCGGGCGCGACGACGACCTCGAGGAAGATCTTCGCCATCTCCTCGGCCGTGGCGCGGTCGCACGTCTTCGTCAGCGCGACGATCCCGCCGAAGGCCGACGTCGTGTCGCACTCGAAGGCCCGGCGGAACGCCTCGGAGAGGTCGCCCGCGACCGCGACGCCGCACGGGTTCGAGTGCTTGATGATCGCGGCCCCGGCTCCCTCGAGGTCCTGCGCGAGCTTCCACGCCGCGTCTGTGTCGAGGAGGTTGTTGTAGGAGAGCTCCTTGCCGTGCAGCTGCTCGGCCGCGGCGAGACCGGTCGGCGCGCCCCGGCTCGCGTAGAAGGCGGCGGCCTGGTGCGAGTTCTCGCCGTAGCGGAGGTCCATGACCTTCGTGGCCGCGAGCAGCACGCGCTCGGGGAACAGGTCGTGCTCGATGCCCGCGAGGTAGCCCGCGATCGCGGCGTCGTACGCCCCGGTGTGCTGGAAGGCCTCGAGCGCGAGCCGCCGGCGCGTCTCCAGCGAGATCGAGCCGGCTTCTGCCAGCTCGTCGAGGATCGGCCCGTAGCGCTCGGGGTTCACGACGACCGCCACCGAGTGGAAGTTCTTCGCTGCCGCCCTCACCATCGCGGGGCCGCCGACGTCGATCTGCTCGATCGCGTCCTCCTCGGTGACGGCCGGGTGCGCGACCGTCCGCTCGAACGGATACAGGTTGCAGACCACGAGGTCGATCGGCTCGATCCCCTGCTCCGCGAGCTGCGCGACGTGCGCGGGCTTGCGGCGGTCGGCCAGGATCCCGCCGTGGATCTTCGGATGCAGGGTCTTCACGCGGCCGTCGAGGATCTCGGGGGCGCCCGTCACCTCGGGCACGGGCGTGACGGCGATGCCGGCGTCCGCCAGGGCCCTCGCCGTGCCGCCGGACGAGACGAGCGCGACGCCGCGCTCCGCGAGCGCGCGTGCGAAGTCGACGATCCCGCCCTTGTCGGAGACGCTGATCAGCGCCCGGCGGACTTCCACGCCGGGCATCCTAGTTGGACGGGCCCGGCGGGCGGCCTTCGAGCGCGGCGCGGCCGTCCAGGACCATCCGGCAGGCCTCCGCCAGCATCCCGTGCTCCACGGCCTTTATCCGCTCGTGCAGCGAGCGCTCGTCGTCGTCCGGCTCGATCCGGACCTCCCGCTGGAGGATCACCGGACCGTGGTCGACCTCGTCGTCGACGAAGTGGACGGTCGACCCGGTGACCGTCGCGCCGTCCTCGAGCGCGTCGCGCACGGCGTGGGCCCCGGGATACGCGGGGAGCAGCGACGGGTGGAGGTTGATCAGCCGCCCGGAGTACGCATGGACGAAGACCGGGGAGAGGATCCGCATGAAGCCCGCGGAGACGACGAGGTCCGGCGCGAACCCCTTCACGAGCTCGAGGAGCGCCTCGCTCCACTCCTCGCGGGTCGCGTAGCCGCGCGGGTCCAGCACCGCCGCTTCGACGCCCTCCGAGCGGGCGAGCTCGAGCCCCTCGCAGGGACGGTCGGCGACGACCGCCACGACTTCGCCGGGGACGTCGCCCGCGCGGCAGGCGCGCGCGAGCGCGTGCATGTTCGAGCCCGCCCCCGAGATGAGAACGACGATCCGCGCCGCCATGCGCGCCAGCCTAGCCGGGCAGGCCCGCGCGCGCCGGTACGCTGACGCGATGTGGCAGGAGCAGGTGCGCGGCGGGTACCCCGAGTGGGAGCTCCTCGGGCTCTCGGGCCTCGAGCTCATGCAGTCGTTCCTGAAGCGCGGCGGGCCGCCGCCCCCGATCAGCCACCTGATGGGGATGGTCCCGGTCGTCATGGAGCACGGCGACGTCACGTTCACGATGCCTGCGACGCGCTGGCTCCTCAACCCGACCGGGTTCATCCAGGGGGGCGTCCTCGCGACCCTCGCCGACGGACCGCTCGGATGCGCCGTGCACACCGCGCTCCCGCCGGCCACGCCTTACACGACGTCCGAGCTGTCGATGACGTTCATCAGGCCGGTGACCGAGAACAGCGGGCTGCTCACCGCGCGGGGGCGGCTCATACACGCGGGCAAGTCGATGGCGCTGTCGGAGGTCGCGGTGACCGATGGGGACGACCGGCTGGTCGCCCACGGGACGTCGCGCTGCTTCGTGTTCGCGCCGTTGTCCCCCGCCCCCGAGCCGCCCGACTCGATCCCGCCGTACGAGCCGCCCGTCTACGACACCCCGGACCCGTATTTGCGCCCCGTGGAGGGAGACACGCTGCCGCCGGCCATCTGGAAGGAGCGCGACGGGCTCGACGTCCTGCGCGCGTGCATCGAGCGCGAGCTTCCGGCGCCGCCGATCTACTACCTGACCGGGATGAGGCCTGTGGAGGCCGGAGAGGGGACGGCAACGTTCGTGATGCCGGCGTCGGAGTGGCTCAACAGCCCGCTCGCGCGCGTGCAGGGCGGCGCGATCGCGTGGCTGGCGGACTCGGCGCTGTCGTGCGCCGTGCAGACGATCGTCCCCGCGGGAACGGCGTACGTGACGCTCGACCTGAAGGTGAACTTCCTGCGGCCGGTGCAGGCGGACGGGAAGGACCTGACGGCGCGGGGGACGGTCGTGCACCGGGGCCGGACGCTTGCGATCGCGAACGCCGAGGTGGCCAACGCGGAGGGGAAGAAGGTGGCGTTCGGGACGGGGACGATCATGCTGCGCCCGGCGTAACGGGCCGAGCAAGTCCGAAGAGAGGCCGGTTTCGGGCCACGGGTCCGGCGGGTATCAACTCTCTCGGTAACCGAGACAGGACGAGGGGGTAAGACATGCGTTCGATCGCACGATTTGCCGCGCCCGCAATCGCCCTGCTGCTGGTCCCGGTCTGGGCTACGCCTGCCGCTCCCGCTCCCGCCGTGCCGCAGGCCACCGCGACGGGCGAGATCCAGGTCTACAACGTGAGCCTGAGGCTGGTCAGTTGTACGAACGACCCGAGCACCGCCTGCACCGACAACTGGAAGGACTACTTCCGGCGGCTCGCCGAGAAGTCGTACAAGCCGGACGTCCTCTCCGTCCTGGAGGTGCCCTTCTCGAAGAAGGACGCCGTGGTCAACCAGCTCGCGGCCGCGACGAACACCTCGACCGCCGCGTGGGCGACCGTCCACTCCGACAAGGGAGTGACGTGCCCGAACCTCATGCACTGCGGGAACAGCATGATCGTCTTCAGGACGAACAAGTTCGTGCAGCTCGAGCCAGGCGACCGGTTCGTCCGCTACGAGATGGTGACGGATGCCCAGGGCGACAAGTACTGCGCGAAGGGCGTCGATCCTTACAGGAACAGCCGCGACGTCGCGGTGAAGCTGCAGGAGAAGGACTCGAACGGGAACCCGATCTCCGGACGCGTCGTCGTCGCGGCAGCCCTCCACTTCCCGCCGGACCTCTCCTGCATGCAGGACAGCAGCGACTGGGTCCAGTCGCAGATCGACAAGGGCGCGGACATGACGATCGCGACCGGGGACTTCAACCGGACGGCGTCGGGGAACCGCACCGGCGACCTCGAGACGAAGGACGAGCGGAGAGAGATCTGTCCGGGCACCTGGTACAAGGACTGGTCGCTCCCTCAGGCCACCACCGATCCGGCTTGTGCGACGGGCTTCGTCGGAACGTTCCTCGACGCCGTGCGAGCGCAGCACCCGGGTGACGACATCTGTCAGGAATGGACCGTCTGGAACACCAACCCGGAGCCGGACCCCGGCACTTGCAGGAACGCGGAGTACCAGGAGAACGTCGACAACAAGTGGGGCAAGAGGCGTATCGACTTCGTCTGGGTGCAGAGGGTCGCGGGTGGCACCGCCGTAGCCCCCAACGTAGTGAGCGCCGGGACCGACCGCGGCTACTACCAGAACGGCGACGACTGGAGCGGGCGGTACTCGGATCACCGAGCGCTCGAAGCGCTGATCCGCTTCTGACCGGCGCGGGAGGCGCCGCGGCGCGCGGCGCCTCCTCTAGGCCCTCTCCAGCACTTCCAGCAGGCGCGACGCGTCGGCCGCGTCGTTGTACACGTGCGGCGACACCCTGATCGAGTCGCCGCGCACGCTTACGTAGACGTTCGCCTCCTGCAGCAGCGCAGGCAGCTTCTCCGGGACCCCGCCGGGCCTCCGCAACCCCAGCATGTGCCTCGCCCGGTGCTCCCGCGGCGCCACCTCCCATCCGAGCGCGGTGGCGGCGTCGGCGATCTCGTCGGTCAGCGGCCCGATGTACGCCTCGATCTCCGCGGCCCCCCACGCGAGCATGCGGTCGAGCGCGGCGATCCCCATCGGCATGAGGTGGAAGTTGGCGCGCTCGCCCATGTCGTAGCGCCGGGCGCCGGCCGCGAAGCCGTCCGTGTAGCGGACGAGCCCCGTGAAGTCCTCGGCCCCCGCCCGCGTGAGCCAGTTGCGCTCGAGCGGGTCCCCGTCGCGCCGGTGCGGCGCGACCCAGGAGTAGCCGAGGCTGAAGGGTCCGAGCATCCACTTGTAGCCCGCGGCGACGAGCCAGTCCGGCTGCACCGCCGACACGTCCAGCGGCCGCACGCCCAGAGACTGCGTCGCGTCGACGACCAGCGCGGCGCCCACGCCCCGGACGGCTTCGCCGACGCGCACGAGGTCGACCACCGTGCCGTCGGTCCAGTGACAGTTCGGCACCGCGACGATTGCAGTGTTCGGGCCGATCCGTTCGAGGACGGCCGAGGTCCAGTCGTGGTCCGGGGGCCGCGGAGCAGTCACGACACGTGCACCGGTTCGCTCCGCGAGGGCGCGCCATTCGTAGACGTTCGAGGGGAACTGCTCGTCCAGGACGACGATCTCCTGTCCGCGGGCGACCGGGAGGTTCTTCGCGGCGGTCGCGGCCACATAGCTCACGGCCGGCACGATCGCGACGCCGTCCGCGTCGCCGCCGACGAGGGTCGCGAACCGCTCCCGCGCGACCTCCGCCTCGGAGAAGAAGTCCGGCGGCGCGATCTCCCACGGCCGCGCCGTGCGCTCGAGCGCCCCTCGGCCCGCCTCGTCGACGCTCCGGAGCCTCGGCCCGAGATAGGCGGCGTTGAGATACGTGACGTCGTCGGGTATGTCGAACAGGTGCCTCTGTGACTCCATTACGCCTCCAACGCCCGCGCCAGGTCCGTGATCGCCTTCGGATACCGATACTGCAACCCGCCGTGCGCCCCGTCGAACAGCACGAGCTCGTGCTCGACTCCCCCGGCCGACAGCTCCTTCGAGAACGCGACCGCGCCGAGGTCGAGGAAGTACTCGTCGGACCGCCCGGCCTCGACGTACACGTGACGCATCGAAGCGAGCGCGTCCATCCTCTTCGGAGCGACTCGAACCGGGTCCCACTCGAGCCACCGCTCCCAGACCTCGGGGATCAGCCGGCCCGTCTCGACGTCGAACGGAAGCACCGCCTTGCCCGGCCGCGTCTCGTCGGGCGAATAGCAGGCCGCCATCGCGTAGGAGTCGAGGGGATGACCGAACAGCGCGAAGTCGAAACGCTCGGCGCCGCGCAGCCTCTCGAAGAAGACGTCGAAAGATCCCTCGAACTTGTCGCGGAGTATGCGAGCGGTGTGCGGGAACTCGGGTTGGTAGCAGACCTCGAAGAGAGCGTCGCCCGAGTGCGAGGCGAAGCCACCGAAGACGTCCGGCCGCAGCATCGGGACCATCATCGCCCCGTAGCCGCCACTCGACTTGCCGGTGATCCCGCGGTGCTCGCGGCTCGCGGCCACCGGGTAGCGCGCCTCGACGAACGGCACGACCTCGTCGCAGAGGTAGTCCATATAGCGTCCGGTGGCGGCGGAGTTGACGAACTGCGACCCCCCGTAGGACGTCCACGCGTCGACGAACACGACGACCGCGCGCGGGGCACCCTCCGCGGCGAACGCCGCGTCCACGCGCTCGACCATCGTCGGCTCGAACGCGCTGCGCGCGAGCCACATGTCGAGCTGTCCCGTCATCCCCTGGATGACGTAGACGGAGGGGTACGTGTCGGACGAGTCCGGCGAGACGCCGGGCGGGAGGTAGACGTACAACGGCCGCCGCGCGGGGTCGCCCAGTGGGTTGCCCGCGAGCAGCTCGGAGTCGACCGTGAGCTTTTGGAACGTCCCCCGCAGCTGCCGTTCCCACGGAGCGCCGGGGAGGCCTTCGACCTCGCGGAGCGTCACGACCCCCCGCGGATCTCCGCCACGATCTCGGCCACCTCGGTCGGGTTCTTGCCGACGCGGATGCCCGCTGCCTCCAGGGCCTCTGCCTTCGCCTGGGCCGTGCCCTTGGATCCGGAGACGATCGCACCGGCGTGTCCCATCCGCTTGCCCGGCGGCGCCGTGAAGCCGGCGATGTAGGCGACGACGGGCTTGCTCATGTTGTCCTTCGCCCACGCCGCCGCACGTTCCTCGGCGTCCCCCCCGATCTCGCCGACTAGCACGGCGAGCTCGGTCTCGGGGTCGGCCTCGAAGCGCGCCAGCACGTCCACGAACTGCGACCCGGGGATGGGGTCGCCGCCGATGCCGACGCAAGTCGACTGCCCGATGCCGCGCTGGGTGAGCTCGTGGACGATCTGGTACGTCAGGGTCCCGGACCGCGAGACGAGGCCGACGGGCCCCGGCATGCAGATCTCGCCGGGGATGATCCCGACGTTCGCCTTGCCCGGCGAGATGAGCCCGGGGCAGTTCGGCCCGATCAGCGCGACGTCGCGGTCGCCCCGTCGCAGATACGGGACGGCCCGCGCCATGTCCATTGCCGGGATGCCCTCCGTGATCGCCACGATCACGTCGATCCCGGCGTCGTAGGACTCGAGGATCGCGTCGGCCGCGAAGCGCGGCGGCACGAACACCATCGACGTGTTCGCGCCCGTCTGTTCGACGGCGTCTCGTACGGTGTCGAAGACGGGGACGCCGTCGACGTCGCTCCCGCCCTTGCCCGGCGTGACGCCGGCGACGAGGTTCGTCCCGTACTGCTTGTTGCGCCCGGCGTGGAAGGAGCCCTCCCGGCCGGTGAGGCCCTGCACGACGAGCCTGGTGTCTTCCCCGATGAGGATCGCCATTACGCGTCGCCGCCTTCGTCGTTCTGCGGTACGGCCGAGGCCGTCCCGCGCCCGTGTGCCAGGTCGACCGCGAGCTGGGCGGCCCCCAGCATCGTGTCGGACGCCTTCAGCATCGGATGCGGCGCGTCCGCGAGCATCTTGCGTCCCTGCTCGGCGTTCGTACCGTCCAGCCGGACGACGATCGGAACCTTCACGTCGAGCCGTCCCAGCGCGTCGATGATCCCCTCGGCTACGAGGTCGCAGCGGGTGATGCCGCCGAAGATGTTGACGAGAACGCTCTTGACCTCGGGGTTGGACGTGATCACCTCGAGGGCGGACGACAGCAGCTCGGCTCCCGCACCTCCGCCGACGTCGAGGAAGTTCGCGGCCTCGCCCCCGGCGGCCTTCACGACGTCGAGAGTCGACATCACGAGGCCCGCGCCGTTGCCGATGATCCCGACGTCGCCGTCGAGCTTGATGAAGTTGAGCCCCTTCTCCTTGGCGATCCGCTCCTGCTCGGGGACCTCGTGCGCCGCCTTCAGCTGGTCGAAGATCGGATGGCGGTAGGCGGCCGAGTCGTCGAGCGACACCTTGGCGTCCAGCGCCACGACCCGCCCCTCGCCCGTGAGAACCAGGGGGTTCACCTCGACGAGCGAGGCGTCGAGCTCGACGAACGCCCGGTAGAGCTTCGGCAGCAGCGCGATGGCGTCCTTGCGCGCCTCGGGATCGAGGCCGGCGCCGAAGACCATCGCGCGCGCGTGGAAGTCGGATATCCCGAGCAGCGGGTCGACGTGCACCATCGCGATCGCGTCGGGATCGGTCTCGGCTACCTCTTCGATGTCGACGCCGCCCTTCGCGCTCATCATCCCGAGGAAGTCGCGGTTCGAGCGGTCGAGCAGGAACGAGCAGTAGTACTCCGCCTTGATGTCGCCGGCGCGCTCGACCAGCACCCGCTTCACGATGTGGCCCTTGATGTCCAGGCCGAGGATCTGCGACGCGACGTCGCGCGCCTCGTCGGGCGAGCCCGCGAGCTTGATCCCGCCCGCCTTGCCGCGGCCCCCGACCTGGACCTGCGCCTTGACCACGACCTTCCCGCCCAGGCCCTTGGCGGCTTCGGCGGCCTCCTCGGGGGTCGTCGCGACGCGGCCTTCGGGCACCGGCACCTCGAACTTCCGGAGGAGCTCCTTTCCCTGGTACTCGAACAGGTCCACTAGGCCTGCCCCCGCTCTTGGTGCGCGGCGGCCGAGGCCGCCGCTTGTCCCTGGTACTCGAACAGATCCACTACCCGGCCGCCTCCTTGTCCTTTGCCCCGGCGACGTGCTCCCGCACCCAGTCGACGATCGCCTTCGTCGAGGTCCCGGGCGTGAAGATCTCCGTGATGCCGGCTTCCTTGAGCTTCGGTATGTCGGCGTCCGGGATGATCCCGCCGCCGAAGACGAGCATCCCCTCGCCGCCCTGCTCCTCGACCAGCTGCGCCACGCGCGGGAACAGCGTCATGTGCGCGCCCGAGAGGCACGACAGCCCCACGGCGTCGACGTCCTCCTGGATCGCCGCGGCCGCGATCTGCTCGGGGGTCTGGTGAAGGCCGGTGTAGATGACCTCCATCCCGGCGTCGCGCAACGCCCGCGCGACGACCTTGATGCCCCGGTCGTGGCCGTCGAGGCCGGGCTTGGCAACGAGTATGCGTGGTCTTCCGGAGGGCACGAGGGATCGCTCCTTCGCGAGGGTCGAGACGGTCGTGCGTAGAGTCTCGGGAACTGCCCGAGGTTAGCAGGTCGAAGGAGAGATAAACCTTGCCCGAGACGGGGCCCGAGGCGATTGAAACCATTGCCGACGCAGGCTCGTTCGAAGCCGCCGGCGCGCTCGTCTCGGACGCCGACCCGGTCGGTTATCCGACCTATCGGGACGCCCTCGAACGGGCGCGCGAACGGTCGGGCTCACGTGAGGCCGTGCTCGCGGGAAGCGCGTCGATCGGCGGGGTCCCCGTGGAGGTCGCGGCGTTGGACTTCTCGTTCATGGGCGGGAGCATGGGGAGCGCCGCCGGCGAGCTGCTGGCGCGCTCGCTGGAGCGCGCCGCGGCGCGCCGCGTCCCGTTCGTCCTGCGGACCGCGACCGGCGGCGCGCGCATGCAGGAGGGCATGGCCTCGCTCGTGCAGATGCCGAAGATCGTGGGGGCGCGCGTCGAGCTCGCGCGCGCGGGGCTCCCCTTCGTAGCGGTGCTCGGCCACCCGACGACGGGCGGGGTCCTCGCGAGCTTGGCGTCGCTCGCGGACGTCACGATCGCGGAGGAAGGCGCCACGGTCGGCTTCGCCGGGCCTCGCGTCGTGGAGCGCGCGACGGGACGCCGGCTCGCGGAGGGGTCGCACACCGCGGAGTCCGCCCTCGCGGCAGGCCTGGTCGACGCGGTCGTGCCCGGCGCGGACGTACGCGCGTCGGCGGCCGCCGCCCTCTCGATTTTCGCCTCCGAGCCGGGTCGCCCTCCGGGCCCGCCACCGGAGGCGGACGGCGCAGGCCGCGATCCGTGGGAGTCGCTGCAGCGCGTGCGGTCGGAGTCGTGGCCGCGGGGACCGGACCTCGCACGCGGGTTGTCGGGGTCGTTCTTCGAGCTCCGCGGCGATCGCGCCGGAGCCGACGATCGCGCGTGCGTGACGGGCCTCGCGACGGTGGAGGGGGCCGCGGTCGTCCTGCTGGCGCTCGACCGCGCGCGGGCGCCCGGCCCGTCCGCCTACCGGAAGGCCACGCGCTGCATCCGCATGGCCGCGCGTCTGGGCCTGCCGGTCGTCACGCTCGTCGACACGGGCGGCGCCGACCCGTCCGAGACCTCGGAGGCCGGCGGGATCGCCTGGGCGATCTCCGAGCTGTTCGAGGCGATGCTCTCGGCCCCCGTGCCCGTCGTGTCCGTGCTGACCGGGGAGGGCGGGAGCGGCGGGGCGCTCGCGTTCGCGTGCGGGGACGTCCTGCTCGCGTACGAGGACGCGGTCTTCGCCGTGATCGCTCCCGAGCTCGCCGCCGAGATCCTGTGGCGGGAGCCGGCCCGGGCCCCCGAGGCGGCCCGGCTGCTGAAGATGGGGTCGGGCGACCTCTTACGGCTCGGGATCTGCGACGCGGTCCTCGGCGGCCGTCCCTCCGGCGGATCCCTACGCGCGGCCGTCGCCTATCATCTCGCCCGGTTGGGGAACGAGACCGCGGGCGCGGCGCGCGACGCCGCCCGCCGGCAGCGATGGAGGCACGTCTGTGGCTAACGACAAGAGGGCGCGCAAGAAGGACCACCGCGACGCCGTGCTCGCGCAACGACAGGCTTTGTTGCGGCGCAGGCGCGCGGCCCGGATAGGGGCCGTCGCGACCGTGCTGGTCCTGGTCGCCGCTGCAGCCGTGATCACGGCAGGCGGGGACGACGACGCAGGCAACGACGCCGGTGGCCGCCCCGAGCCCACGGCCGCCCCCGCCGACTCGGCGCCTCCCGAGGAGTCGGCGCCTCCCGAGGAGTCGACCGCGCCCGCCGCCGTGGCATGCGGCGCGGAGGCCCCGCCGCCCCCGAGCTCGCAGCAGTACGAGGCCGCGGACCAGGTCACCGAGGAGGGCGTCGACTACAGGGCCGTCCTGGAGACCTCGTGCGGGACGATCGAGATGGACCTGCTCGAAGAGGACGCCCCGATCACCGTCAACAACTTCGTCTTCCTCGCGCAGGAGGGCTTCTACGACGGCCTCACGTTCCATCGCATCGAGCCGTCGTTCGTGATCCAGGGCGGCGACCCCGAAGGGACCGGCGCCGGCGGCCCCGGCTACCAGTTCGAAGACGAGCTGTGGGCGCCGCCGAGCAAGTACAAGTACGGGATCGTCGCGATGGCGAACGCGGGCCCCGACACGAACGGCAGCCAGTTCTTCGTGATCGTGCACGAGCCGAAGAGCCAGCCGGCCGCCCTGGCGGCCGCTTACTCCGTCTTCGGCGAGGTGACGCCGGCCTCGCACCCGACCCTGGAGAAGATCACGAAGGTTCAGCGGGCGGGCTCGACGCCGGTGACGCCGGTGTACATCGAGTCCGTCGAGATCGTGGAAGGAGGGGCGCGATGAACTGTCCCGTCGACGGGACCGAGCTGCGGATGGCCGACCGCAGCGGTGTCGAGATCGACTACTGCCCGAAGTGCCGGGGGGTGTGGCTCGACCGCGGCGAGCTGGACAAGGTGATCGAGCGGACCGGCGCCGCGTTCGACGAGAGCTACGAGTACGCGAAGAGCCACGCGCCGCAGCCGGAGAAGCAGAAGTACCCGAAGAAGAAGCCCAAGAGCTTCCTGAAGGACCTGCTCGAGTTCGACTGAAGCGGGCGCGGAGAGGGGGGCCGGGGCGGCCCCCCTCTCTCATCCCCACCGTGCTCGACTGGACCGTCGACAGCGCCGCCTGCGCTGCAGCCACCTCGTTGACTCGATGTAACGGGCCGAGGTTCCGAACGAGTCGACCCGTGTCGCAACCGTGCCGCCGCGTGTCACCTGGAGGAAGCGCTGACGAGAGGGGATACGGACGGGGGCCCCGTCCCCTTACGCGCGACCCCGAGAAATCTCGCGCGCCGCCGCCACAGGCGAGCGCCGGCACCGAGTGGCCGACCCCCCTTTACTCCGAGTATCGGGGTCCGTAGCGTCGGAATACCCACCGCGGACAGGGGGAACAGATGACGAACCTCGAGGAACGCTCGCTCGACGCCCGGCCCGACACGCTCGACTTCAGGGACAAGATGTTCATCCCCACCCTGGTCGAGGTCCCGCTACGGATCGACCTGCCCGAGTACCAGAAGCTGGGCGTACCCGTCCTCGACCAGGGTGTCGAGGGGGCCTGCACGGGCTTCGGGCTCGCCACCGTCGCCCACTACCTCCTCCGCCGCCGTCAGGTCGACCGAGACGACGTCCCGGTCAGCGCCCGGATGCTGTACGAGATGGCCCGGCGCTACGACGAGTGGGAGGGCCACGACTACGCCGGCTCGAGCGCGCGCGGCGCGATGAAGGGCTGGCACCGCCACGGCGTGTGCGCCGCGGAGCTGTGGCCGTACCAGGCGGGCGAGGCCGGCAGGCTCGACGAGGCCCGCGCCCAGGAGGCGCGGCGCCGGCCCCTCGGCGCCTACTTCCGGGTCAACCACCGCGACATCGTCGCGATGCACAGCGCGATCGCCGAGGTCGGCGTCCTCTACGCGACGGGGATCGTGCACGCCGGATGGGAGCGGATCGGCGCCGACGGCTTGATCCCGCTCACCGACAAGCGCCGGGGAGGCCACGCGTTCGCGCTCGTCGCGTACGACCAGCGGGGGTTCTGGCTGCAGAACTCCTGGGGGGAGTCGTGGGGCTACGGCGGCTTCGCGCTCGTCACCTACGACGACTGGCTGCGGCACGCGACCGACGTCTGGGTCGCGCGGCTGGGCGCGCCGGTGACCCTGAACGAGAGCGACAGCGCCGCCGTCCTCCAGTCGCCGAGCGGCGGCGCGTCGGGCTCCTACGCGTTCACGGACCTGCGGCCGCACGTCGTCAGCCTCGGCAACGACGGGAAGCTGCGCGAGCGCGGGACGTTCGGCACGTCCGAGGCCGAGGTCGCAGCGCTCTTCCGCGAGGACGTGCCGCGCATCACGGAGGGGTGGGCCAAGAAACGGATCCTCCTCTACGCGCACGGGGGCCTCGTGCCGGAGTCGTCGGCGCTGCAGCGCGTGGCCGACTACCGCGAGGCGCTCCTCGCCAACGAGATCTACCCGGTGGCGTTCGTCTGGAAGTCCGACTTCTGGTCCACGCTGCGCAACGTCCTCGACGAGGCCCTCCGCCAGCGGCGACCCGAGGGTGTGCTCGACGCGACCAAGGACTTCATGCTCGACCGTCTCGACGACGCGCTCGAGCCGATCGCCCGCGCCGTCCTCGGCAAGTCGCAGTGGGACGAGATGAAGGAGAACGCGCTCGCTGCGTCGGCCGACGGCGGCGGGGCGGCCATCGCCGCGGGCCATCTGAACGCGCTGCGCGGGAAGGTCCCCGAGCTCGAGGTCCACCTGCTCGGCCACAGCGCCGGCGCGGTCTTCCTCGCGCCGCTCCTCGCGCGCCTGGCGCCGGCCGGGAAGATCAAGACGTGCACGCTGTGGGCCCCCTCGGCGACGACGAAGCTGTTCGACCGGACCTACCTGCCGGCGATCCGAGACGAGACGATCGAGGACTTCGCGCTCGTGACGCTGCGGGACTCGGCCGAGCAGGACGACCACTGCGCGAACATCTACAACAAGTCGCTGCTCTACCTGGTGTCGAACGCCTTCGAGGAGGCGACCCGCGTCCCGCTCCTCCGCCCCGACGGCGAGCCGCTCGTCGGCATGGCGAAGTTCGTGGAGCGACACGAGGAGCTCCGGGAGCTGTCGGAGGGCGGCCGGATCACGTGGGTGCTCGCGCCGAACGACGAGCCCCTGGGCTCGCCGAGGGCCTCGACCGCGAGGAAGCACGGCGGCTTCGACGACGACCCGGCGACGGTCCGCGCGCTCCTGACGAGGATCGTCGGGGACTCGCCCACGGAGGCGCCGTTGCGCCTGCGTCGTTCGAAGTCGTCGCTGCGGGAGCGCCGTCAACGGATGGTGAGCGACCCGCTGGCGACGTCGTTCTGAGACAATCGCTACTGGACGTGATGAGCGGTGGGGAGGCGACCTGACGATGAGAACGATGCGGCGCGCGGCGAGCTCGATCCTGACGGCCTGCGCGGCGGCGGCCCTCGCGGCCCCCGCCGGCGCCCACTCCTTCACCGGCACCACCGCCGGCGTATGGCACTACGACGAGGAGGCCTTCAAGGGACGGATCACCGCCAACGTCGAGGAGTGCGTGAGCGGGCGGCTCGTGAAGCTCCAGGGGTTCAACGAGGACGACGAGTGGGAGACGATCGCCAGGAGGCGGACCGGCAAGCACGGCCGCTGGCGCGTCGTCTTCGAGGGGGCGGACGGGACGTTCAGGCACGTCGTCCGGCCGACGTCGGAGGTGACCGACGAGCACGAGCACGAGTGCCGGCGGTTCGTCTCCGGCATGATGCCGCTCTAGCCGGCGTCGATCGCGTCGCTCCCTAGGACGCGGGCTTCAGCGGGGCCAGCGAGAGGTCCAACCTCTTGAACCCCCCGGCCCCCGGGAAGTTCACGGTCGCCTCGACGCCCACCGGCGAGCGCGCGATCTCGACGATCGTGCCGCGGCCCCACTTCGCGTGCTCGACCTCCTGCCCGACCGTGAACGCGGCGGGGTCGGCGAGCGTGCGCCCGTCGCCGCCGCGGGGCCGAGCCGCCGCCGGCGCGGTCGCAGACGGCTTGCGCTCGTTCGCCTGGTTGACCAGCTCGACCGGGATCTCCGAGAGGAAGCGGGACGGCGGATTGTAGTTGAGGTTGCCCCAGAGGCTCCGGGACCACGCGTTCAACAGGTAGAGGCGTTCGCGCGCCCTCGTGATCCCGACGTAGCAGAGCCTCCGCTCCTCCTCGAGCTGGTCCGGATCGCCCAGAGACCGCAGGTGCGGGAAGACGCCGTCCTCCATCCCGATCACGAACACGACGGGGAACTCGAGGCCCTTCGCGTTGTGCAGCGTCATCAACGTCACGCCGGTCTCCTCGCCCTCGACCGTGTCGGTGTCCGTGATGAGCGCGAGCTGCTCGAGGAAGCCCGTGAGGCCGTCGGACGCGGTCGGCCCCTCGTCGAACTCCTGCGCGACGCCGGCGAGCTCGCGCAGGTTCTCCTGACGCGACAGCGACTCGAAGGTGCGCTCGGACTTGAGCTCGTCCATGTAGCCGGTGATCTCCCACGCGGTCTCGACCACCTCGGCGACGGGCACGCCGCTCTCGGCGGTCGCACGGATCCGGCCGAAGAGCCGGGCGGCCTCGAGGACGCCTCCGATCGAGCGCTTGGTGAGGCCGGGAACCTCCTCGGCGCGGTCGAAGGCCTCGCCGAGCGAGATCCCCTCGGACTGTGCGAACCCGGTCAGGCGCGCGAGCGTCGTGTCGCCGATGCCGCGGCGCGGCGCCTGCGCGGCGCGGGCGACGCTGACCGCGTCGGACGGGTTCATCGAGGCGCGCAGCCACGCCAGGAGGTCCTTCACCTCCTTGCGCTCGTAGAACCGGACGCCCCCGACGACGCGGTACGCGATGTCCTCCTTGCTCAGCATCTCCTCGAGCACGCGGGACTGCGCGTTGGTCCGGTAGAACACGGCCATGTCGGCGAGCGCGTAGCCGAGGTCCTTCAGGCGCGCGACCTCCCGCCCCACCCACAGCGCCTCGTCGTGCTCGTTCTGTGCGTGGTAGCGCGTGATGAGGTCGCCGCCGGAGGACTCCGTCCACAGCGACTTCGGCTTGCGCATCGCGTTGTTCTCGATCACCGCGTTCGCCGCGTTGAGGATCGTCTCGGTCGAGCGGTAGTTCTGCTCGAGCGTGATCACGTGGGCCTCGGGCCAGTCGCGCTCGAAGTCGAGGAGGTTCTTGATCGTCGCCCCCCTGAAGGCGTAGATGCCCTGGTCCGCGTCGCCGACGACGAAGATGTTGCGGTGCTTGCCCGCGAGCAGCGTCGCGAGGCGCGCTTGCGCGTGGTTCGTGTCCTGGAACTCGTCGACGAGGACGTGCTCGAAGCGCGTCTGGTAGTGGCCGAG
>DATADL010000104.1:0-1906 GCA_036258555.1 Actinomycetota bacterium | reverse complement strand
GAAGTAGGCCTGGAGCGGGATCTCGACCTCGACGCCCGGCGGGACGTAGATGAACGACCCGCCCGACCAGACCGCGGAGTTGAGGGCCGCGAACTTGTTGTCGGCCGGCGGGATGATCGTGCCGAAGTACTGCTTGACGATCTCCGGGTGCTCGCGCACCGCGGTGTCCATGTCGCTGAAGAGGATGCCCTGGCGTTCGAGGTGCTCCTGGGTCTTGTGGTAGACGACCTCGCTCTCGTACTGGGCCGTCACGCCGCCGAGGTACTTCTTCTCGGCCTCCGGGATCCCGAGCTTGTCCCAGGTGGACTTGATGTCCTCGGGCATGTCGTCCCAGGACTTCACCTGGTTCATCGGCTTGATGTAGTAGTAGATGTCGTCGAAATCGATGCCGCTGAGGTCGGCCCCCCAGGTCGGCATGGGCTTGCGGTAGAAGACGTCGAGCGCCTTGTGGCGGAACTTCCGCATCCAGTCGGGCTCGTTCTTCCGGTCGCTCATCATGTCGAGGACCTGGTGGTTCAGGCCCTTCGTGGGGGCCTCGTCGTAGGACGTGGCGTCGTGCCAGCCGTACTTGTAGTCGCCCTTGAGGGCCCGGACCTCTTCGTTCTCCTGCTGGACCTTGAGGTCTTCGGCTTCGGTTGCCACTGGGGGGATCGCCTCCACTCCGGCTTCGTCTGGCGGTTAGGCAAGCCTAACGTGCCTGCTCAGAGGGCACAACGCCGGGCGGGGCGGGCTTGTTCCACCGCCCTACGGGCGCCCTGCTCGGGCGTCTGCCTCCCTTGCCCGCCGCCGGAAGGCGTCGAAGATGTCGCGGCGGGGCATAGTCGGCGACACGTCGAAACCCGCCCAGTGGACGAACGGGAAGCGACGGCCGGCGTCGGGCTCCGAGGGGTCTGCCATCACCGCGGTGCGGCCGTCCCACGCGATCCCGGACCGCGCGGCCCACTGCCGGCGCGTGAGGCCCGGGAGCACGTCGGAGAGCTCGGTCGCCGCGATACCGCTCACGTCGACGCAGTAGTTCAGGAAGCCCTGCTCGTTGCGGTACGCGAGGTCCGAGCGCGGCTCCGGGGCCAGCCGCGCGATCGCGTTGAAGTCGGCCCGCGTGAAGACGCCGCGGCGCGACAAGAAGAAGCCCGTGTTGAAGCACGGGGAGCCGTAGCGCTCGATCATCGAGGTGCGCAGCCACCCGGGAGGGTAGACCTCCGCAGGATCGCGGTCGGTGTAGACGAGGTCGGCGGACGACTCCGAGAAAGCCATGAGGAGCTCAGAAGGGTCGACGAGGACGACGACGTCGGTGTCGAAGTAGACGAACTCGTCGAAGGCGCCTTCGAAGACCGCGAGCTTGCGGAAGGTCCGGAAGCACGACGGATCAGGGCAGAACGTCTCGCCGAGCCGGTCGAAGCGAGCGAGCTCGTCCTCCTCGAGGAACGTGCAGTCGAGGCCGGAGGCGAGCGTCCGCAGCCGCTCGCAGCGTCCGTCGAAGGGGATCACCGTCAACGGGAGGTCCGAGCCCACGGCGCGCAAGCTCTCGAAGAATGCATCGGTGAACTCGAGCACGCGATCGTTCGCCAGGCAGTAGATGCCGCGTCTCATCCGCGCCGCCTATCCCCCGCACGGGTAACAGAGAGCCGCCTACCGGCATAACAGAAAGAAGCCACTCGGTCACGCGCGTGGCGGCGGCGCGGGCACCTCGGCGCTAGGGCGGGGGGGCCGCCCTCGGGTCGGGCGGCGGCGGCTCCACGTCCAGCGACACCTCGTCCAGCTGCTCCCCCGCGTGGAAGCCCGGCCCCTGGCTGATCACCCGGAACGACTCCCCGTAGGCGAACCCGGCCCGGGCCCCAGTCTCGGCGAGGCGGCCCCGGATCCACCCCTCGATCTCGTCCCGGTTGTCGCCGACCTGGCTCCGGTG
>DATADL010000103.1:0-1817 GCA_036258555.1 Actinomycetota bacterium | reverse complement strand
GGCCGCTGCTGTTCTCGATCGCGTACCGGATGCTCGGCGACGTTGCCGAGGCCGAGGACGTCGTGCAGGACGTCTACCTGAAGGTTGCCGGCGCTCGCGACGTGCGCGACCCGAAGGCCTTCCTCGTCACCGCTGCGACGCGCCTGTCGATAGACCGGCTCAGGTCCGCGCGCCGCCGGCGCGAGACCTACGTGGGGCCGTGGCTCCCCGAGCCCCTGCTCGGGACGACGCCGGACGCCTCGGAGGTCGCCGAGCGCGCGGAGACGCTGTCGCTCGCGTTCCTGGTCTTGCTCGAGTCGCTGACGCCGGTGGAGCGCGCCGCGTTCCTGCTGCGCGACGCGTTCGGCTTCTCGTACGCGGAGGTCGCGTCCGCGCTCGACAGGACCGAGGTCTCGACGCGCCAGCTCGTTCACCGCGCTCGACGATCGCTGGCGACGCAGCGGCGGCGTGCGCCGGTCCCGCCGGACGAGCACCGGAGGCTCCTCGATGCGTTCGTCGCGGCGTGCTCCGGCGAGGACGTCGACCGTCTGACGGCGCTGCTCGCCGAGGACGCGATCGCCTACACCGACGGGGGCGGCGAGGCCCCCGCGGCTAGACGGCCGATCGAGGGGCGGGCGCGCGTCGCCCGGTTCCTGGCGGGAGTGGCGAAGAAGGCCCCGGCGGGAGCGGTCGCGGAGATCGTCGCGGTCAACGGACGCGCCGGACTGTTCCTACGCACTTCCGACGGGCCGGTCGCGGTCGTCGACGTCGAGACGGCCGGCGGTCTGGTGCAGGCCGTCTACGTGGTCGCGGCCCCGTCGAAGCTCCGCGCGGCGCGCTCCGAGCGCGTCTAGCCGCGGTCGGGGAAGTCTTCCCGCAACGGCGGGTCCTCGCGCGACTGGGGGCCGCGGTCGGTGCCGGAGTCGCTCATCGTGCCTCCGGTGGAGCGCGCCGGGTCGGCAGCCGCGGTGTCGGCCCCCAGCGCACCCGTCTCGGTCGCGGGCACGCCCGATATCGACCCACCGCCGGCCGTGCCCTCGCCGACCCCACCGATACCGCCCTCGGTGCCCGGCACCCGCGGCGGGAAGTCGTCGGCGCCCTCGGGCGGCGCATGGCCCAGCGGGTCCACGCCCACGGGATCCGGCTCGGCGACTTCGCGCGGAGGCGCCGCGGTCTCGTCCAGAGAGGGCGGCGCGGCCCCTCCCGCCGAAGCCTCTAGGTCCTGCCGGGTCAGGTCCGCCGCCGCCGGGAGCTCGTCCGCGGCGGCTTCGTCCGAGACCTCGTCGACGGGGCCGCCGTCGCCGAACCCGGACGCGCCGCGCAGCTCGGCCGGGGTGGACGCCAGCGACGGCTCGTCCGGTGGGTCCCACGGCTCGCTCTCCTCGAGGGCCCTGCTCACGTCGGAGGTGATCGCCGCGTCCGGCCCCGACAGCATGTCGGTCGAGCCGACGAGGATCTCGCTCTCCGCCGGTACGGCCTCCTCGACGGCCTGCGGCTCGTCCGCGCCCTCGCGGAAGCCCGGGTCCACGCGCAGCTCGTTGCGGATGTCGGACGTGTACCGCCCGACGAGGAGCTCGGCGAGGTGTCCCTGCGACGAGTCGGCGACGCTCCCCCGAAGGACGACGGACGTGCCGTCGATCGAGACCTCGATCCGGCTTGCGTCGATCGCGTCGCTCGAGCCGAGGGCGTCGCGGATCTCGTCGACGTCACCCACGTCCACGGCCGGGCCGGTAGGGCTGGTTGCGCTCTGCTCGTTCGTTGGCGTCATCGCGGGTTCCTTTCGTGCGTCGTGGTCCCTCGCGGATTACCCGCGCCCTCAGAACGCGAAACGGACCGCC
>DATADL010000102.1:0-28602 GCA_036258555.1 Actinomycetota bacterium | reverse complement strand
CGTCCTCGCCGGCGACGAGGAGGTCAACTACCTGTGGGGGGAGCAGCCGTACTCCGACAAGCCCGGAGGAGACGACGTCTTGGTCGGACGACGCGGGGACGACATCCTGATCGACGGAGAGGGCCGCGGGCGGCTGTACGGAGGGCGGGGTCGCGACGTCCTCGAGTTCGAATACGAGGAACGCGCCGGCGGCACGATCTTCGGCGGGCCGGGGGGCGACGACGTGTATGCCTGGGGCAAGCTCGACGACCGTGTGTTCGGTGGACCGGGCGACGACGCGCTCGCGGCGAGCGGGGGCCGCAGCTACGTGCGCGGCGGCGCCGGCGACGACCGGGTGTGGGGGGACGGGCCGCTCTTCGGAGGCCCCGGGGCCGACTCGCTGCACGGAGGCAAGGGCGACGACGACCTGCGCGGCGAACGTGGCGACGACGCGCTGTACGGGAACAAGGGCCGGGATCGCCTCGACGGGGGGCCGGGCCTCGACGGCTGTGCGGAGGGCGAGCAGGTAAAGGGCTGCGAACGCGAGGAATGAGCCTCGCGGCGTTTCACGGGTCCATCTTCAGATCGAGTGTGCGCTGCCGGGTGCCCGCTCGCGTCGTCATCGAGCCATCACGCCACGGTGCATCCGGTGGCGACGCGAGGTCGGGCGAGCGCAGAACACGACTCAACCGGCGATAGTTGCCTAGATCGCCGCGCGTCGCGATCACGTCCCAGACGTCTTCCGAAAGCTTCGCCAGATACTGCGCCGCTCGCGACCCGGGGTAGGGAAGGTCTGACGTAAGGAGCAGGATGGGTAGCTCCTGATCCCGCCGCAGCTGCATGGCGAAGAACCCTGCTTTCTCGAGCGTATCGACCCGACGCAACCCGCTTTGCGCGTGCGCATCCGGAGTGCCGTGCATCAGGACGAGGAACCTGTTTCCGCTCGGACCCATGATCTCGGCGTCGACGGGGAAAGGACCGACGCGGAAGCCGTCGCGCACTATCCGGGCTCCGGCGGCCGTCAGGTACTTGAAGGCAATCGCTTTGTACTCGTGGCCTCCGGCGACGGCCACCGCCTGGAAGTCGGCCCGCCTGTCGAGGTCGTGCTCTTCCCACGGGCCGGAGGCAGCGCGTCCGAAAAGGTCAAACTGCTGCGGCTTTGTCTTCATCCTCACCACCTTCGCTCGTGCTGCCTTCGCGTCCCAAGAGACGTAGTCGAATCCCCATCTGGTCGATCACGCTGTGTGAGCC
This sequence comes from Actinomycetota bacterium, assembly GCA_036258555.1. Taxonomy (GTDB): domain Bacteria; phylum Actinomycetota; class CADDZG01; order CADDZG01; family WHSQ01; genus JALZEG01. The sequence continues at coordinate 27,372 of DATADL010000102.1, read as the reverse complement.
GGGCTCGGCAAGCAGCGAGAGCAATGCCCGTGGATCGGCCTCGGTTCGAACACGCGTCCCGTCACTGATGACGAGGTATCTGTGTGACATGTCGGCATCGCCGATCTGGCGTCGAACTTCCTCGTGAGCGCCCGCCTCCAACGCGTCGCGTAGCCAGATCATGCGAACGACGCTGTCGAGGGAGAACCATCGTCGACGTCCCTCGACACGCGCCGGCTTCACCACGCTGTCCTTCCTCCAAGTTTCGAGCTGCCGGAACGTCACGCCTGCTGCCTGGCAGGCGTCGGGGCCGGGCAGCAATACGTCGTGACTTGCTTCGAGCAGGTCGTCCCACTCGAGGGCCTGAACCTCGTCCAGTCCGTACTCGATGATCATGGCGGCGAGTTGCGCGGCGCCTACCCGACGATTCGGTGTGCCGACCTCGCCTGCGAGAGCTTGAAGGCGGCGCCAACTCTCTTCTTTGAAGGGGACTTGCCGCGATACGGTCCATTCAGGATCCGAAGGTCTTCCCCCCGACGACCTCAGGCGTGTCGCCACGTCATGCCGCAGCGCCAATAGGTCCAGAGGTCCTCCGATTGGGCGTGACCCAAGGCCGACGGGTCGGGAAGCGCCGAGGCCTTTCGCCAGGCGGTCAACCCCTTCGCGATCAGCCATGCGCGCCCTCCTCCTCATCGAAATCCACGATCGGGTAGTAAATGCCGTCGATCACGATGCCGACTTCGCCTTGGTTGGTCTCGCGCCCGAGTCGATGAAGAAACCTTCTGAGTGCAGCTACCGTCGCGGCGTCGTCTAGAAGCACTGGCTCGACGTACGACATGACCATCCGCGTGTCGTCGAAGACGAGCTTGCCGCCGCGTTCGTCGTCCCTCCAAACTCCGCGGGCCGGTGGGAAGGCGGTCGCTCCTCTGAAGAGGCGGCCGAATACCTGCAAGGCTTCGGTTCCCCAGTAGTCCTGGTCGATCCCTGCACCCGACCGGTCCACGCTGGGGACGAACAGCGTCACCTGCCGCGTCCCCGTAGCGCGGCCCGCGCCCAGCTCCGAGTGCAGGTCCATGTGCCCAACTTTAACACTTTCGATATCGAAAGTGGAGAGGCGGCGGAGGATCTACGCCTTCGGCACGGCTCCGAGGGCGCCAATTCCAAATCCATGGCGATGTTTGGAGGAACTTGGAGTTGTAGTGCGCCAGTGGGAGGCGGCCTAGATGTCGTAGTACAGGTAGAACTCCCACGGGTGCGGGCGGAGGCGCAGCTCGTCGACCTCGTGGACCCTCTTGTAGTCGATCCAGTGGTCGATAACGTCCTGCGTGAAGACGCCGCCCTGCAGGAAGTCGTGGTCGGCCTCGAGCGCGTCCAGGGCCGCGTCCAACGATCCCGGCACCTGCGGCACGTTCGCCAGCTCCTCCGGAGGCAGCTCGTACAGGTCCTTGTCGACCGGCTCCGGGGGCTCGACCTTGTTCTTGATCCCGTCGAGACCCGCCATCAGCAGGGCCGGGAACGCGAGGTACGGGTTGCACGCGGCGTCGGGGCAGCGGAACTCGATCCTCTTGGACTTCGGCGACTTCGAGTACAGCGGGATCCTCACGGCCGCGGACCGGTTCCTCTGCGAGTACACGAGGTTCACCGGCGCCTCGTAGCCGGGCACGAGCCGCTTGAACGAGTTAGTCGTCGGCGCGCACAGTGCGAGGAGCGCGGGAGCGTGCTCGAGCAGCCCGCCGATGTACCAGCGCGCGGTGTCGGAGAGCTGCGCGTAGCCGAGCTCGTCCCACATCAGCGACTCGTCGTCCTTCCACAGCGACTGGTGCACGTGCATCCCCGAGCCGTTGTCCTGGAAGATCGGCTTCGGCATGAACGTCACGGTCTTGCCGTGCCGCAGCGCGACGTTCTTGACCACGTACTTGTAGAGCATCAGCCGGTCGGCCATCTCGAGGAGCGCGCCGAAGCCCATGTCGATCTCGGACTGGCCGGCGGTCCCGACCTCGTGGTGGTGGACCTCGACCGGGATCCCGAGGTCACGCAGGGTCAGCACCATCTCCGAACGCAGGTCCTGGTAGTGGTCCATCGGCGGGACCGGGAAGTAGCCCTCCTTGTAGCGCGGCTTGTACCCGAGGTTGCGGCCCCCCTCCTCGGCCCCCGAGTTCCACACGCCCTCTACGGCACCGATGAAGTGGTACGAGGAGTGCTGGTTCTGGTCGAACCGGATCGAGTCGAAGACGTAGAACTCCGCCTCGGGCCCGAAGTACGCGACGTCGGCGATCCCGGTCCCCTTGAGGTAGTCCTCGGCCTTGCGCGCGATGTAGCGGGGGTCGCGCGTATAGAACTCGCCGGTCAGCGGGTCCTTGACGAACGCGTGCACGATCATCGTCGGATGCGACCGGAACGGGTCCATCACCGCGGTCTCCGGGTCGGGGACGAGGATCATGTCCGACTCCTGGATCTCCTGGAAGCCGCGGATCGACGACCCGTCGAAGCCGAAGCCCTCCTCGAAGGCCTCTTCGGTGAACTCCTCGAACGGCATAGAGAAGTGCTGCATCAGCCCCGGGAGGTCCGAGAACCTGATGTCTACGAACTGGGCGCCTGACTGCTGCCCGAGCTTCAGGACGTCGGACGGGCTCGTCGCCATGCAATTCCTCCTTCGTAGGCGGATCGCCGGGGCGACCCGCCGACTCGTGGACGGTCTGGGAGTCGGCCCTCACGGTACGCGGGGGCCATTTCCCGTCCGTTTCTGACGTGTTACGGATGCGTAACGAGGAACCCCACGGCTACCAGTCGAGCCACGCTTCGTCGAGGCGCGAATCCGTGAGCTGCGCGAGCCCCGTGCCGTCCCGCCCGATCACTCCGAGGTTGTGGCCGCCCGAGTGGAAGCCGACGAACGCGATCCGCCCGCCGTCCGGCGACCAGTCGGGCAGGATCCCTCCGGCCTCCACGTCCGTCAGCAGCCGCGTCTCGCCGGTCTCGACGTCGACGACGCCGAGGCGGGTGTGGAAGTTCTCGACGTCGACGATCACGGTGAACGCGATCTCGGTGCCGTCCGGCGACCAGCGCGGGAGGAGCGCGTACCCGTCCACCGACGTGAGCTGCCGGACGTCGGAGCCGTCCGCGGCCATCGTGTAGAGGTCCGCCCCGTCGTCGCGCCCGCGTGCGAACGCGATCCTGCTCCCGTCCGGAGACCACACCGGGTTGACGTCGTGGAGGTCGTTGTCGGTCAAACGCTCGGCGGGCCCCGCGGAGTGACCGTCGACGACGAAGATCTCGCCGTCGCCGGGGCAGTCGCTGCAGCGCGGGTGGTGGACGTAGGCGATCGACGTCCCGTCCGGCGACCACGCCGGCTGCGAGGCTCTGTGTCGCTCCGGGCTTACCGCGATCTTGTCGGCGCCGTCGGGATGCATGACGTAGATGCGTTCCGATCCGCGGCGGCGATCCTTGACCCACGCGATGTGGGAGCCGTCCGGCGACCAGCGCGGGTAGACGTCGTCGGGGCGGCCGCTCGTGAGCCGCACCTTGCCGGACCCGTCGGCGTCCATCACCCAGATGTCGGGGTTGCGCGGCCGTGCATGGTGGACGTACGCGATCTGCGCCCGGTCCGGCGACCACTCCGGCTCGAGGTTGAACGACCGGCTCCCCGTGAGCCTCACGGGCTCGCCCCCGGGCACGATCGTGAAGATCACGGAGCCGGCCCCGCGGCCCCCGTACCGGTAGGCGGAGTAGACGATGCCGGCTTCGTCCTGGGCGGGGGCGGGGGCCGGGAGCGCGCTCGCGAGAAGGACCCCCGCGACGAGGACCGCGCGCCTCATCGGAAGCTCCATTCGAGCACGACCGCGGGCTCGGGATCCGAGGCGCCGGCGGCCCGGTACGTCGCCAGCGCGGCCTCGTTGTCGGGCTCGGTCGCCACCCACATCCCGTGACACCCTCGACCCCGCGCGAGGTCCCCGAGCGCCGCGACCAGCGCGGTCCCGATCCCGCGCCCGCGGTGCTCGGGCGCGACCCCGAGCTCGTACAGGAACATCTCGACCCCCTTGTCCGGATGGACGGTCTCTACCCCGGAGACGAATCCCGTCGCGTCCCCGTCTTCCGAGAACGCCATCAGCAGGTGGTGGTTCTCTGCCGCGAGGAAACGGGCGGTCCACTCGGGCGCCGGCGTCGCGTCGAACAACGCGGCCGCGCGCTCGACCCGGCCGGCGTGCTCGGCCCCCAGCCGCTCGATCCTCATCGCGCGAGCCAGTCCGCCAGACGCGCGGCTTCCTCTTCGTACGCGGCCTCGATCCCGTCGCGGATCCAGCCCTCCACGCGGCCCCCGTACAGCGGCACGTGCACCTTGATGCTGCCGGTGACCCGCCGGGCCGACCGGCGGTCGTCGCCCGTCACCTCGATCGCGCCCGACGCCGTCAGGAGGTGAGAGGCGACCTCGGGGTGGATGACCCAGTCCCACCGCGACGCCTCCGGATCCCACGTCGCCTCCTCGACCCAGGCGGGGTCGCCGTCGCCCATGAGCTTGCGTGCCGGCCCCGAGACGTCGACGCCGAGGACGCAGCGGGTCTTGCGTAGGACGCCGCCGGCAGGCGTCTTCTTCTGGGAGAGCACGCGCCGCTCGGAGAGCTTGCCGACGGGGCCGAGCGAGTCCTGGAACTTCCGGTCGAGGAGCGCCTCGGCGAGCGAGGCCACGGGTGCGTCGAACGAATGCTCGAGCGAGAAGTCCATTGCTGCTCGAAGGATAGCGACGGGCCGAGGGGACCGATCCGGGGCAAAGCCGACAACAGGTATCAGGCGTTGACTGTAGTCACAGAAATCCCCTAACTTGAGGGGTCGAGAGGCCATATTCGGGGGGCGCAGGCCCCTAGGCGGGGCAGCCGTTCCCGTATACCATTCTTTTCCAGTTCGACCCTTCACACGACAGGAGAACCATGACCCGCTCCCGCGTAGCAACGGCCGCAGCCGCGCTGCTGCTCGCGGCGTGCGCGCTGTGGGTCCCGGCGGCGGGCGCCCAGACGCCCTCGCCGTCGCCGTCGCCGAGCGGAGGCACGTCGCCCTCTCCGTCGGCGTCCGGGTCCTCCGTCGCCGCCACGCCGCAGACGGCGTCGGTGGCGGTGCTCCTCTCCGCGGAGCCCGCGACCGTCGAGCTCGGCGAGGAGACGGTGATCGTCGGGCAGGTCACGAACACGGGGGACACGGACCTGACGGAAGCCACGCTCGACGTCGGCCTGCCCCGTGCGCTCGAGCTCGTCGAGGCGTTCCCCGAGCCCGCCGGGACCGCGGACGGGACGATCTCGTTCGACCTCGGCCCCCTCCCCGCCGGCGATTCCGTCGTCGTCCAGATCACCACCCGCGGCCGGGACCTCTCGCCCGCGGCGACCGTGAGCGGGGTCGCGAGCGCAGGAGGCGTCGCCGCGAGCGACTCCGTCGACGTCGCGGTCGTCGTGACCGGGGGTGCCGCGGGCCTGGAGGTGACGAGCCGCTCCGAGCGCGTGCTGACGCAGGTCGGCTCGTCGCTCCACTACGTCGTGACGGTCACGAACGACGGGACGGAGGACCTCGAAGACGTCCTCGTCGTCGACGTCGCGCCCCGGGAGGTCGAGGTCGTCTCCGTGGACGTCGTCGACCAGGTCGAGGCCGTCCAGATCGGCGAGAGCCTCGGTCGCTTCGACATCGTCTGGAACCTCGGCTCCCTGCCGGCCGGGGCGTCCGTCGACCTGCCGTGGGACGGCCGGGCGGTACGGCCGGGCGACCTGACCGCGGTGAACTCCGTGCGCGGCCTGCTCGGGCAGACCGAGACCGTGCGCGCGACGAGCAGGTCGTTCCTCGCCGACGAAGGCGCGCGCGACGTCGCCAACCCGCGGTTCGACCCGATCGAGAAGAGGGTCGTGCGGTTCGTCGATCCCGACCCGGGCACGGCCCCCTCGGCCCGTGCGACGACCTCGCCGGGCGTCGTGCTTCCCTTCACCGGCGGCGCGATGTCGCGCGCCGCCTTGGCCGCAATGATGTTGGTGGCCGCCGGGATGCTGCTGCTCGGCGGCGCGCGGCTCGCGCCGGCGGGCTCCGCCAGGGCCGTCGCGGGCGCCGCACTCGCCGCCCTCGTCCTCGTGGCGTGTGTCTCGGGCGACGACTCGTCCGACCGGGCGGGGGGCGCAGCCCCGCGTACGGGGGCCACGGACGACCCGCGCGACGGCGAACCGCGCGTGAAGGGCGAGCGGATCGTGCGCGGCGGTGACGACGACGCAACCCCGGCCCCGACGTCCGCTCCTGCGACCCCGTCTCCGGCCGCCACGCCGGTCCCCGCCACCGCGGCGCCGACGGCGCCCCCACCGTCCGGCGACCCCGTCGTGGCCGCGCCTTCGAGCGCCGAGCCGCCGGCGCCCGAGCCCGAGCCCGAGCCGGTGCGTGTCGTCGAGGTCGTGCGGATAGGGCTCGAGGACCTGCCGGTCGAGGAGCTCGCGTCCCGCACCGGCGACAACACGGTCTCGTTCGGATGGGACGAAGGCGCCGGCGGGATCACCTCCGCCAGCTCCGGGACGAGGTTCGTGCGGGACCGCGGCTCCGACCTCCTGACGGACCTCACGACGTCGGACGGCGCGATCGTCAACCGGCTCACGCTCACGAACACGCACGACGACGTGCGGCTGGCCGTCGACGGGCGGCTCGTCCACGAGGTGTACTCGGGCGGGCGGCTCGTGGCGCGGCTGCGCTCCGCGCCGATAGATGCGACCCTGTCCCCGGGCGGATCGCTGACGGCGCGCTTCGAGTTCCTCGTCCCGACGGGCGACTACGTCGTCGAGTCTTCTTTCGAGTCCTCCCAGTAAAAGGAAGGGATTCGGCGGCGAGCACATAACCTTCTCCTTCGTGTCAGGTCTTCGGTCAGAGGAACGCATGAGCCCCAACGGCACGGCCCCGCAGGTGAACGAGCTCGAAGCCGCCGTAGCGGCGCTTCGTGGGGTGCGCGCCGCGCGGATCCACGGGGGGCCGGGCACGATCGACGCGGTCCGCGTGCTGGTGGTGCCCGAACGCGATCCCGGCGAGGTCGTCCACGAGATCCAGGGCATGGTGTGGGCGCATCTCGGTGCGGAGGTGGACGCGCACGCGATCGAGGTGATGAAGGCGACGGCTCCGGGGGCCGCCAACGGCCGCCCGAAGCGCCGCAAGCTGTCGAGTCTCACGACGAAGCGCGCGGGGGACCGCTTCACCTCGCAGGTCATCCTCGAGCTGGACGGAGACCTGTTGATCGGCGAGGACGACTCTCCGGCCGGACGGCGCTTCGAGCACCGCTCGGTCGCGGAGGCGGTTCTCGACGCCGTGCGGCGCCTCTCGGACGTCCCGCTCGAGCTGGGCTCCGCCGACTTCGTCGAGATGGGCGACTGCCGCATCGCGGCGGTAGTCGTCGAGCGACCCGCCGAGCTGCTGCTCGGATCGGCCGTCGTGACCTTCGACGAGCACGACGCGATCGCGCGCGCGACGCTCGACGCGGTCAACCGTCTCCTGGTGGGAGCTCCGACCCAGTAGCGCGATGAGCGACTTCGTCGCCGGCCTCCACCCCCTAGTGATCGCCGGCGCGATCGTCGCGGCCTACTTCGCCGCCGCGCTGTGGGCGCTCGGCGCGAACCTGGTCCTCGCGACGCGGAAGACCGATGCGCGGCTCGTGCGCGCCGGCCTGCTCCGCCGGTGGTGGCGCCGGTACCGGTCGATCTGGCTGCGGTCCGGGCTCACGCTCGCCGGATGGCCGCACGTCGTCGACGTGCTGTTGCGCACGAAGCGTGTCTCGGTCGCGACGACGCCCGCCGAGGTCGTGTGGGAGGAGGGCCGGGCCGCGCTGTATCGCTACCGTTCGACCGTCCGTCACGCAGAGCCGGTCCTCGTCGTGCACGCGGTCGTATCGAAGCCGTGGATCCTCGACCTGACGCCGGAGCGGAGCTTCGTGGCCGCGCTCGCGAACGCCGGCTTCGACGTGTTCCTGCTGGATTGGGGCGACCCCGCGCCGGAGGACGCGGCGCGTGGGCTGACGGCGTACGCGAACACGCTCCTGCGCGCCGAGAGGATCGTGCTGACGATCACCGGGCGGGAGCGCGTGCACCTGGTCGGCTACTGCTTCGGGGGCACCCTCTGCCTCGCGCGCGCCGCGGCCCGCGACCACGCGCGCGTCGGTTCGATCGCGCTCCTCGCGGCGCCGGTCGACTTCAGCGTGCCCGCAGGCCTCAATCCGCTGATGACGCATCCGCTCTTCAAGCCCGTCTACGTCCTCGACGAGCACGGTCTCGTGCCGGCGGCCGCCGTGCGCGAGAGCTTCCACGCGCTGCGGCCACAGGCGATGAGGACCGCGCTCACGGCGTGGCGGCGTCGCCGCGACCCGTCGTTCCGGAAGACGTACGACCCGCTCGCGCGCTGGGTCTGGGAGCACCGCGAGCTGCCGGGGCAGATGTTCTTCGACCTCGTAGACCTGTTCCGCACGAACGGCCTGGCGGCGGGGACGCTGGAGCTCGCGGGCGAGATCGCGCGTCTCGACGACGTGAGAGCACCCGTCCTCGCGCTCATCCCGGAGCACGACCACATCACGCCGAGCGGCTCCAGCCACGCCCTGACGACGCATCGCGGCCTGGACGTCACGGTGGTCAACGCCGCCGCAGGACACGTCTCGATGATCGCCGGGAGCGCTGCACGCGAGACGACGTGGCCCCGGATCACGGAGTGGCTCGAGCGCAATCAGGGTGCGTCGGGGAGCTCGTAGAACTTTTCGCCCCCCGGACCGGTCGAATCCCATGACGGACGAGACGGGGAGGTGCCGCGTGCGCAGGTGGTCGGGGACGATCGTGACGGCGATGGTGCTCCTCTGTGTGCCTGCTCCGGCTCTCGCCGGCGGTGCGGAGCTCGAGCTGAGCCGGGAGTTCTACCTACCGGGAGACGTCGTCCGGGCGCACAGCAGCGTGTGGCTGAAGTCGTCGATGGGGCGCCTCGAGGACGGTCCCTACTTCGCCTACCTGTCGCGCGTCACGAAGGGGATGCCGACGCCGCTGTCCCCGGATGCGGTTCGGGTCGCGCGCGTCGAGGTGGTGCCGCGTCCCACCGGGGAGCACGGTGACGCCTCCGTCGAGTTCGTCGTCCCTCAGGTCGAGCCGGGGCGGTACTGGATCACGATCTGCAACTCGGGGTGCAAGGTGACGCTCGGCGACATCGTGTCGACCGAGATGCTCGTCGCCGGCGACGAGGACGAGGGCCGGATGGCCGTGCTGCGGGACGACTTCGACCAGGAAATCTTCCAGCTGGAGTTCCTGCTGCGCGAACGCGTGCTCGGGCGCGATCCCGACACCGTGCGTTCGCGCGTCACCTCTCTCGAGGAGGATCTTGCGCTCCTCCGCGAGGAGGTCGCCGACCTGCGGGCCGCGGCCCGCCGGCCTGCTCCGCCGGAAGAGGACCGGTCCTCGATGGTTCCCCCGTTGCTCGCTTTCGTCGTCCCGGCCGCCGCGGCCGGGATCCTGGTCGCGCGCCGCTACCGCAGCACGGGATAGCCCGGCGTATGGTCGTCAGCCATGAAGCGGCTGACGCGCCTCTTGATCGTCGTCGTGGTGCTCGCGGTCGCGGTGGACTTCGGCGCGAAGCTCCTCGTCGAGAGCCTGGCGGCGCGGGCGCTCTCGTCGCGCCGCGGCGTCAACGGCGCTGTCGACGTGTCGTTCGGCGGGTTCCCGTTCCTGCTCGCGTTGAAGGACCGTCGCTTCGCCGGAGTCACGGTCGAAGCAGAGGACGTGCGCAGCGGCGGCTTCACGACGGCGTCGGCGCCGTCGCCCGCGTCGGAGACGCGGATGGAGTCCGTCCGCCTCGAGCTCGACGACGTCACGGTCTCGGGCGCGGTGTGGCGGGACGGCGGACGCGTGTCGGCGACGGCGGGGGCCGGGTCCGCGACGCTGTCGCAGAGCGCGCTGAACGAGATGGTGCCGCCGGAGTACTCGGCTCGCCTGACGCTGCGCGACGGGTCGGTGCGGGTGGTGGCGAACGCGGGAGAGCTCGGTACCCGGGAGGCGGAGGTTGCGGAGGGAGACGTGCGGCTCGAGCCGGGGGCGGGCTCGGGGTCGCTGGTGCTCGAGGCGCCGGCCCCCGTCGGCCCGATAACGATCCCGCTGCCGACGCTCGTCGACGGGGTCACGTTCGACGGGATCGACGTCCGTCGGGGGGAGCTGCAGCTGTCGTTCTCGGTGGAGGACGTGGACCTGGAGCTGTAGCCCTAGTGCACGAGGCCGCGGCGGAACGCCTCGGCCACCGCTTCGGTGCGGTCGTGCACGTCCAGCTTGCGGAAGATCTGCTTCAGGTACGTCTTGACGGTCTCCTCGGAGACGTGGATGTGCTCGGCGACCTCGCGGGTCGACTTGCCGTGCGTCAGCTCCTGCAGAACGGTCAGCTCGCGGTCGGTGAGCGCCTGCGGGTCGCGGCCCCCGATGCGGCCGAAGATGCCCTCGGTGACGTTCGGGTCCAGCACCGACTTGCCCTCCGACACGTCCTTGATCGCCTGGACCACGACCTCCTTCGACGCGCCCTTCGACAGGTAGCCGTCGGCGCCGGCCTTGACGGCCTCGGCGACCGTGCCGGGATCCGTGAACATCGTGAGGATCAACACGCGGGTCGCCGGCGACCTCTCCTTCACGAGGCGCGTCGCCTCGATCCCGTTCATCGCCTTGCCGAGGTTGACGTCCATCAGGATGACGTCGAGCTGTTCGCGCTCCGCCCGCTCGACGGCCGCCTCGCCCGTCGAGACCACGCCGACGAGGTCGACCCCCTCGGCCATGGAGAGCATGACCTCGAGCCCCTGCGACACGAGCGTGTGGTCCTCCGCGATGAGCGTCTTGAGCGTCATCGCGCGACGCCGCCCGGGAGCACGGCCTCGACGCGCGTGCCGCGGCCCGGCAACGTGTCCAGCTCGATGCGACCACCGACGCGCTCTGCCCGCTCTCTCATCAACCTCATCCCGTGGTGCTCGTCGTCGACCGATGTAGCAGGATCGAACCCCGTCCCGTCGTCCTCGATGACGATGTGCACGAACCCGTCGGCCTCCTCGACCCGGATGACGACTGTACTTCCCTGCGCGTGCTTCAACGCGTTTACGAGCCCCTCCTGGAGGATCTGGACCGCCGCGAGCGACACCGGGATCGGCGGCTCGGCCGCGACGCCTCCCTCGATGCGTATCTCCGTGCCCCACAAGGTCGACACGTGCGCGGCGTAGTTGCGGATCGTCTCCATGAGCCCGCCCTCTTCGACGGTCGACCTCCGCAGATCGACGAGCGACCCGCGTAGCTCTTTGATAGCGCCGTCGATGGCGTCACGTGCGTTCGCGATCGTGGCGTGGGCCTGCTCGGTGTGGCCGGCGTCGATCAGCTCTAGGGCGTTGCCGCAGCCGTACGCTGCCGCGGCGAGCATCTGGAGGCTCGAGTCGTGGATGTCCTCGGCGATGCGGTTCCGCTCGCTCTCGCGTTCCTGGAAGACCTTCTCGGTCGCCTGGAGGAGGGCGTCCTGCTGGAGCGAGAGCTTCTCGGAGAGCTCCTGCTGGGTCCGTGCGCCGACGATGGAGAGCCGGGCGAAGAAGAGCGGGATCAAGATGGCGGCGACGGCCTCGGCCCCGATCTCGATGTGGGCGACGGCGGTCACGACCCCGAGTCCGGTCAGCAGGACGTACGAGATGAAGAATCCCGGGATGGGCGTCGGCAGCAGGGCGCGAACGGCCTCGTGCAGAGGCTTGCGCGCGTCGAGATGCACCATCGCTACGACCAGGCCGAAGTTCAGGACCAGCCGCGCGATCGCCGCGGCCGCGATCGCGATGGTTCCTGCGGGGAACGAGAAGAGATCCCCGCCGTAAGCAGCGAGCACCGACGCCGCCGCGGCCATCGTCAGAACGCTGTGTGCGCGGTTGAAGAGTGCCCTCCACAGCGGGATCTCGCGTCTGAACTCGCGCGGGTCGGCAGCTCCGATGGCGGTGATCGTCATCGCGACCCATATCTGGTCGCGGAACAAGATGGCCAGCGCGAGGTAGATCGGGAACGCCATCGTGACCTCGGTGCCGAACCCGAGCGAGACGGGCAACAGCTCGACGGCCGCGAGCAGCGCTATCCAGAAGAGGTAGGTGGAGATCGTCGGCCCGGCGCCGTTGCTCTCGGAGATCGACCACGTCATGAGCGCGGCCGTGCCGGCGATCACCAGCCAGGCGAAGACCTTCCCGCGCGCCACGCGTTCATCGTACGGACCCGGAGCGTTCGTGGGCCGAAAATGAATGAGGGAGGAGCCTGTGCCCCTCCCTCATTCAAGTGCGTTCAGTACTTCCAGTTGGCGCCGGCGGTCTGGAACAACGCTGCCAGAACGCCGGCGAACGCTACGAGCCTTAGCTTCAATGCGGACCTCCTCCCGCTCGAGAAAGGTGTCTGTCGACCGGCCCGTAGGCCGCCGCTCCGCTCGCCTCAGCTCACGGCCGATCGCCGAGGCGATCGGTCGTCACGCTATGTCGCTTGTGTCGGGTTCCTCCGTATCTTCCCCCTCCGCTGACCCGATCGGGTACGGACTCGACCCTAACGGGGGATTCGGTGTCAACGCTAAGCGCTGTTAACTACTGGTGGCAATGGCCCTTAGGGCCTATTTCGTCATCTTTGAGGTAATTCTTGGAAGCTCCCGAGCCCGCCGGACCCACGGTCTTGATCGCCGAACGCCACCTGACGGTGGCCGAGTCCCTGGCACGGCTCGTGACGGAGTCCGGCGCAGGCCGCGTCGCCGCGAAGGTCCAGGATCCGGCCGCCGCGCTCGAGATGACACGCAAGATCGCACCGGACGTCGCCATCGTCGCCCTCGACCTCTCGCCTGGATGCAGCCTCGTGCGCGGGCTGCGCGATTCCTGTCCCGACACCCGGGTGATAGTCCTCGCCGACAGGCTCGACGGCGCCGACTCCGCGCTGCTCGACGCTCTCGCGTCCGGCGCGGTCGGCGCGATCTACAAGGAGAGCTCGTCGGACGACCTCGCGCGGGCGCTCGCGTCGTCGTCGCAGCAGACGCCGGTCGTCGTCGACGAGGCGACGGGCCTTCTGCTCGGCTCATACGTCGACGCGATGACCGAGAAGCGCCAGCGCGACCGCGCCACGATCGAGGCGCTCGCCGCCGCTGTGGAGGTGCGCGACGCGGTGACCGGGCAGCACCTGCACCGCGTGACCGAGCTCGCCACGCGCTGCGTCGACGCGATCGATCCCGACCTGGCGAAGAACGAGGAGGTCGTGTTCGGCTTCATGCTCCACGACATCGGCAAGATCGGCGTGCCCGACGCGATCCTCAACAAGAGAGGGCCGCTCGACGCCGCCGAGAGAGAGGTCATGCGACGTCATCCCGAGCTCGGCGTGAAGATCGTCGAGCCGATCGGGTTCTCGCCGATGGCGACCGACGTGATCCTCCACCACCACGAGCGGTGGAACGGCGAGGGGTATCCGGAGGGCCTTCGGCGAGAAGAGATCCCCGTCACCGCCCGCGCCTTCGCCGTCGCGGACGCGTACGACGCGATGACGTCCGACCGGCCCTACCGCGCCGCGCTTCCGGCGGGAGATTCGCTGCAGGTGCTGAAGGACGCCGCGTACACGGAGTTCGACCCCGACATAGTCGACGTCTTCATAGACCTGAACGATTAGTTCTAGCGGGATCGCAAGCGATCCCGCCCGATGCGGGTCTCTCGCCGCCGGGCTGCGTCGCCTGCGGCGACGGTCGCGCGCCGACCCGCGCGATCCCGCCCGATTCGGGTCTCTCGCCGCGCGGGCTGCGTCGCCTGCGGCGACGGTTCCGCCCGATCCGGGTCTCTCGCCGTCGGGCCCGCATCGCCCCGGCGACGGTTCCGCGCCGATCCAGCGATTCTTGTCCGAGTTGGCCGGATCGTCCGGCTCGCCGCTTGACGCCCTCTTCGCGGCATGCCAGATTCTCCCTGAAATACGTACAAGACGCAGCGGGCGTCAGGTAGTTTTTTCCAGACGGGCGGTGTACTTTCCTCGCATGAGGGAGCAATTGGACCGGCTCGAAGCGGAGCTGAAGAAGATCGCCGGTGTCAAGAACGCCAGGATCGTAGGCGACGAGGCGCCCGAGGAGATCCACGTCGTCGCCACCGCGTCGCGCTCCCCCAAACAGGTCGTACGCGACGTCCAGTCGCTCGCCGCCGCCGGTTACGGGCTACCGATCGACCATCGCATCGTCTCCGTCGTCCAGCTCGAGGACGCCGATCCGCCGCCGCCGCCGTCGACGATCAAGCTCGACCCCCCGGTCCAGGAGCCCGCGCCGGCGACGGCCGGCGCGCCGGCGCGTCACGAGGACCAGCGCCCGGTCCTCGAACGCGTCGTCCTCGGCGCGCGCGGGACCGCCGGGTGGGTGGAAGTGGGGCTCAAGTGGCCCGACGGAACCGAGACCGACGGCAGCGGCAACGCGGGGCCGTCGCGCGAGACGCGCGCCCGCGGCGCGGCGAAGGCCGTCGTGAAGGCGCTGGAGCCCGTCCTCGCCGAAAGGGGCGTCGAGCTCGAGCTCGACCAGGTCCTGATCCACCGGATGGATTCCGCCGACTCGGTCTTCGTGCGCGCCACGTTCTTCGAGGGCGGCAACGCCATCCCCGTCGTCGGCTCGGCGATCGTCCACGACGACGTCGCGTCCGCCGCCGTGCGCGCATTGCTGCACGCGGTCAACCGGAAGCTGGCCTAGTCCCGTCCCCCGCGGCGCGATGCCGCGGCCGTCTCGCAGCCATCATCCGGGCGTCGACCACGCGGCACAGCCCGAGCGCGAGCACGACGTCGCCGACGCTCAGCACCTCCTTGAACGGAGGGACCGGGATCGCGTCGCCCAGCCACGGCAGGACCGTGCTCTCGTCGAGACGCTCGTGCTTGATGCTGGCGCTGTCGAGAGACTGCGACACGCCGGCCTTGCGCGCCGACGACTCCAGGACCGGCATCGCGCCGTTCGCCGCGATGACCACCACGTTGAGCGCCATGCCGGCCCCCGCGAGCAGCAGCCCCGGCAGCGTCCGGTTCGCCGCGAGCCAGACGGCGACGGCCAGGTTCGACCCCAGCACGACGACCAGGCCCCCGGCGTCCCCCAGCCACTCGGGGTCCCAGTAGAGGAACGTGACCTGGAAGACCAGCCCCGCCACGAGCAGCGGCGTCCACGTGAACGTCGTGTCGGCCAGCGTCGCGAGGGATCCGCCTCGCAGACGGGCGGCGATCCCGGTCACGACGGCGAGGACCAGCGCGGTCAGCACCGTTGCAGGATAGGACCCGGGCCGACCCGTACGATGCGGCCCGTGCAGAGGGTGCTGCTGATCGTCAACGCGCGGGCGGGCTCGGTGCGCGCCCGCACCAGGGACGTGATCGCGAAGGCGCTGTCTGCCGACTTCAAGCTGGACGTCGCCGACACGATGTCGCGCAACCACGCGAGCGAGCTCGCCGCCGACGCGGTCGACCGGGGCTTCGATGCCGTGATCGCCTTCGGCGGCGACGGGACGGTGAACGAGGCCGCGCAGACGCTCGTCGGGACGCGCGTGGCCCTCGGCGTCATCCCGGGCGGCAGCACGAACGTGCTCGTGCGGTCGCTGGGGATCCCGCGCGACCCCGTCGACGCGACCGCTTACGTAGCGGAGCGCCTGCGCGCGGGAGCGCGGCGCTCGATCAACGTCGGCGACGTGTCCGGGCGCTACTTCCTGTTCTCGTCCGGCATGGGCCTGGACGCCGAGGTCGTGAAGCGCGTCGAGGCCGACCCCGAGGCCAAGGCGCGGAGCGCCGAGTGGACGTTCCTGCGCAAGGCCCTCGAGACCGGCGTCGGCGAGTACCGGGGAGCCGACCCGTGGTTGACCGTCGAGGTCGAGGGCCGCGAACCGGTCCGGGCGCTGCTGGCGATCTGCTGCAACGGACGGCCCTTCACGTACTTCAAGCGCATGCCGGTCGACGTGTGCCCGGAGGCGGCGCTGGACGCCGGGCTCGACGTCTTCACCCTGAGCAAGGTCCGGCTCGCGACCGTCCCGCGGATCGTGTGGTCGATCTTCGTGAGCCGTTCCCACGTCCGCTGGCGGACCGCCACCTACGACCACGACGTCGCCGCGGTCACCCTCCGGGCCGACCGGCCGCTGCCGGTCCAGGTGGACGGCGACTACATCGGGGAACAGGACACGGCGTCGATACGTTTGGTACCTCAGGGCCTGGACGTCCTCGTTTGAGGCTAGGCTCTGGCGCGTTCCCTATCCGCAAGGAGCTCTTGCAAGCATGGCCATGCCCACCGTCGAGGAGATCACCAGAGTCCTCGGAGAGATCCAGGACCCCGAGCTCCACCGCGGCCTGAACGAGCTCAACATGGTCCGCGACGTCCGCGTCGCGGGGGCCGAGGTGAGCGTCCTGATCGCGCTCACGATCCCGGGCTGCCCGCTCAAGGACTACTTCTACACGGTCATCCCGGCGCGCCTGAAAGAGGAGTTCCCCGGGATCTCGCACGTGAACGTCGAGCTCACCTCGATGACGGAGGAGGAGCGGGCCGCGCTGGTGGGCGGCCTCCGCAAGGAGACGCCGGCGCCGTTCGCCCGCAGCGACTCGCCGACGCAGGTGATCGCGATCGGGTCCGGCAAGGGCGGCGTCGGGAAGTCGACGACGACCGTGAACATCGCGGCGTCGCTCGCGAAGCTCGGACACTCGGTCGGGCTCCTGGACGCGGACGTGTGGGGGTTCTCGATCCCGCGCATGCTCGGCATCCACGAGCGCCCGACGGTCGTAGAGGACATGATCATGCCCCCGACGATGTTCGGCGTGAAGGTCGTCTCGATCGGGCTCTTCACCACCGAGGACAACCCCGTCGTGTGGCGGGGGCCGATGCTCCACAAGGCGTTGCAGCAGTTCCTGACCGACGTGCACTGGGACGAGCCCGACTACCTCCTCGTCGACCTCCCGCCGGGCACCGGCGACGTGTCGATCTCGATCGCGCAGTTCCTGCCGGGGGCGAGCATGCTCGTCGTGACGACCCCACAGGCCGTCGCCGAGAAGGTCGCGCAGCGCGCGGGCTTCATGGCCGAGAAGACCGGGCTCGACGTCGTCGGGGTCGTCGAGAACATGTCGTACTTCCGCGGCGACGACGGCAAGGTCTACGAGATCTTCGGCTCGGGCGGGGGAGGCACCCTCGCGCAGAAGCTCCAGGTGCCGCTGCTCGGTCAGATCCCGATCGACCCCGCGCTGCGCGAGTACGCGGACGACGGTGCTCCGATCGTGCTGCAGGCGCCGGACAGCGAGGTGGCGCAGGCCCTCGAGTCGACGGCGAAGGAGCTCGTGAACCTGCTGCCCCCGAAGCCCAAGCCGTCGAAGCGGATAACGCTGCCGTTGATGGCCGGGCCGCACCGCCACTAAGTCCGGGCGTCCCGCCGAGGCGGCCCGCGCTAAGTCCGGGCGTCCCGCCGAGGCGGCCCGCGCTAGAGCCGGGCCAGAACTCCCCTCAGCAGCGCCTCCATCCGGTCCGCGGCCGCGGCGCCCGCCTGCTGCACCGCCGCGTGGTCCAGCCGTCCGCCCAGGCCCGCAGCCCGGTTCGTCACGACCGAGATCCCGAGCACGCGCGCGCCGAGCGCGTGTGCCGCGATCGCCTCGTGGACCGTCGACATCCCGACGAGGTCCGCACCGAGGGTCGCGAGCATTCGGATCTCGGCGGGCGTCTCGTAGGCCGGCCCGGTAACGCCGGCGTAGACGCCGTCCTGCAGGCCCGGGTCGACGCCCCGGGCGAGCGCGCGGAGCTCCGCGTCGTAGACCTCGCTCATGTCGGCGAACGCCGGCGCTCCGATCAGCGGGTTCGAGCCGGTCAGGTTCAGATGGTCGGAGATCAGCACGAGGTCGCCGACGCCGAAGGACTCCGCGATGCCGCCGGCCGCGTTCGTAAGCACGACCGTCCGGCATCCGTGCGCCACGACGTCGTCGACGGCATTCGTGACCACCGCCGACGGATGTCCCTCGTACAGATGGACACGGCCTGCCAGGACGAGGGCCGGAGTTCCCTCGACCGCGCCCGCGTAGAGCGCCCCCTCGTGACCCGGCACGCGCGTCGCGTGCCAGCCCTCGATGCTCGAGTAGGGGACGGGGTCGGCTCCCGTGAGGCTGCGCGCGACGGCCGCGAGCCCGGAGCCCAGGACGACCGCGGCGCGCGCCTCGCGCGCGCCTGCGACGTCGGAGAGCTTCAGATGCCCGTCGTCTCCGCGAGCTTCTCGGCCGAGAAGCCGGCCGGCAGCAGCTGGTCCAGACGGCGCGGACCGTCGGCGGAGTCGACGAGGAGCTCCGGCCCCCCCGTCTCGAAGAGGAGCTGGCGGCAGCGTCCGCACGGCGCGAGCAGGTTGCCCTCGAGGTCGACGAGCGTCACACCGACGAACCGCCCCCCGCCGGAGTCGTACAGCGCCGAGACGAGGCCGCACTCCGCGCACAGGCTGACGCCGAAAGACGCGTTCTCGACGCTGCAGCCGGTGAGGATGCTTCCGTCGTCGAGGAGCGCGGCGGCGCCCATCGGCGTGCGCGAGTAGGGGGCGTACGCGCGGCCGGCGGCTTCGGCGGCCTCGGCTCGAAGCTCGTCCCAGTCCACGCGCTCGGTCATGGAGCAATTGTGTGCGCTCCGCTGGCTTCGCGCCAGCGGGACCTACCTCCCCCAGAACGTCCGGTCCATCACGTCCGGGCCGGGTTCGTCGCACGCCACGGCGATGTCCTCCGGGGCCCGCCGCTCTCCGACCTCGGTCGTGAGGCCGCTCACCCGGTAGTACTCGCGCCCGCGGACCTCGAAGGGGAGCTTGCGGCTCCGGTAGAGGGTGTCGCCGTCGGAGTCGTAGACGGTGAAGCGGCACGCGCTCCCGTACTCGCGTGGGGCGTCCATGTTCCCGGTCCAGACCACGACGAAAGCGGCCTCCCACCGGCCGTCCTCGGTCTCGGCGAACGAGCTGGCGACGTGCCGCCACTCCGGGTCGCCGACGGCCGCGGGAGCGGAGTACGACTCGAGCGCCTCTCGCTGCTCGGACGTCATCGGGCCCTCGGCCCCCTCGACGACGAAGCGGTCGTCTACGACGCCGACGTCGATGCTGCCCGCGCCGTAGTCCCGGTCGCAGCGGTACCCGTCGTCGGGGACGGCGTCGGAGCAGTCGGTGGTCTCGTAGATCGCGACGAGGTCGTCCTGCGAGATCGTCTGGTAGATCCAGTAGGTCCCGAGCTGGTCGATCAGGCCGGCGCGTCCGGCTGCCTCGTTCGCGAAGGCGGCCGCAGCCGACTCGAGCGTGACGGGGGCGTCCTCGTACGCGCGCACCTCCTCCGCCGCGGCGCGCTGCCGGTCGGCCTCGCATCCGATCCCACAGAGCCGCCTCGTGTCGAGCACCTCGCCGCCGGCCGACGACGCCACGAGCCGCGCGTAGTCGTAGCGCGGCAGGAGCGCGGTGTAGTAGCGGTACGGCACGCCGCTGCGCGCGGGGGCCGCGAGCACCGGGATCGAGAACCCCGGCCCCCGGTCGCCCCGGAACCTCAACCGGTCGACGGTCGGGGCGAGCTCTCCCGCGACGAACGTGAACTCCGCCGGATCGCGGCTCCCGGTCTCGAGCGACATCGACGCCAGGAACGCGCCGTCGGCGCCGTCGTGGAGAGAGCACGACACGCCTTCCCTTCGCCCCGCGTCCCCCTCGGCCATCTGCCAGCAGCTCGTCCGCCCGCGCCCCCAGACGAGCAGACGCCACCGTTCCCCCGCCCACGGCTCGTGCCAGTCGTCGCCGTAGGAGCCCGACGCGATCTCGTAGCGACGCCCCCCGGGAATGCGCGACCTGCCGTCGGCGCGGTCGACCTCGGGTCCCGGCGGCGCCGGCTGGGGGCGAGGGTCTCCTACGACGCCGTCGCGGCCGGACCGGTCGAGCGACGCGACGACGCCCGCGGAGGCGCCGACGGCGACGAGCACCAGCGCGGCGGCGACGGACCGCACGACCAGGCGGCGCCGCGCCCGGCGCTCGATGGCGCGCACGTCGACGCCGGCGGCGGGACGGGGCGCGGCGGCCTGCACCAGCGAACGCACGTCAGGTGACATCGGGAACCTCCTTCGTATCGACGACGCCGCCCTCGTTGCGCAGGCGCCGCACGGCGCGGTGCAGCAGCGCCTTGACCGCGGGGACGCTCGTCTCCATCCGCTCGGCCACCTCGGCGAGCGGCAGGTCCAGGAAGTAGTGGAGGACCACCGCGGCGCGCTGGCGGCGCGGCAAGGCCGCGACGGCCCGCCGCACGGTCACGACGTCCTCGACGGGAGCGGGGCGCTCCTCACCCACCGGGCCGCTGCGCGAGCGCGCCCGCCGCTCCGCGAGGAGGCGGCGGAAGTGGCTGTTGGCGAGGTTGACGGCGACGCGCTGGGCCCATGCGTCGGGCCGGTCGAGGTGGTGGACCTTCGGCCACTTGCGCCACACGCGCGCGAGCGTCTCCTGGGCCAACTCCTCCGCGACCGCCCGGTCGCCGCAGTACAGCCCGAGCATCCCCACCAGGCGCGGGTACTGCGTCCGGCAGAACTCCACCAGCGCGTCGTCAGCCACGATCCCGCCTCATCGTCCCACTACACGCAGCAGCCGCCACGATGGTCGCGCGCCTATAGGCTCGCCGGGCGTGAAGATCTACACGAAGAAGGGCGACGACGGCACGACCGGCCTGCTGTACGGGGGCCGCGTCGCCAAGGACGACCTCCGCACCGAGGTCTACGGCACGCTCGACGAGACGGTGTCGGCGCTCGGGATCGCGCGGGCCGCGGGGCTCGTCGAGCGAGTCGCCACGATCGTCGTCCGCGTCCAGCGCGAGATGTTCGTCGCGGGCGCGCAGCTGGCGACGTCGGAGGAGAACCAGCCCAAGCTGCAGGAGGGCGTCTCGAAGGTGACGCCGTCGATGACGGAGCAGGCGGAGCGGGACATCGACGCGCTCCTCGACGAGCACCCGCTGCCCCAGGAGTTCGTGCTGCCGGGCGAGACGGCCGGCTCGGCGGCGCTCGACCTGGCCCGCTCGGTCGTCCGGCGCGCCGAGCGGCAGGCGGTCGCGCTGAGCCGCGCCGGGGTCGTGACCGACCCCGAGGTCCTGCGCTACCTCAACCGGGTCTCGGACCTGCTGTTCGCGCTCGCGCGTTACGAGGAGGCCGCGCGCGGCCTCCGCGCAGCCCCCTCGCGGGTCCGATAGCCCGGCGATGCCGAGCGTCTCCCCGGAGCCCGAGCCGTTCCGGTTCTGTCCCGTCGACGGCTCCGCGCTCGACGACCCGGACAAGGAGGAAGGGTCCCGCTGCCCGCGCTGCGGCCGCGCCTGGTACCGGAACTCGTCGCCCGTCGTCGGCTGCGTGATCGTTCACGAGGGCAAGGCCCTCGTGACCGTCCGCGGCATCGAGCCCCACAAGGGGAAGCTCGACGTCCCGGGTGGCTTCCTCCTCAACGGGGAGGACCCCATCGAGGGGCTGAAGCGCGAGATACGAGAGGAGCTCGGCATCGAGATCGAGGCCGGCGTGGGCGATTGCCTCGCCATGGCGCCGCACGTCTACGCTCACGAGAGCGACTACAACCTCGCGCTCGGGTTCAGGGCTCGGTGGGTGTCGGGGGAGCCGGCCGCGGCGGACGACGTCGCGGAGCTCAGATGGGTGTCGCCGGAAGAGCTGGAGAAGCTGGACTTCGCGTGGGAGCACGACAGGGAGCTCGTGAGAAAGGCGTTGCGACATGAAGAGAGCGAAGAAAGCCAAGGATCCGGTCCTCGCTGACCTCGCCGAGGAGGACCTCGCGCGCCTGTACGGCGTGACGCGGCTCACGCTCGGGATCGGGACGTTCCTCGCGCCGTCCCTGGCGGCGAGGGTGTGGATGGGCCGCGACGCTGCCGCAGGGGTCTCGCGCGTGGCGTTGCGCGGCCTCGGGGGCCGCGAGGCCGCGCTCGGCCTGGGGCTGCTCTCGGCCCTCGAGCGCGGCCACTCGCCCCGCCCGTGGCTGGAGGCCGGGGCGGTCGCCGACGCGGGCGACGCGCTCGGGACGCTGTCGCAGCGGGGCACGCTCCCGGCGAGCCGTTGGATGATCGCCACCGCGATCGCGGGGGCGTCCGCGTGGTTCTCGGTCCAGCTCGCGTCGGCCTTCGAGGACTGATCGCTGGACTTCAGCCACTCGGACGAGCAGCTCGAGTTCTACGACTCCGTCCGCGACTTCGCGGCGCGGGTCGTGCAGCCCGGCGCGCACGAGCGCGACGTCGAAGGCAGGTTCGACCGCGACGTCTGGGACGCCCTCGGCGAGTTCGGGCTGCTGGGGCTGCCGGTCCCGGAGGAGTACGGGGGCTCCGGCGCCGACGTGGTGACCACGTGCCTCGCGCTGGAGGCTCTCGCGGAGGGCGGGCACGACTCCGGCGTCGGGCTCTCGGTCGGCGCGCACGTCACGATCGGGACCGTGCCGATCTGGCTGCACGGGACGGAGGAGCAGAAGCGCAAGTACCTGCCGGACCTCTGCTCCGGCCGGAAGATCGGCGCGATGGCGGTGACCGAGCCGGAGGCGGGGTCGGACGCCGCCGCGATCAAGACGCGCGCCCTGCGCGACGGCGGCGACTGGGTGATCAGCGGCTCCAAGATCTTCATCACGAACGGGTCCATCGCCGACTCCGTGATCGTGATAGCGGTGACCGACCCCGACGCGGGCCCCGGCCAGGGGGTCTCCGCCTTCGTCGTCGAGACGGACACGCCGGGGTTCTCGGTCGGCCGCGACCTCGACAAGATGGGGACGCGCTCGTCGCCGCTCTCGCTGCTGCACTTCGACGACTGCCGCGTCCCCGGTGACTCCCTGCTGGGGGCCGAGGGCGCGGCCCTCTGGCAGGTCGCGTTCGAATGCTTCGACTGGGAGCGCTGCGTGATGATCGCCTCGTCGATCGGCGGGATGAAGGCGTCGCTCGAAGGGACGATCGCGTACGCCAAGAGCCGGGTGGCCTTCGGCAAGCCGATCGCCCACCACCAGGCGATCCAGCACAAGATCGCCGAGATGAAGACCTACCTCGACGCGGCGCGGCTCGTCCTCTACAAGGCGGCGTGGCTCAAGGGGGAGGGCCTCCCGCACATGGTCGAGGCCAGCGTCGCGAAGCTGTTCGTCGCCGAGGCGGCCATGCGCAACGCCCTCGAGGCGACGCAGGTCTTCGGCGGTTACGGCTACGTGAAGGAGTACCCCATCGAGCGCTCGATCCGGGACGCGAAGCTGCTCTCGATAGGCGGGGGCACGTCGGAGATCCAGAAGATGATCATCGCCAGGTCCCTTCTCGGCGAGTAAACGACACGCGTGTAACTCGCTACAGGCCGCGAAACGGCGGCCGATAGGTAGTGGGATGAGCCAGGTCGTGACGTGCCCGGACTGCGGGACCCAGAACCGAGCGGACGCGGATCTCTGCGTGCAGTGCTGGCGCGAGATGAGCGCCGGCGCGGTCGAGCGGATCCCCGTCGCCGCCTTCGCGGTCGCGGCCCCGGCGGCGCCTCCGTTCCCGGTCGCGCCGCCACGCCGCGTGCCGGCTCCCCGACCGGCTCCGGACCCCGTGAAGCCCCGCGAGGCCGAGGCCGGCCCCGTCCCCTATTTCGTGCCCGTCGGCTCGACCTCCGTTCCGGGAGGCGGGTTCCCGCTTCCGGCGACGCCGGCCCCCACGACCGAGACGACGACCGCGTTCCCGTGGGGTCGCCTGATCGCGCTCGGCCTCGTCCTGGCGCTGCTCGGCGGCGGCTACTACTTCTTCTTCGGCAGGTCGTCGGGCGCGTTCTCGCCCGAAGACGGCTCCTATTCCGTCGAGCTGCCCGAAGGCTGGACGCCGATCGACGACGTCACGGCGGCGCAACCGCAGATCGACGCCGCGGTGAGGAGCGAGAGCGACCAGTCGGCGATCATGGTCGGACACCAGGAGACGCCGACGCCGATGACGCGAGAGCAGATGCGCGCGGGTATGTCGTTCGTCCAGCAGCTCATGCCCCAGCTCCCCGGCATGCAGTTCGGGGCCTTCCGGGACTCGACGGTGGTGTCCGGCGACGGGCTCTTCGCGTTCGAGATGACCCTGGAGGTGTCCGGCGGAGGGATGCTCCCCGGAGCCGACGGCCAGGGACGGATGCGGATGGTGTTCGTCGGCGAAGAGGGCGGCTCGACGGCCGCGTTCCTGCTCGTCGCGTGCGCCGAGGCCGAGTGCCCGACCGCCGAGGCCACCTTCCAGGAGATGGCCCGCACCTTCGAGTTCTCCTAGACCGCGTCCTCTTCGGGTGGCGCCGCCAGGCGCACCAGCCGGGCGAGCTCCCTTCCTATCGACGTCACGCCGTCCGGCGTCTCCACCGTGATCGGGCCGTCCATCGGCGCGATGTCCTTCACGTGGACGACGGCCCCCGGCCTGATCCCGTTCTGGTCGAAGTAGGGCAGGACCTCCTCCGTGACCTCGGAGATCTGGGCGACGACCCCCGTCCCACCGGCCTCGGTCTCGCTCAGGCGCCGGAGGTCGCGGAAGTCGACCGGGCAGATCGGATGCCCGTGGGGGCAGAAGTCGGGGTAGTCGAGCGCCTTCGCCATCGCCTCCTCCACGCGGGCCGAGATCGCGTGCTCGATGCGATGGGCCTCCGAGTGGACCTCGTACCAGGCCATGCCGAGCTTCTGGACGAGCAGGCATTCCACGAGCCGGTGACGGCGCAGGATCGTGTGGGCGAGCCGCCGGCCCTCCGGGGTCAGGACGATCGAGCCGCCCTTCTCGCGCAGGAGGTAGCCCTCGCCCGCGAGCCGCTTCAGCATCTCGGACGCGGACGGGAGCGAGACCTCGAGGGTCCTGGCGAGGACGGTCGCGGTGATGCGGTCGCCGTCCTCCTCCAGGCGCTTGATCTCTTCGAGATAGTCCTCGACGCCCCTCACCGAACCAGTGTACGAACCATCGGCTCGGCGATGCTCTGGAGGAGAATTAGGCGCTTGACCTGCGGCTTTGTCGTATCTGCTAGGGTCGCCCGCTGGTGCAACAGAGAACTTTCTTCCGAGCGGCCCGGCTGGTGGCCGCCGCCCTCCTCCTCGGTGCGACCGCCGTGCCCGTCCTCGGCGGCGTGGCCGTCTCGCAGACGCCGGAGGACCTGAAGGCCCGGATGGCCGCCATCCAGGCCGAGCTCGACGCGACCACGCGCAAGGTCGAAGAGCTCCACGCGGAGGAGGAGCGGCTCGAGACGAAGCTCGACGACATCGCGACCGAGATCGCCGCGCTGGAGAAGCGCGAGGCCAAGCTCAGGGTCGTGGTCGCGCGGCGCGCGGACGAGCTCTACCGGGCCGGCGCCCCCGACCTCGTCGAGGTGCTGATGGACTCCGAGAGCATCGCGGAGCTGTCGTCGAGGGCCGAGATCCTGTCCCAGGTGTCTGCCGACGACGCCAACGCTTTCGTGCAGATGGCGCGGACGCAGGCCGAGCTCGAGCACCTGCGCGAGCAGGTGACCGAGACCCGGGCGAGCCTCGCCGACGCCGAGGAGCGTTACCTCGCCGAGCACGACAGGCTGCAGGCGCAGTTCGACGCGGCCGCGGCCGAGTACGACCGCATCCAGCGTCAACTCGCGGCCGTCCAGCCGAGCGCTCCGGCCCCGGCCGCTCCGGTCACTCCGACGACGTCGGCCGTCCCCTCGACCAACGGCAAGGCGTGCCCGGTCGGGCAACCGCACTCGTTCATCGACAGCTGGGGCTACCCGCGGTCCGGGGGCCGGACCCACGAGGGCGTCGACATGATGGCGTCGTACGGCACGCCGGTCTACGCGATCGTCTCGGGCTCGATCACGTACGCCGGCTACGGCGACAGCGCCGGCAACTGGCAGATCCTCTCCGGCAGCGACGGCAACGCGTACTGGTACATGCACAACCAGAGCAACATCGTCACGGGCGGCGCAGTCAAGGCCGGCCAGCAGATCGCGACCGTCGGCGACACCGGCAACGCGAGCGGCGCGCCGCACCTGCACTTCGAGTACCACCCCGGCGGCGGCGGCCCCGTGAACCCGTACCCGCTCGTAGCGGCGATCTGCTAGACCGCGCTTGGACCCACTCGTCCTCACCGTCGCCGCGGTGGGCGCGGAGCTGACGCTCGCCGACCAGCCGAACCTCCCGGTGACGCCCGAGCTCCTCGCGCGCGACGCGGCCGAGTGCGCGGCGGCCGGCGCATCGATCTACCACGTGCACGTGCGCGACGAGGCGGCGCGCCCGACCATGGACGTGGAGCGCTTCCGGGCCGCGCGCGCGGCGGTCGAGGACGTGACCGACCTGATCGTGCAGTTCACGACGGGAGGGGCGGTGACCGATCCGGCAGAGGCTCGCCTCGCGCCGCTCGACCTCCGCCCCGAGATGGCGACGCTCACCACCGGGACCGTGAACTTCGGCGACGGCGTGTTCTCCAACCCGGTCCCGCTCGTGACGCGCCTGTACCGAACGATGCTCGAGCGCGACGTCGTGCCCGAGTACGAGATCTTCGACGCCGGGATGATCGCGACGGCCGTCCGCCTGCGCGACGAGCTCGACGCCCGGCATCACGCCCACTTCGACTTCGTTCTCGGGGTCCCCGGCGCCCTTCCGGCGTGGGAGGACGCCCTGCCGTTCCTCGTCGCCCACCTCCCCGACGGCGCGACCTGGAGCGCGACCGGGATCGGCCGCTCGCACCTCCCCGTCGCCGGGCAGGCGATCGCGCTGGGCGGTCACGTCCGCACCGGGTTCGAGGACGTCCTGTACTACGAGAAGGGGCGGAAGGCCGAGTCGAACGCGCAGCTGATCGAACGCGTGGCCGGCCTTGCGAAGGAAGCCGGGCGCGCCGTCGCGACGCCGGCACAGGCGCGCGAGATGCTCGGCCTCGCGCCCCGCCCCGCGATACCCTGACCTCCATGACGGAACCGAAGCGCCGGCTCGTCGAGCGCATCCTGGATCCCGGCTACCTCGAGGGCTTGTCCGACAAGCTGCTCGAGGACCTGCGGTCGATGCGCGACGAGTGCAAGGAGGCCGAGACGGAGATCTCGTTCGAGCGCCGGCTCGCGCAGGCGCGCATCGACATCCTGTCCGCCGAGCTCGATCGCAGGGCGGGCGGCGGCGACGACGACCTGATGTCGAAGCTGCCGCAGATCCTCGCGACCGAGGGCCGGAGCGAGGGCGGGCTCCCGCTCCCGTCGCGGGCCCCCGACTTCTCGATCCCGCGCAACGCCGACATCCCTCGCCGCCGCATCGAGGAGATCGTCGGCGAGCAGACGCTGTCGCGGCTCCCGTCGTTGCCGTCGGAGGAGCTGAGGGGCATCCTCGGGTCGCTCGGCGACCACGAGAAGGCCCTGTCGACGCGCCGCAAGGTCGTCCAGGAGGTAATGGACACCGTGCAGGCCGAGATCGTGCGGCGCTACGTCAGCGGCGAGGCGGACCCGACCGCAGCGCTGGGCTGACCCGGCGGC
>DATADL010000101.1:0-5995 GCA_036258555.1 Actinomycetota bacterium | reverse complement strand
CTCGATGACCGTGAGGTTGCGCAGGCCGAGGAAGTCCATCTTGAGGAGCCCGAGCTCCTCGATCCCGTTCATGTCGAACTGCGTGACGACCTCGCCGTGGTCGCCGCGCTTCAGCGGGACGTGCTCGACGAGCGGGTCGCGCCCGATCACGACGCCGGCGGCGTGGATCCCCGCCGAGCGCTTGAGGTTCTCGACCTTCAGCGCGGTGTCGATGATCTCCTTCGCCGCGCCTCCCGCGGCGTACGCCTCGCGCAGCTCCGGCGACGTCTCGAGCGCGCTCTCGAGCCCCGAGTCGCGGCCCATGATCAGCGGCGGGTACATCTTCGTCAGGCGGTCGCCCTCCGCGTACGGGAACCCCAGCACGCGAGCCGCGTCCTTGATCGCCTGCTTCCCCTTGATCGTGCCGTAGGTCACGATCTGGGCGACGTGGTCTTCCCCGTACTTGTCGCTGACGTAGCGGATGACGTCGCCTCGCCTGCGCTCGTCGAAGTCGATGTCGATGTCGGGCATCGCGATGCGCTCGGGGTTCAGGAACCGCTCGAACATGAGGTCGTAGCGCAGGGGGTCGAGCTCGGTGATCCCGAGCGCGTAGCTGACGACCGATCCCGCCGCGCTCCCGCGGCCCGGACCGACCCTGATCCCCTGCTCCTTGGCCCAGTTGACGAAGTCCTGGACGACGAGGAAGTAGCCCGGGTACTCCATCTTGTTGATGACGTCGAGCTCGTAGCGCACGCGGTCGGTGACCTCGTCGGTGATCTCGTCGTACCGGTCGCGGACGCCCTTCATGACGAGCTCTTCGAGGTACGTCTCGAGCGTGTGACCCCGCGGCACCTCGTAGCGCGGCAGCAGGAGGTTGCCCATGTCGATCGTCACGTTGCAGCGCTCGGCTATCTCGAGCGTGGTCTCGCACGCGCCGGGCCAGCGGGCGAACTTCGCCGCCATCTCCTCGGGCGTCTTCAGGTAGAACTCGTCGGAGTCGAACTTGAACCGACTCGGGTCCGACAGCTCGGTCCCCGTGTTGATGCACAGCAGGACGTCGTGACCGCCGGCGTCGTCCTTGTGGGTGTAGTGGGAGTCGTTCGTGCAGACCCACGGGATCCCCATCTCCTTGCCGATCTTCACGAGCTCGTCGTTGAGCGGCTTCTGGACGGGGATGCCGTGGTCCTGGAGCTCGAGGTAGAAGCGGTCGCCGAAGACCTCGCGGTAGTACGCGACCTTCTTGCGCGCCTCGGAGAGCTGTCCGGCGACGATCAGCTTCGGGATCTCCGCGCTCAGGCAGCCGGACAGGCATATGAGCCCGTCCGAGTGCTCGGCGAGGATCTCGTGGTCGGCGCGGGGCTGGTAGTGGAACCCCTCGAGCCACGCCTTCGACGAGAGCTTGACGAGGTTCTTGTAGCCCGCGTCGTTCATGGCGAGAAGCGTCAGATGGCAGGTCTTCTCGGAGTTGTCGCGCTGCGGGGGCTTCTCGCGGCGGTCGCCAAGGAAGAGGTAACCCTCCATCCCGAGGATCGGCTTGACGCCGGACTTCCCGCCGCTCTTGTAGAACTCGAGCGCGCCGTACATGACGCCGTGGTCGGTGATCGCGCAGGCCGGCATGCCCGCGTCGGCGGCGGCCTCGAACATCTCGCCGATCCGGCTCGCCCCGTCGAGCATCGAGTACTCGGTGTGGGCATGGAGATGGACGAAGCTCACGTCGCGACGGCTCCCTTTTCCCCGTGTTCTCGGGCCTCCGAGGGGGCCTGAGATGGAATTACAACGCTGTCTTTTCTACTACACGGGAACACCCTCTCGCAGGGTTGCCGCGACAACAAGTCCCGCTACTTGTGCGTAGCCTGTGACTTGATTGTGGAGTCTCGGTAGCCGATACTACTCGTACCAAAGTATCCCTCGGGAGGGGACGATGAAGGCCAGCAGCACGCCCGTGAAGGTGTCGGAGCAGACCCGCGATCGTCTCCGGATCGCGGCGGCTATCAAGGGCTGCAGCCAGGCCGAGATCGTCGACGCGGCGGTCGACGAGTACATCGCGCGCCATGCGGAGGACTTCGCGATGGGGCTGAAGAAGGCGCGGGACGCACTGTTCACGGGGCGTGAGAGTGCGATCGCCTATCTCCTGGACGAAGACGAAGCTGCGGTCCGGAGGGTCAGCGGAACCACTCCCCCCGAGGCGCGTTAACCAGGCGCGCTCAGCCCCAGCCGCGCCGCCTCGAACCACCTCAGGTCCCGGCCCGTGGGCCACTCGCCCACCCACTCCCACTCGGCTCCCTCGAGGATCCGCTCGGCTATGACGAACGTGAGGTCGCGCAGGCGGACGTTGACCGGATCTCCGTCCGCGTCCCGCGTGGCGACCGCCAGCCACACCCACTCCATCCCGTCTTCGACCTCGAGGAAGACCGCGACCTGCAGCGTGTCGCCCAGCGTGCGAGAGTGCTCGGATCCCGGATCTGACCGCGCCACGTCCAGCAGGTCCCGCAGCCCTGTCTCGATAGCGTCGAGGGCCCTGGCTGCTCCTTCGACGCGGTCGCGCCGGCGATCGTCGTCGTCGGGCAGGAACCGGCCCGCCGCGTGCAGCGACGAGAAGTGCTCGTACGCGTCGCCGAGCGCGCCTTCCTCGCGCGGCGCGGCGGCCAACAGCCAGAGGACGTCTCGCGGCTCGTCGAACCACGTCGCCCCCCGCCAGCGTCCGTGCGAGACGCGGTACACGAGAGGGTGCTCGATCGAAAGGATCCGCTTCTGCGACAGCGGGGCCGTCGGCAGGAGTCGGCGGCATTCTCGCAAGAGCGGATGCTCCACGTCTCCTAGATCGACGTCGGGCCCGGGAAGGGGCATCTCCAGGTCCTCGACGAGACACCGGATCGTAGGGCGGGCTCTGCGCATGTCCCTGTGTAGGCCTAGAGGCCGGCGACCGTAAGGGCCCCCGCCAGGTCGTCGGGCAGCTCGTCTTCCACGTGGACCTCCCGGCCGTCGTCGGGGTGCGGGAAGCGGAGCGAGCGGGCGTGGAGGAACGGTCTCGTGAGACCGAGCTCCCGGGACAGCTCCGAGACCCCTCCGTACACGCGGTCGCCCAGGACCGGGTGGCCCAGGTGTGCGAGGTGGACCCTGATCTGGTGCGTGCGGCCGGTCTCCAGCTTCAGGTCGAGCAGCGACGCCCGCTCCCCCGCGACCCGCACCTCGTAGTGCGTCACCGACGGCTTCCCTCCCGCTACGACGGCGAACAGCCGGCGCTTCACGGGGTGGCGCCCGATGGGGGCCTCGACGGTCCCGGAGTCGGCGCGCGGCCGCCCCCGGACGAGCGCGACGTAGCGGCGTTCGATCCTCCGCGCCCGCAGCGCGTCGACGAGGTACTCCTGCGCGGCGTCGTCCTTCGCGACGAGGAGGAGCCCCGACGTGTCCTTGTCGAGCCGGTGGACGATCCCCGGCCGGATCGACGTCGCGCCCGCGAGCGGGATGCCGAGACCGAGCAGCGCGTTGACCAACGTCCCCGAGGAGTGGCCGCGAGCCGGGTGGGTCACGAGCCCGGCGGGCTTCGACACCACGAGCAGGCGGTCGTCGTCGTAGCGCACCGTCAGGTCGATCGCCTCTCCCTGCGGGAGCTCGGTGGTCGGGACGGCGACCGACCCCGCGACGACGTCGCCTTCCTCGACCCGGTGGCTCGGGCGCACCGCCACGCCCCCGACGGTCACCGTCCCTTCCTTGATCGCCGCCTGCGCGAGGCCCCTCGTGACGGCCGCGCGCCGGGCGACGACGACGTCGAGCCGGACGCCCGCCTCCTCCGGCCCGGCGGCGAAAGACACGCTCTTCACGCCGGCGACGCTACCGGTTCACACCTCGCAGCCGTTCTGGTCTTCCGCCTCGCAGCTATCCCCCCTTGTCGTCGCGCGCTCCGAGGAGGAGCAGGAGTCCGACACCCGTGACGATGCAGGAGTCGGCGACGTTGAAGACGGGCCACCAGTGGAGGTCGACGAAGTCCACGACGCCCCCGTGGTCTCGCAGGACGCGGTCGACGACGTTCCCGACGCCGCCGCCGAGCACCAGCCCGAGCGCCAGCAGCCAGCCGCGGTGGTCGACGTGTCGCGCCCACAGGAGGATCCCCGCGATGATCCCGACGGTCGCCACCAGGAAGAAGCCCGGGACGCCCTGGAAGACGCCGAACGCGCCGCCGGAGTTGATCGTTATCCGCAGCGTGACCGCGCCCCACAGGACGTCGACCGGGCCGTCGGAGAGCGTTTCCAGCGCGACCGTCTTCGTGACCTGGTCGGCCGCGACGACGAGCGCGGCGACGACGCCCAGAAGGCGGTAGCCGCGCAACGAAGAGCTAGCGGCCGCGTTCTTCGCGGCGCTTGCAGTCGAGGCAGAGGAGCGCATGCGGGAGCGCCTTGAGCCGCGCCGCGTCGATCGGCCGGCCGCAGCGCTCGCACGTCCCGTAGGTCCCCTCGTCGATGCGCGAGACCGCGCGCGTGATCTGGTCGATCAGGTCCGTGATGTTGTTGCGGATCGAGAGATCCCGCTCGCGGTCGAACGTGGCGGTCCCGGCGTCGGCGAAGTCGTCGTCCAGCCCCGCTTCCGCGAGCGACTCGCCCTGCGTGCCCTCGGCGTCCAGCTCGCTCTGCTGTCGCTCCAGCTCCGCCCTCTCCTGGAGCAGGCGTTCGCGGATGGCCGCGAGCTGCTTGCGGTCGAGCTTGGCCGGGCGGGGGGCGCGAGCGGCGGGCGCCGACCCGCGGGCCGGGGGCCGTGCGGTGGGCCTGGCCGCCGTCTTCTTCGCAGTGGGCGCCGGGCGGGCGGCGGCGGTCTTCTTCGGAGCCGAAGCCTTCTTGGCCGCCGTCTTCTTCGCGACGGTCTTCTTGGCAGCGGTCTTCTTCGGAGCAGCCGTCTTCTTGGCCGTCGTCTTCGTCCCGGCCCGCCCCGTCTTCTTCGCCGCCGTCTTCTTCGCGGTCGTCTTCTTCGCGGCCCGCGCCGTCGCCTTGCGCGCGGTCGGCTTCTTCGCGACGGCCTTCTTCGCGGTGGTCTTCTTCGCCGTCGTCTTCTTCGCCGAGGACTTCGCGGCCGGCTTGCGAGACGTGGTCTTCGAGCGACCCGCGGTCTTCTTTGCGGGCTTCTTGGCCGGGCTCATGGCTGCGGGACGATAGCACACCGTCACGCGCGCCAGTCACCCCTCCGGCGGGGGCGCGGAGGGCTAACCTGTGGCGCATGCCGGAACGCTCCTACAGACCCGTCGACCCGCACGTCTCGTGGCCCGCGATGGAGGCGGAGGTGGCGGCGCGCTGGCGCGACCGTGACGTCTTCCGGCGGACGCTGGAGGACCGCTCCGGGGCCCCCGAGTGGGTGTTCTACGACGGTCCCCCGACGGCGAACAACCCCCCCGGCATCCACCACGTCGAGCCCCGCGCGTTCAAGGACGTCTACTGCCGCTTCCAGGTCATGCGCGGGCACTACGTCGCGCGCAAGGCCGGCTGGGACTGCCACGGCCTCCCCGTCGAGATCGAGGTCGAGAAGAGCCTCGGCATCACCCAGAAGCGGGAGATCGAGGAGAAGGTCGGCATCGAGGAGTTCACGCGCCTCTGCCGCGAGTCCGTGCAGCGCTACGTCGACGACCACGAGCGCCTCACCGAGCGCATCGGCTACTGGGTCGACCAGGACAACGCGTATTGGACGATGTCCCGCGACTACGTCGAGAGCGTCTGGTGGATCCTGAAGCAGATCTGGGACAAGGGGCTGCTCGAGGAGGACTTCAAGGTCGTCCCCTACTGCCCCCGCTGCGAGACCGCTCTGTCCTCGCACGAGCAGCACCAGACCGGGGCCTACCGGGACGTCGTGGACCCGTCGGTCTACGTGCGGTTCGTCCTGGAAAGCGACCCGGCTACGGCCCTGCTCGGCGAGGGCACGGCGGTCCTCGAGGAGATGAGCGGCGGCGACCTCGTCGGGCGCGGCTACGTCCCGCCGTTCGGGTTCGTCGAGAGCGGCGAGCCCGGCCACAGGGTGCGGCCGGGCGACTTCGTGA